>JBNLAU010000036.1:0-5023 GCA_050302295.1 Roseibium sp. | reverse complement strand
ATCATACCTGCGATTGTCACATGGCAAGCGCCGTCAGCGGGACAATGGGGCCTGCTGATCGTGGTCGGCATCATTTCCTGGGCGGCGCAGATGGCCAATATCCGCGCCTTCAGGGCAGGTGAAGCGACGGCAATCGCCTCGCTCGATTACACAAGGCTGCTTTATGCGACGATCTTTGGCGCGCTGCTTTTCAGCCAGTGGCCACGGATCGAGACACTCGCCGGCGCCGCCATCGTCATCGCCGCATCGATTTATACGGTCCGCCGCGAAGCCCGCCGCGGCCGGGAATTGGCCCGCGCCGCCGAAGGACGCGGGTATTCGAACTGAGATTGCCGCGTATCCAAGCGCCGTAAGGCGGCTTGTCGAGAACCTCGGCACGCGCCCCGATGGAGCGCGGCTGCCGGCGCGATACTCCAATGGATCAGGCGCTCCTGACTTGGGCCTGTGCCCGTTTCTGGGCTTCTTCCTCAACCAGTTCCTTCTTCGACAGCTTGCCGACCATGGTTTTCGGCAGTTCGTCCCGGAACTCGATTTCCCGCGGCAATTCGATGGCGGACAGATGGTCTTTCAGGAAAGCCTTCATATCGGAGGCAGTCATGGACTGGCCTTCCTTCAGCTTGATGAAAGCCTTGGGAGACTGGCCGCGGTATTCATCCGGGATGGCGATGACAATGGTCTCGTCGACCGCTTCGTGCAGATAGATCGCCTCCTCGATCACCCTCGGATAGACATTGTAGCCGGAGCACAGGATCAGGTCCTTGATGCGATCGACCAGATAAATGAAGCCGTCTTCGTCCTGGTAGCCGACGTCGCCGGTATGCAGATAGCCTTCGGCGGTGATCGCTTCGGCGGTCGCGTCGTCCCGTTTCCAGTAACCCTTCATCACCTGTGGACCGCGCAGCAGCAATTCGCCTTTTTCGCCCGGCGCAACGTCGGTTTCACGGTCCTCGATGCTGACGAACCGTGCGCTGGTTCCCGGCACAAGGCGGCCGATGCTGCCCGTCCGGTTGCCCCCGTCCAGCGGATTGACCGCTGCAACGGGCGAAGATTCGGTCAGGCCGTAACCCTCCACCAGCGCGCAGCCGGTGAGTTTTTCAAAGCTGTCCTTGACCTCTACCGGCAGCGGCGCACCGCCGGACAGGCAGACTTTGATGCTGGTCAGATCGTAATTCTTGGTCAGGGGCGAATGGTTGATCGCGGTGTAGATGGTCGGCACACCCGGAAACAGCGTCACCTTCTTGCGCTTGATGACATCCAGCAGCGCCTTCAACTCAAAGCGCGGCTGCAGCACCATTTCCGCCCCCAGGATGATCGCCAGATTTTGCGCAACCGTCATGGCAAAGACATGAAAGAAGGGCAGAACGCACAGCATCTTCTCTTCACCCGCCCTCGCCTTTTCAAAGACGCAGCGCATCTGTTCGATATTGGCCGACAGGTTCTTGTGGGTGAGCATGGCTCCCTTGGGAACACCTGTCGTGCCACCGGTGTACTGCAGCACCGCAATGTCGTTGGCCGGATCGATCTTCACCGGTTTGGGCCTGGGCCCCTTGGTCTGAAGATCTTCAAAGCGGATATGCGCATCATCCTCGGGGATATCCGCCAGTTCCTTGCGCTTGAAAAGGCCAAACAGCACTTTCTTGACTGTCGGCAGGCAAAAGCTCATCGGGCAGACAATGATCTTGTCGAGCGTCTTTTCCTTCCGGACATCCTCGACCTTGTCGTAGATCACCTTCAGATCCATCGTCACCATGATGCGCACATCCGCATCGCGGGCCTGGAAGGAGATTTCCCGTTCCACATAAAGCGGATTGAAGTTGGCGACCGTCGCGCCGATCTTCAAAACTGCGAAATAAAAGATTGTATAAAAAGGCGTATTGGGCAGACAAAGACCGACATGGACACCCGGCCCGACCCCCATGGCCTGAAGGCCTGCAGCGGTCCGGTCCACCAGCGCGCCGAGCTCGGCATAGGTCCAGTTCTTACCCATGAAATCGGCAGCGAGCCGCGATCCGAATTGTGCAACACTGGTCTCGAGATACTCGTGTACGGGACGCGGCGTAAACGCCTCGTTCCACTCCTCCGCAGTCGTCATAACGTTCTCCAACGCGTCTTTTCGCATCGCTGCGCGGGTGGGCCGTATTCCAGGAATCCTCCGGAAGGCAGAAAACCTTCCGTCAAGAACTCTTCCCCCTACCGGCTCCATCCGTCAGCAAGGCGCTGCCTCCTTGGGTCTCTCCTGACATGACGCAACCTTCCGTTCACGTCAACTCGCAACGTTACGGCACCTCTTCATTTTTTTGCAGGCGCGAGACATACAAATTAGGTAAGGCGGCGAAAAGGAATAGCAATAGCAAAATGAATTCAAAAACTTACAATGAGCTGCAATAGACCGGCAATTATCTTTTGGGCCATCCCCACTTAGGTGTATCAACCCCATCCACAACCGTCTCCCCCAGCTCCTTGCGCAGTTCGTAGCGCACGCAGCCCCTTTGAGCAGCCAGAACCTCGACCAGTTCGGCGGCATGAGAGACAACGATCACCTGTGTTTTCTCCGCCGCCCTGCTCACAAGACGCCCGAGCGGTTCCAGCAACGCCGGATGCAAGCTGGTTTCCGGTTCGTTGAGGACGATCAGAGGGGCCGGACGTGGTGACAGCAGCGCCGCCGTCAGCAGGAGATAGCGCAAGGTTCCGTCTGACAATTCGCTCGCCTTCAAAGGTCTGAGAAGCCCCTTTTGCCGCATCCGCAGTTCGAAATATCCGTCATTGACCGAGATTTCGATATCGGCCCCGGGAAAGGCGTCGTCGATAGCCTCGGCGACCTCTCTTTCATCGCCGATTTCCAGGATGGTCTGGAGGGCGGCAGCCAGATCGCCGCCATCGGCGCCGAGCACAGGGGTTCGCGTGCCGATCCTGGGAAACCGTGCCGGCGCATCACGGTCCGTGCGCAGGTGATCGTAGAAACGCCAGGCACGCATGCGTTCACGCATCACCAGCAGCTCCAAACCGTCCTTCGGGTCGGCCGCATGGGTCATCATACTGTCGAACCGGGCAAGGTTCTGAAAGACAGGCACCCGCTGCCCCTGGCCGTTCAGAACCCGCACTGTCGGACCATTGCGGCCGGCGATCTCATTGGAGCGGGACAGCGCCTCCCCGGCCCAGAGCGCTTCGGCCTTGATCTCAGGATCCATCGAAAACAGGGACCGCCCGGCATCCGCCGGCAGGCCCAGGTCGATGGCGTAGCCATAGTCCTCGTCCGCAAAGCCGAGCTTGAGACTGACCAGATCCTTGCGCACAGTTCCCTGAACCGGCACCTCGCCGCGTTTCATGGCACGGGAAATGGCTTCCGGTCCGGCCCAAAGCGTGGAGTTCAATCCGCCTTCCGCCGCCAGAGAGGCAATCGCCTGGCCCTGCGCGACTTCGGCAAGCAGGCGGATCGAGCGATAGAGGCTCGACTTGCCGCTGCCGTTGGCCCCGGTCACCAGAGTGATCCGGTCGAGCGGCAGAACAAGGTTGCGTAAGGAACGGTAGCCAGAAACGGCAAGGGTCAGAATCATGTGTTTTTAACTCAGACATGAAGCCAGGACGCGATGATGCAGATTGCCAATTGCATTCTGCCACTTTTCAATTTTTAAGAGGCGAGGTTCAAGCGTATTTTTAAGGTCAAATCAAAGTGTATAATCCTAGAGAAGCTGCCGAAGACGGTCACGCACTCAACCTGGCGATCCTTTTTTTTGCAGCCTTTTTTGTGACTGTCATCATCTACTTTCATTACGATAGCGGCTTGAAATACTGGCTCTTGAGAGCTTTCGGCAGCACTGCGCAGGGCACAGTGGTTGAATTGATTCCTGCTCCTGAAGAACATGCGGCGCTTCGCGCGCGCGCCCAGGAAAGCCCGAAAAACACGTTCAAGAATATCAGCGATTGGATTGCGGGCGACCAACTCAAGATAAGCTACACCGTAGAGGGAATTCCGCATTTCCTTGTCTTCCTGCCGCATTTGGAAGCCGATGAAATTCTCGCGGTAAAATCTTTTCCCGTTACCTACCTGCCCGCCAATCCGAAAATTGCGTACCCGGCAGACTACCTCTCCAGTCTCTCCTTCGACGGCAAGGTCATCATCGGAGCTGCAATAGCCGGTTTGATAATCCTGCTGCTCGGTATTCGCTCAGCAAAAAAGTGGAAACGCTTCAGACAGAAGATGCATCGCTACTGAACCTCAAGACCCCTGATCGATCAGCTCGAACCTGTTCACGTCAAACACACCGAAATCGGTGATCTTCAAGTGCGGGATGACCGGCAGAGGCAGGAAGGCGACCTGCAGGAACGGTTCGGCCAACGTGCAGCCGAGGTCCTTGGCGGCAGCACGCAGCTCCTCAAGATCTTCCTTCACGGTTTCGAACGGCTCCAGGCTCATCAGGCCCGCAAGCGGTAGTGCCAGTTCCGCCTTGACGCCATCGCCGTCAGCCACGGCGAAACCACCCTTCATGGCAATCACCCGGTTGACCGCATGGGCCATGGCCGCTTCATCCGCACCAACGACGCAGATATTGTGGCTGTCGTGACCGACGGAAGAGGCAATCGCGCCGCTTTTCATGCCGAAACCGTTGACGAAGCCGAGGCCGATATTGCCGGTGCCTTTGTGGCGTTCGACAACGGCGACCTTCAAAACGTCCTGATCGAGATCGGCAAGGGTCTTGCCGCCGGTCACCGGAAGCGTGCGCTTCAGATGCTCGGTGATGATCCTGCCCGGCACCACGCCGATCACATCGGCTTCGCTGTTGCGCGCGGGAATGTCGAATTTCTCCGCTGCGACGGACCCAACCTTGACGCTGTCGAGGCCGACCGGGTCAACAATGGTTCGCTTCGCAAAAGCAGCGTCATCGGCCACAACACCGCGGCAAATTACCTGTGCGACCCGGCAGTCTTCGAAATCACTCAGCAGCGCGATGTCCGCTCTCTTACCCGGCGCAATCACGCCCCGGTCTTTTAGACCGAAGGCGTTGGCCGCCGACCAGCTGGCAGC
>JBNLAU010000035.1:0-7259 GCA_050302295.1 Roseibium sp. | reverse complement strand
AATCCTTCCAGGCAATCGCCGTGATGCGGACAAATACCTTTGAAGTTGTCCGAGGGATCGACCCGTCGAGGAAAAATATGACCTATCTCCGGATGGGCAGCTCCGTGCACAGGCCTGCCTTCAGTTACAAGGCCACCACCTATCCCGGTCCCAACTGTAACATAGGCAAGCGAGGTCAGCCCTTGGCCAGCACCAAATCTGGCTTCGGCCAAGGCTGCACCATTGACATCCGTGTCGAACCCGATGGGTACCCCTAGACGCTCACTGAAATAGCCGGCAATGTTGCAATCGGCCCAGCCGGGCTTGGGCGTATTGGTGATGTGGCCCCAGGTCAGCGATTCCGGATCAAGATTGACTGGCCCAAAGCTGGCAATGCCCAACGCATCGATCCTGCCGTGCCCTTCAAACCACTCGGCGGCCTGTGACAGAGTCTCTTGCGGCGTTGTCGTCGGAATGACGTGTCGCGCATGGATCTCCAAAGGAGATTCCCCGACTGCAAGGACGAACTTGGTCCCGCCAGCCTCTATCCCGCCAAATCTTCTGCCGCCGCTCATGCTTGATCGATAAGCCAAGCACGATCGCCATCAAGGCCAATTTTGAGAAACGGGGCGAATGTGCCGCCGAAGCGCGCACGCCGCGTTTCCTGCTCGGGTCGCCCGGAATCTTCCGGTCCCCAATAATCTACGAAACTCGCGACGCTCAAATCAGGCAGGACCCACCAGCTATAGGCCTGGGTTGGTCGATCAACCGGGTTTCCGATGACGAGGCCATGCCCATTCAGGAAGGTCCACGGTCCTGCCAAGCTTGTGGCGGTCGCGCCATAAAGCCCAGTCGGAGCCTCTATGCCGGGCGCAAAAACACCGCGTTGCGTTGACCAGAACAGATACAAACGCCCATTGTGCTCAACGATATGCGGGCGTTCCAATTCATTGTTGACGCCAGTCGCTTCAATCAGAGGCGGAAGGAGTCGATAATGCGACTCATGGTCGGCAGCTGCGAGACCAATCACCCCGTCATGCGCGCTGGGCTTTGAGGCGGAGGAGCCCGTGAACAGGACGTAATCCTGCCCACCACTGTCGCGAAAATGCGATGGATCTCGAAATGCCTTGATCCTGCCAGGCTCACCCTTGTTCTCGTTGGCTGGCCTATAAATGCGCCCGTCGGCAGCGATGATCTCGATCGGCTTTGACCATACGCCAAAATCACCATCCGCTTCCATGGAGGTCTGGGTCGAGAAGATACGCTGGTGATAGGTTAGTTCAGTGTCCCCATCATGCCCGGTCGCAGTGAAGAAAAGCGTCACTGACCCATTCTCATAACGCGCCGAACCCGACCATTGGCGGGCACCAGGCGCGAGCCCATCCGGTAGCGTCTCGCCAAGATGGCGAAAAGAACTTCCAGTACGGTGGAAGTGATGAATACGCGCAAGATGGTGCCGCTGTTCGGGATCGTCAGATCGGGCAACCGTCAGTGCAAACCACAATTCACCGCCGCGCCATTTGACCGGGGCGCCCTTAGCATCGGCAAGAGGCCATGCGTCCCAAACGTCCAGGTCAATGGACAATGGTTCCGCATCGGCAGCCACAATTTCTGGCGCTTGGTTGAAATGTCCAAGTCGAAGCTCATCAAGGGCGCTAGCCTGCCAGTGACTGCCTTGGCAGGTGGGCTGGTCCATATCTTGCGCGATCGAGTTCATGCTTCTTGCCGTATCCGGTTCCCAAACCCTGCCAGATCCGCCACCTAGCTATGCCTTTGTCCAGTACAGACCCAATCGACGATGCCGTGGTCGTTTGGGAGTGCGTTGACAAGGCAGGGTCGTAAATTATCCAATTCATGATGCAACCTGGTGCAGCTGCATCCATGTGCCTTCGAAAGCCAGGTCGTGTCAGGGTAAGGATCCCGACACGACCCAGCCTCCTACTTTCAGAAGTCGAAGCGTAATGAAGCCGAAATGGTGCGACCATTAATCGCGCGAGCGCGGATGTAATTGTCGACCCCGGATACGATCGAACCTTCCTCGGACTCGGTGATACCCTTTGCATTGAACAAATTGTTCGCATTGAGCGAGAGTTCGATATTGTCGACCGGGTGGAAATTCACGAAGGCATTGACCTGCGTGTAAGCCGGGAAGATCAACTCGTTGCTGTCCTGAGCGTAGGCTTTGGTTGTGCCAACGAGGTTGAGACCAACCCGTGCCACATCAAAGTCCAGCGCTGGCGTGATTTGATACACGAGGTCAGCCTGGCGCCGTGGCGTATTGCCTTCGTTGGCAGGTGAGATGTTGTCTTCTGCGATTTCGGCATCAGTCCAGGTTGCACCGGCGCGAAGATCGAAGATTCCGCGGCGGTATGCTGCCTCGAGTTCGATACCCTTCGCCTCGTAGGTGCGATCAAAGAACTGCTGCGTGGTCGCTTCGAAGTTTTGTTCTTGCGTCTCGGCATAGAAACCAGTGACGAACAGGCCGAACCCACCGCTGCGATACTTCAGGCCTAGTTCGTATTGATTGACATAGTCGATCGCATCGGCCTTGCGGACAGAGCCATCCGCCTGGACCACACCGAACAGCAGGCGGTCGGCATTGGCGCGCCCGCCGCGGCTGGCCCGCGCGAACACTGCCGCATCATCGGTGAACTGATAGTTGGCGCCAATCGACCATGACCAGTAGCTGACATCGTAATCGACCGGGCTTGGATTGCCATTGTCGATCAGCGAAACGCTCTGCTCCACGGCCTGGATCGTGCCATCCCCGTCGACATCGAAGTTCGCCGCTTGCAGCGTTCCCGCATAGCTGCCGCGTGCCGAGACATTGTCGTAACGAATGCTCGCGTCGACGGTCAGCGCATCTGCTTCGAAGCCGATAGCCAGATACGGCGCATCGATATCGTAAGTAGCATCGTAGCTGCGCTGGCAGCAATTGCCCCAGAAGGGCACGCCGTATGCATAAAGGCCGTTGCGCGTCAGGGTTGCACCCGTGCCCGGATCGACAACATCGACCAAAGCGGCATTGTTGCCATTCACCTCGAGCAGGAAGCTGTCCCACACCCAGTCCATGTCGATGTTTTGACGTGCCTTGTAGAAGCCTGCCGTAACCGTGGCATTGCCCAGCTCCTTCGACAGCTTGATGTCGTTGGTGAAGCCGCCGAAATCGTTGATCTCGGTGTTGAACAGGTGCGTGCGCATCAGCAAGCCATTGGCGTTATTGAATGCCTGGCCAGCATTGGGGCCATTCGCATAAACGAGGTCATATGCACCTGCGACGCCGGTAAGCAGTTCGCCGACGGAGTTGCCGATTCCGGCTGCTGAGCCAACCTCTGACGGGAAGGGCGAAACGAAGCGACCCGAAACGTCAGACCAGCGGAAACGTTCTTCGAGTGTAAGACCGTCTGCTACTTCGAATACTGCTTCGAGGCCCAATGAGGTGACCAGAGGGCGCATGCCATCCTTGATGTCAGTGGTGCGACCATTGTTGTTGCCATCAAGGCCAAACACATTGGTGAACAGCGAGCTGTGAGGCGTGTCATCAAGGATGTCGAAATTCGTGAATGACTGGAAGCGTGGATCTGAATTCGACCCGGTCACCAGCATCGGCATCGGCAGATAGCCAATTGCGCGGTCATTCAGGTGCTTGGCGTAGATGCGAACATAACCGCTATCGAATTCCTGAGTTACGTTTGCCTTGATCTGGTAGCCGCTGTTACCGTTGTAGCCAGCGTGGCGCGGACCTTCGCCTTCGCGCCAGAAGCCACCGATGTTGAAGCGTGTGTTTTCACCAACATGGGCGCCGTAGTTGAAGTCGAGCCGGTATTCCTCAAAATCGACACCAACTGTTGCCATGATGGTCCCGCCTTCCTGGCTGCCATCCTTCGAAATGAAGTTGATCACGCCGCCGGGCGAGTTTGAAGCGAGCGTTGAGGCTGAACCACCGCGAACCGCCTGGATCGAGCTGACGGTCTGGTCAGCGCGCAGGAAGATATCTGCGTTGCCGAATGCGATGTCGCCAAACTGCAGGACTGGCAGGCCGTCTTCTTGCAGCTGGAGGAACTTCGCACCGCCCGAAGCTACGGGCAGGCCGCGGACTGCGATATTGGCGTTGCCGTCACCGCCGGTTGATTCCGAGCGGACACCCGGGATCTGGCGAAAGATTTCTGCGGTCGTACGCGGCGCAGCATCTGAAATTGCTTCAGCGCCCAGTGCGCTGACTGAAATCGAGGATTGCAGCTTGTTTGCCGGGCGAGGAGACGCCGTTACGATTATCTGGTTAAAGCCGAGCGCATCATCTTCAGCGGCGACTTCATCCGAATTCGAAGCTGAATCTTCTTGAGCAAGAGCTTGAGTCGAAAAGGCGCTCAGTGCGACACCGAAGGCCAGGGCGTGACGAAACTTCATTTTGAATTCTCCCTCTCCACCGCGTCTACCACGCGATTCGCCATATAGGCATACGGTCAATACAAACGTTTGCAACAATAAAATTGCAAACGTTTGCAAAAAGCGATTTTTTGTGTCACGAGAGCGTCAAGGCGACAATAAATACAATCGCCAACTAGAGGACCCTGTGAATGCAAACCGCCACAAAGCCACGGCTTTCGCTTTTGCGAATCATCGAAATGAATATCGGATTCTTCGGCCTGCAATTCAGCTTCGGGCTGCAACAGGCAAACATGGGGCCAATTTATGGCTTCCTTGGCGCAGACGAAGCGACAATGCCCCTGCTGTGGTTGGCAGGTCCGATGACCGGGTTGATCGTCCAGCCGATTATCGGGGCCATGAGCGACCGCACGAATTCGCGGATGGGGCGCCGCACGCCCTACTTCCTGATCGGTGCGGTGATTTGCTCGATCAGCCTGTTCCTGATGCCCTATTCTGCCGGTCTTTGGATGGCCGCATCGCTACTTTGGATTCTCGATGCCGGTAACAACATCACAATGGAGCCCTATCGAGCCTATGTAGCTGACAGGTTGGCACCCGAGCAGCGCTCGGTCGGCTTCCTCACGCAAAGTGCGTTTACTGGTCTCGCCCAGACACTGTCCTATCTCGCGCCAACCTTGTTGACCGCGTTCGTGGCCAAGGATGTGCTGGACGATAACGGCATTCCTGTAATCGTCCGGATCGCCTTCATTATTGGCGCGATACTGTCGATCAGCACGATCGTGTGGTCAGTCTGGCGAGTCCCCGAACTACCCTTGAGCGAGGAAGAAAAGGCAGATCTCGATGCGAAGCCTCTGACCGCTTCATCGACTTTTGGCGAAATCGGCAGTGCAATCCGCGAGATGCCAAAGCCAATGCAACAACTAGCGGCTGCGATGTTGTGTCAGTGGTACGCGATGTTCGCCTATTGGCAGTATATTACTTTCGCGGTTGGTCGCTCAATCTATGGCACCAGTGACGCCTCGAGCGCCGCATTCCGTGACGCCACGCTCACCACTCAGCAGGCTGGTGCGCTTTACAATTTCATCGCCTTTGTTGGAGCGCTGGTACTCATTCCAATCGTTGCAAGGCTAGGTGCGCGCCTCGTTCATGCGATCTGCCTTTCAGCATCAGGTATCGCCATGCTGCTCATACCCGGCATCGAAACACCTGCTTCGCTATTCGTTTTGATGCTGGGCATCGGAATCGGCTGGGCCGGAATGATGGGCAACACTTATGTCATGCTGGCGGATTCAATCCCGCCAGAGCGCAACGGGATCTATATGGGTATCTTCAACATGTTCATCGTGATCCCGATGTTGATCCAGACGTTGACAATGCCTTTGATCTATAACCCGGTCCTCGGCGGTGATCCTCGCAATGTTTTGATGCTCGGCGGTGCGCTCATGCTGGTCGGTGCGGTGGCGACAATGCGGGTGGACGCCGGCCATCCTGTTCACAAAGCCGTTGCGCCAGCCTGATAACGCATACTAACTGGCAAGCCTCCATGTCTGATAGACCTGTCCGAACCATTACTGATCTCGCAAAGATCGCCGGAGTTTCCCCCGGTACCGTTTCGCGCGCACTGGCCGGTAAGAGCCTGGTCAATGACAAGACCAAGGAGCGTATCCAGGCGATTGCCCGCGAGCATGGTTTCCAGCTCAATCAGATGGCGAGCAGACTACGTCGGCAAAAAACAGGCGTCATTGGCGTGGCGATCCCGCTGGGCCATGACCAGCGTCAGCAGATTTCCGATACCTTCTTCATGACGTTGCTCGGCCATCTCGCAGACGAACTGACCGAGAAGGGCTACGACCTCATGCTGCGACGGGTCATACCCGACCGGAACGAGGATTGGCTGGACCAGTTCATCGGCTCTGGCATGATCGACGGGTTGATCGTGATCGGCCAGTCGGACCAGTTCGAACGGATTGAAGATGTTGCCGACGGCTACCTGCCAATGGTGGTGTGGGGGAACCATCAGGAAGGTCAGCGGCACTGCGTCGTCGGCACTGACAATCGGCTCGGCGGAAGGCTCGCTGCCGAGCGGCTGATCGCCAGTGGTGCAAAGAGCTTGGCCTTCCTGGGCGATGTCGGAGCCATCGAGTTTGCCGCCCGCTTTGCGGGTGCATCGGATGCTGCAGGCAAGCTGTCGGTTCCGATCCGTAGTTTCACGACCCATTTGTCTCCAGACCAGACAGCTAGAGAAATCGAGGCATACGTCGACGAGATCTTGGCAACATCGGACGGCGTATTCGCGGCAACCGATACAATCGCCATCGCATTGATGCGGGAATTACAAAGGCGAAAAGTTGCCATCCCCTCTACACTCAGGCTTGTCGGATTCGATGATCTTCCGGTTGCCTGCCAGACGAGTCCAGCGCTGACCACGATCCATCAAGACATTGCTGGTGGCGCCAGAGGGATGGTGGACCTACTTTTGCGGCGAATGGGCGGGGAGGAGACAGAAAGTTTAATCTTGCCTCCGAAGCTCGTCATCCGCGAGACGGCCTGAGCTGAAGGTTTGACTGTCTGCTAACTCCATGCTGTTCGCCCAAAAAGCAGACAGTCCACACACGGCCCAGTTTCTGCATTTCAAAGCCTTGTATCAGCCCGGTAGGAACTGGGCCCTTTGCTTGTTCGGCATTGTCAAAGCGATGGTAGCTGATCGTGTAGGCTGCTAGCTGGATCGGATAAACAAGCCGAAGAATACGTTCCGCTACTTTCACTCATCGCCAGAAGTCATCCGCCTGGTGGTGGTGATGTATGTCCGCTTTCCGCTGAGCTTGCGGAATGTCGAGGCACTGCTGTTCGAACGGGGGATCGACGTCTGTCACGAGACGGTACGTTTCTGG
>JBNLAU010000034.1:0-4946 GCA_050302295.1 Roseibium sp. | reverse complement strand
GTCATCCGGCTCCGGCGTGCTGCCGTTCCTGCCGCTTAACGACCTGAACGGACGGAACTCTGCCCCGGCCGCACGCACAGGAGGGAACTGATCATGCGCAGCGGTATTCTAGCCATCGCCCTCGTGATCGTCGCAATCGTCGGTTACCTGTCGGTCTTTATCGTCAATCCGACACAGCAGGCCCTGGTTCTGCAGTTCGGCAAGATCATCGAAGAGCCGAAGACCGAGCCCGGGTTCTACTTCAAGATCCCGTTTGTTCAGAATGTCGTTTACATGGACAAGCGTGTCCTGAACCTCAACATGCCGCCGCTGGAGCCGATCTCCTCGGACAAGAAGCGGCTCGTTGTGGATGCCTTTGCACGCTACAGGATCTCCAACCCGGTGCTGTTCTATCAGCGTGTTCAGAACGTTCTGACCGCCAACCGGCGCCTATCGACCCTTCTGCAGTCCACGCTGCGGTCGCAGTTGGGCCGTACGAGCTTCGTGGCCCTCGTTCGTGACGACCGGTCCGGCGTCATGGAGGCGATTCGCCGGGATGTCAGCGCCAATGCAGAGGAACTCGGCATCGAAGTGATTGACGTGAAAATCCGCCGCGCGGACCTGCCGGATGCCAACTCCCAGGCCATTTACGCAAGGATGCAGACGGAACGTCAGCGCGAAGCAACCGAAATCCGTGCGCAGGGTGAAGAAGTCGCCCGGCGGATACGGTCCCGTGCGGACCGTGACGCCACGGTTCTGGTTGCCGAGGCCAAGCGGGACTCGGAGATCATTCGTGGTGACGGTGATGCGGAGCGGAACAAGATCTTTGCCGAAGCCTTTGGCGCCGATCCGGAGTTCTTTGCCTTCTATCGGTCCATGCAGGCCTATGAGGCCGGATTGCGCACAGGGGACACGAGTCTTGTCCTGTCGCCGGATTCCAGCTTCTTCCGGTTCTTCAAGGATCCGACGGGCGTGAACGCACCGGCCGGCGACAACGACAATGGCGGATCGGGTGTTTCCACCAGTGCGCCTTCGCTTGCCGCGCAATGAACGACCTCATGACCGCGCTCGGTCTGGTGCTGGTGCTGGAAGGGGTGCTTTACGCGCTTGTGCCGGGTGGAATGAAGACGATTATGCGAAGCGCACTTGAGTCGTCGGACCAGACTTTACGCACAACTGGCCTGATTATAGCTGCAATTGGCCTATTTCTTGTGTGGATCATACGCGGATAGCGAAAAGTTTTCGGGCGGGAGGCGCAAAACGCCCTCGCCCGTTCTATATTCAGTTCTAGACAACAGACCTGATTGAACCCATCGGCTGTACGCCTCTCGCATCAAGCGCCGGGTGACAGTCCAATCGGCTGGGATGAGGAGAAAGCCCAATGGCTCCAGAAATTATTCGCCGACGCATTTCCCGGATCGCTTTCGCAGCGGCGGGCATTGTTTTCGGTGGGATGGTTGCGTTTCAACCCGTTCAGTCCGCCAGAGCGCAGGGACCGGTCTCGGTCGCCGACCTGGCGGAAAACCTTGCAGATGCCGTGGTGAATATTTCCACGGCCCAGACCGTGCAGGGTCACCGGTCCGTGCCTATGCCGCAGGTTCCGGAAGGTTCTCCGTTCCAGGAGTTCTTCGAGGAATTCTTCAACCGGCAGAACCGGGACAATGACCAGCCCCGCCGGGTGCAGTCACTTGGTTCCGGCTTTGTCATCGACGGCAAAGAAGGCATCATCATCACCAACAATCACGTGGTTGAAGGTGCAGACGAAGTCACCGCCAATTTCAATGACGGCACCAAGCTGGAGGCGGAAGTCCTCGGCACCGACGAAAAAACCGACCTTGCTGTATTGAAGGTCAAGCCGGAAACACCGCTGAAAGACGTTAACTTTGGCGATTCCGATGCCATCCGCGTCGGCGACTGGGTGATGGCTATCGGCAACCCGTTCGGCCTTGGCGGCACGGTGACCGTCGGCATCGTCTCGGCCCGGAACCGTGACATCAATGCCGGTCCCTACGACAACTTCATCCAGACGGACGCATCCATCAACCGGGGCAACTCGGGCGGGCCGCTGTTTGACATGCAGGGCAATGTGGTCGGCATCAACACGGCGATCATTTCGCCGTCCGGTGGTTCCATCGGCATCGGCTTTGCCATTCCCGCCAAAACCGCCATGCGGGTGATCGACCAGCTGCGCGAATTCGGTGAAACCCGCCGCGGCTGGCTGGGCGTGCGCATTCAGGAAGTCACGGACGAAATTGCCGAGAGCCTGGGCATGGATGAAGCCATGGGCGCACTGGTGGCCGGAGTTACAGACGAGGGCCCTGCGTCCAAGGCGAAAATCGAACCGGGCGATGTCATCGTCAAGTTCGATGGCGAGGAAGTCGAGTCGATGCGCGAGCTGCCACGCATGGTCGCCGAAACGGCTATCGGCAAGGAAGTGGAAGTGACCGTTCTGCGCAAGGGCGAGGAAGTCCAGATCAGCGTGACGCTCGAGCGGCTGGAAGAAAACGAGCCCATCGAGGCCAGTGCCAAGGCGGAAGACGAGCCGCAGGACAAACCGGCGGAGAAGAGTGAAGTCCTGGGTATGATGCTGGCTGAACTCGACGATGCACTGCGCGGGCAGTTCTCCATCGAGGAGGATGTAACCGGTGTGGTTGTCACCGAAGTGATCCCGGGCAGCTCTGCCGAGGAAAAACGGGTCGTGGCTGGTGATGTCATCAAGGAAGTTGCGCAGGAGACGGTCGAAACGCCGGCAGACGTCGAGGCTGAAATCAAGAAGCTGAAAGATGGCGGCCGCCGCTCCGCGCTTCTGCTTCTTGCCAATCCTTCAGGCGACGTTCGCTTTGTTCCCGTCCGGATCGAGGACGAATAACGCAAAAGCATATTTGAATGCCGGAAAAGGGCGCCGCGGGGCGCCCTTTTTTGTTGACCTCTCCAGCGGCCGGTTTGATCCGGTGGTCATGCTCTGAGTGTGGAGAGGTCCATTTGGAATGCCGGTCAGCTCAGCACAAAGTCGCTTTCCGCATAGCCTTGCAGGTAGAGAAGCGCGGTGAGGTCGCCGAAGTCGATGCGGAAATCCGCAGCCTCCGCGACCGCAGGCTTGGCGCGGTAGGCAACGCCGGCGCCGGAGCGCTCGATCATCGCCAGATCATTGGCGCCGTCGCCCACGGCAAGCGTTTCTTCAAAGGCGAGTCCTTTCTCCGCCACCAGATATTCCAGCCGTGCCCGTTTGGCGTCGCGGCCCAGGATGGGGTCACTGACTCGTCCGGTCAGTTTGCCGTTTTTTTCCAGAAGCGTGTTGGCCTGGTTTTCATCGAAGCCGATCATGGCCGAGACGGCCTGGGTGAAATGGGTGAAGCCGCCGGAGACGAGCGCGCAATAGGCGCCGCTTGCCTTCATAGTCTGCACAAGGGTCCTTCCACCCGGCATAAGCTGGATCCGGTTGCTGAGAACGGTGTCGATGGCAGAGACCGGAAGCCCTTCAAGCAGGCCGACCCGTTCCCGCAGGGCGGGTTCGAATTCGATTTCGCCGCGCATGGCCCGCTCCGTGATTTCGGAGATCCGGTCCTTCAGGCCCAGTTCGGCGGCCAGTTCGTCAATACATTCCTGGCGGATCATGGTGGAATCCATATCCGCAATGAGCAGCTTCTTGCGGCGCCCCTCCGAAGGCTGCACAAAGACATCCACCGGCGCTTTGCCGACAACTTGGCGCAGGAGTGCTTCCGCGGCGCTTGCATTCACGTCCTCAAACCGGATATCGGCTGCGACACCGGGATTGAGTACTGTCGATGTTCCGGTTACCCCAAGGGTATCCTCCACCTGGCTGATAAGGTCCGCATCTACGGCGGGCGCAGTCGGGGTGGAAACCAGAGTGGCAACTAAAGACATGGATGAATCCTTGGACGGAAAAAGGAAACGGACTGTTGGTCGGCGCGCCATTTTGATAGCGGGGCCAACGGCAAGCGGCAAGTCCGCGTTGGCGCTGGACCTGGCCAAATCCGAGGACGGCGTCATCATTAACGCCGATTCCATGCAGCTTTATGAAGACCTGCGCCTTGTAAGTGCCCGGCCTTCGGTTGAGGAGGAACAGCAGGCACCGCACAGGCTCTACGGCATCCTGCCGGCGTCGGAGGCCTTTTCCACTGGCGCCTGGCTGCGGATGGCAACACAAGAGATCCGTTCTGTCTGGAAAACCGGCCGGACACCGATCCTTGTCGGTGGAACCGGGCTTTATTTCAAGGCCCTGACAGAGGGCTTTGCCGACCTGCCGGAGATTCCAGAGACAATCCGCGCAAGGGCGCGGGCGCTGGCAGAGCGTGAAGGCGTAGACGGTCTCAGAAAGGCGCTTGCAGATGCGGGCGATGCCGAGGCCGCCGCAGGCCTGGCGGACCCGCAGCGCCTGGCCAGGGCCCTGGAAGTTGTTCTTGCGACCGGCAGGCCGCTTGCGGTCTGGCAGAGGGAGGGACAAAGCGCGCCGTTCCTGTCCAGCGAGCAATACCTGCCCATTGTTCTGGCGCCGCCGCGCCCCTGGTTGCATGAGCGCATCGCACAGCGGTCCCGCCTGATGCTGAGGGATGAGGGAATTGACGAGGTGCGGAAGTTGCTCGCAAAAGGCTTGGCTCCCTCTCTACCGGCCATGCGGGCTATCGGAGTGACCGAGATTCGCGCTCTATTGTCGCAAGAAGCCGATATTGAAGAGACAGCCTACCGGCTGGCTGTTGCAACGCGACAATACGCAAAACGTCAGGAAACCTGGTTCCGCAACCAGATGGCAGATTGGCAAAGAGTTGATCCGTCAACCAAAATCGAACCCTACGTCATTAGTGGACTAGCATGACAGTTGCGCGTCAACCTAAATGGTGTGCGGTGCAGCGAGAAATATCTCCCTAACTTGTTGGTAATACGAATATATTTTTGAAATCATAGTTCATATACTTTCGTATGTCATCGGGTTGGCACAATTCTGGGTT
>JBNLAU010000033.1:0-8390 GCA_050302295.1 Roseibium sp. | reverse complement strand
TGCGCGGCTGGACGCTGTTTGAGCCGGTGGCGCTTTCCTGGTGGTCCGTGCCTGTGTTCTTCGTGCTGTCCCTGGCGCTTCACGATACCTGGTTCTACTGGGGACACCGGATCCTGCACACCAAGCTGTTCTACAGATTCCACAAGCCGCACCACATGACGATCACGCCGACGGTCTGGTCCAACGATGCCGGCTCCAGCGTCGACACGCTGTTTGCCCATTCCTATTACGCGCTGGTCCTGTTGGTGGTGCCGATGCCGCCGTTGGTTTTTCTTGCCCACAGGCTGTTTGACCAGATTTCGGCAGCCGTCGGCCATTGCGGCTACGAGCATTTTGCCAGCCGGAGCGCCCGCAAGCCCTGGCCGCTGTTGTGCACGGTCTATCATGACCAGCATCATCAGTATTTCGTCTACAACTACGCCAACTATTTTTCATTCTGGGACCGGTTTTGCGGCACCATCCACCCGACTTATGACGAGCGGGTTGAGAGTTTTGAAGCGATCTATGCGGGCAAGCAGGACCAGGCGCAATGAGTCTGCTGATGGACTACCTCATCGTTCTTCTGGCAATCTACGCGGCCATGGTGGCGGTCTATTTCGCGACCGGATTGACCCTGATGGCGATCAATGTCAGGCACCCTGAACGCCGCATTCAAAAACACCGCGACGGGCTGAAACGTCAGGCGGAGGAAATTCGTGCCTCCATGAAGGCGCTCGCCACTTCGTCGGTCCTGATGTCTGCGGGGTATTTCGCGCAAAGCGAAGGCTGGACCCTGTTCGCGCCGTTGGCGCTGTCCTGGTGGTCCTTTCCGCTGATGTTCGCGGTGTGTTTCATGCTGTTTGACGCCTGGTTCTACTGGGGGCACCGGCTGCTGCATATACCCGCGCTCTACAAGTATCACGTCCCGCACCACCGCTCGATTGCGCCGACAGCCTGGAGCAATGACAGCTCGACCCTGGTCGACACGCTGATCGAACATTTCTTCTATTTTCTGGTCTGGTTTGTCCTGCCCGTTCCTGCGCTCAGTGTCTTTGCGTTGCGTTTGTTCGACCAGATCTCCGGTATGGTCGGCCATTCCGGCTTTGAGTATTTCGCGTCCAGATCCTCGCGTTATCCATCACCGCTGATTTGCACGACGTTCCATGATCTGCATCATTCGCAATTCCATTATAACTACGGTAATTTCTTCTCGTTCTGGGACCGGATCTGCGGCACGGTGCATCCGAAATATGATGATCTGGTGCGGGCGATGGAAGAAACCGGTGAAATTCCCGACACGGAAGACACCAAAGTCAAAATGAAGGCCACCGGGTAACCCTGCGCGCTTTCAGTGACGGCCGCCAAACGGCAAACTGGATGAAACAGACGATATGCTCGATCAGACGCTGACCATTTTGCTTGAATTTCTGCCGATCTACGCGGCGTGCTACGCGATTAATGTGTTTTTGTATTTCGCCACCGGATGGGTGTTGGTTCAGATCCAGAACCGCCATCCGGAACGGCGTATTCAGCAGCACCGGCGCGGCGAAAAGCGCATGTGGAAGGAAATCCGCGCCAGCGTCTATTCGCTGACCGTGACGGCCGGGTGTCTTGCGGGCGGTATCTTCCTGTCGCTGAAGGGCTGGACGCTGGTCGCGCCGCTGGATCTGACCTGGTGGTCCGCCATCGTGATGTTCGTGATTTCCATTGTCGCCTTTGACGCGTGGTTCTATTGGGGCCACCGTCTCATGCACACCAAATGGCTCTACCGGTTTCATGCCGAACATCACCGCTCCGTCGCCCCGACGGTGTGGAGCACCTATTCCGACGACCTTGTCGATGCCTTCGTGATGCAGAGCTATTATCTGTGGGCGGTCATTTTTCTGCCGATCCCGATCCCGGTGCTGATTGTTCACAGGCTGTGGGACCACTTCAACGGAACCATCGGGCACTCCGGTTTCGAGTTCTGGGCTTCGCCCATGTCGCGGATGCCTTCGCCGATGGTCTGCGTGACTTTCCATGACCAGCATCATTCACGCTTCAAATACAATTTCGCCAATTTCTTCTCCTTCTGGGACAGGCTCTGCGGCACCATCGATCCCAAGTATGACGAGCAGGTCAAAGTGTTCGAACAGATGGGGCAGGGAGAAAAGGCGAAACCGGCGGCGCCCGGGGAGTAATACCTGCCACAATTCATCCGCGGATAGTCCATTGTTCCATTGACTTGTCTTCTCTGCGAGGGCAGGGATCGGGTAAATGAGGAGCCATGGGGCAACAGTTCCGGATGAATTAGGTACGTCCGTGCACTAATACCGGTGCCATGCCTGGTTTCTGCCGGGACGATATTGTGCATTTGATTTTGGAGACATGATTTGAAACACCTCCTTCTTGTCATGCTCGGCGGTGGTCTGGGTGCCGGCGGGCGCCATCTGGTATCGCTTCTGACACTCCGGGTTTTCGGGCCTGGCTTTCCGGTGGGAACGCTCACGGTCAATATCGTCGGATCGCTGTTCATGGGCCTTTTTATCGGCTGGCTGGCGAAGCACGAAATCGGCGGACTGCAATCGCTCCGTCTGTTTGTGGCAACCGGCATCCTGGGCGGCTTCACCACCTTTTCAGCCTTTTCCCTCGATACGTCTGCAATGTGGGAGCGCGGCGATACGCAGTTGGCCCTGGTTTATATTATGGCGTCCGTGTCTCTTTCGGTCGCTGCCGTTTTCGCGGGTCTGTTGATCATGCGGCAGGTCGGACCGTAAACCATAGCGCAACTTCGGCGGCCACTTTCCCAAGCCTATGATACGGGGCAAAAGGAACCGCCCCATGAGGCCAGGAACGAGAGTGGCGGCCGAAATAACGCTATGTGTGAGCTGCGATCTCAGGTTTTCCTTCCTTTTGGCAGCGATTCCGCCTATACGCACCGGAACGAATTACAGCCCTGTGCGAATGCCGGGTTGAAGAATGCGCGCGGGATCTGAGTGCCCGCAGCCCAATTTGAGAAAAACATGTCCGCGATTGAACAGAAACAAGTGACCGCCGATGAAGCGGGCATGCGCCTCGACCGTTGGTTCAAGACCCATTTTCCGGGGCTGGGTTTCGGCCGCCTGCAGAAGCTCCTGCGCACGGGGCAGGTGCGTCTGGACGGCAAACGCGCGGAATCCAGCACGCGGATTGCCAAGGGTCAGACGATCCGCATTCCGCCGCTTGGCGTCGAACTGCCTGCGGATGACAAGAAAAATGCCCGGCCTAAGTCCACGAAGCTGATCGCCGATGACCGCAAGGCCATTGAGGACATGCTGCTTTACGAAGACAACCAGGTGATGGTTCTGAACAAGCCGGCCGGTCTGGCGGTGCAGGGCGGTTCGGGCCTGAAGCGTCATCTGGACGGTATGCTGGATGCGTTTGTCGATCGCAAGGGCAACAAGCCGCGGCTGGTGCACCGGCTCGACCGGGAAACATCCGGCATCATTCTTGTGGCGCGGACGCGTCAGGCGGCTCAGGAACTCACCAAGGCCTTCCGTCACCGCAACACCAAGAAGATATACTGGGCGATGCTGGCCGGTGTGCCAAAACCCAAGCAGGGCCGCATTTCCACGTTCCTGGCCCGCAACGAGGGTGAGGAACGCATGCAGGTCGTGCGCCAGGGGGATGACGAGGCGCAGCACGCCGTTTCGCTTTATTCCGTGTTTGAGCAATCTGCCCAGAAGCTGTCCTGGGTGACCATGAAACCGGTGACCGGCCGCACGCACCAGCTCAGGGCTCATGCCGCCCATATCGGCCATCCGATCATTGGCGACGACAAGTACTTCAACATTGAGAACTGGGAACTGCCCGGCGGTATCCAGAACCGGTTGCATCTTCTTGCCCGGCGGATCGTCATTCCGCACCCGTCCGGCAATGGCACGATCGACGTCTCCGCACCGCTGCCGCCGCATATGCAACAGACGTGGAACCTTCTGGGGTTCGATGCGACGGATTACGATCCGGAGGCGGATGATCCGGACGAGAGCTTGATCAGGCGGTAATACCAAGCGCACCAGAACTTTCGGATGCAATGTTTCCGAATTGCTGATGAAGAGCTTTCCAGTTGAACATTGGAAGCCATCACGGTTTCATGCGAGGCCGGGTCAGAGGCCCTGAAACAGCGCACTCAAGATCACCGACGCGACCGTAACTCCGACGACACCTGCAACCAGCTTCCAGGCATCGGAGCGCTTTTTGAGCCCGGGCCAGCCGAGCGGTTTGATCACCTGGATTGCGGCAACGAGAAACAACAGCAGCAGGATGATCTTGGTCAAGAAGGGCTCCGGGCGGGACGGGAATTGAATGGCTCCTGAGGCATAGACAATCCCGTAACTCGCCGCAAGGTGCTTGCGCTTATGCGCCGCGGCTCCGCTCCAGTTTCGCCATATAGGTCGGAAGCTTGTTCAGGGACGGTACGACGATCAAGGTCTTGATCTTGCCGGCTTTGAAGGCGTGCAGGAATTTGTTGTAGTTCTTGAAGGCAACGCAACCGTGAGAGCCGATGCTGCTGCGCAGCAGGCGGGTGTGGGTCAGCATACCGTCCCGGCCCTTCATGCTGGCGCGGTCATAGGGCAGCATCCGGATTGCTTCCACGCCATGGAACCGGCGCTCGCGCATGCGCAACTTGTAGACGTTCGGCGGTGTCGGGCCGAGGTTTTTCACATGGACGTGTTTCGGATTGTCCATGCGGTGGCCGATGCCTGAATGGGCCTCCAGCTTGGTGCCGTCAGGCATGTGTACGGTTGCCGCGCTGATGTCATAAACAGCAATGCCGCTGCCTCGACCGGGCAACCCGCCTTTTGAGCCGTTGAACAGCTTGCCGATCCCGCCAAAAATGCCGTTTTCATCGTCTTCGGGAGTGCCCGGATTTGCATAGGCGAGGACCGGGGATGCGGCGTCCTTGCCATCATTGGAGACGGGACGGTTTGCCACGGCGGGCTTTCTGCGCTTCGGCAGCTCCGGTTTCAGGCCCGGGGTCGGCGGCATGATGGCGCCCGGTTTGATCGCATTGCCGGTTTCGAGCGAGGCGACCACTGTTGTCTCCTGATCCGCCACGACATCCGCCTCTGCTTCAGCCCTTGTTCCTGCGCTCTGCAGCGCGGCCACCGAGATGGAAGCTTCGGCGGTGCGTTCCGCGGCCTTGGCGGCAGCTTGGGCGGCGAGGAGACTGCGTGTGAGTTTCTGCCGGGCGAGTTTTTCCACCAGGGCCAGCTTGGCCGCTTCCCTGGCTTGTGCGGCCGCGGTTGCTGCCGCCAGGTCGACAGCCGTCTGTGCTGCGAGCTTCTTCTCGGGATTGGCCGTCGCGGTCAGAACCACTTTAATCTTTCTTGGTTGATCAGTCGGTGTCCGCACCGCTGTTTCAGCCGGGAATGATTTGGTGGTGTCCACGTAGGAGAGTTTCAGCGTGTCGGAAGGGGAAAACGCGCTGGAAAAATGAGAGGGTGCCAAGGTAGGCCCAAACAGTATGGCTGTCACGGCGAGGCCGGACAGCAGGGCTGTGGCGCCGGCGAGGACGGCGAAGAACATCCGGTCGTTCTTGCGGGGGGCCAAGTTTCTTCTTTGGCCGGACAGCTGTTGTTTCTGCGTCATAAAGACAAAACCACTCTCTAGCGCGCAGCCTGTGACTGCGTTCCAAAATCCGTATTGTTTGGTGGCAAACTTGCCCCAACCGATTACGCCCACCCGCGCCAGTGATTATCGTGGTTCATGGTAACCAGGACGTTTAGAAACATGGTTAACCAAACCTGAAGCGCCGGAATGCGAATTCGCTAACCAAGATAAAGGGGCAAATTTCGGGCGCCTTTCCGATTTTGGCGATATCCAAAACTAGATGGTCGAAATGCCGCAGATTCGGCAGTTTTTACCGATTGTCAGTTTTGCCGAGGTCTTGCCGATCCGGCGATGGAGCCCTTGACCGGCGGTGTAAAAACCGGCACATGCGGGACGCTCCCAGGAAACTCCCAAAGGCTTTTTATGTATCTGATCGTTTTCGATGTCGACGGCACGTTGATGGACAGCCAGCACACCATCCTGCATGGCTTGCAGGTGGGCTTTGAGGCCGTTGGGCTGCCGATGCCCGACCGGAAGACGGCACTGTCCATTGTCGGCCGGTCCCTGGAAGAGGCGTTTGCGGATCTCGTCGGCCAGTCACATCTTGGCAAGGTCAGCGCGATGGCCGATGCCTACCGTCAATCCAAAATTGCCCGGCGCGCGGAGGGACTGGAAATAGATCCGCTTTATCCGGGGGCCAGAGAGGCGATAGAGCGTCTTCACGCTCGGGATGACATCCTGCTCGGGATCGCGACCGGCAAGGCCTTGCGCGGTGTTCGGCACATGCAGGAAACCCACGATCTGGAAGGCCGCTTCGTGACGATCCAGACGGCCGATACTTCTCCTTCCAAGCCACATCCCGACATGATCCTCAGGGCCATGGCGGAAACCGGTGCCGAGCCCGAGCGCACACTTGTGCTCGGCGACACCGGCTTTGACATGGCGATGGCCAAGGCAGCGGGAGCGCACGCGGTCGGCGTCACCTGGGGTTATCACGATCATTCACGCCTTGTGGCGGACGGGGCCGACAGAATAATAGACAGCTTCGGCGAACTGGACCGCGCGATTGCGGACGTTTTGAAATTTGACTGGGAAACAGTGTGATGCGCGACTTTGTTGAGATATTGCAGGAAGATGCGGCAAAGGATCCGGAGCAACGCGCCCGCGAACTGTCGAGGCGCGAATTGCCCAAGCGGTTCTACAAGGAGGCTGCTTATGTTGAGGCCGAGGGCGGCTATGCGATCCATCTGGATGGCCGGCCCGTCAAAACGCCGGGAAAGGCAACGCTGCTTTTGCCCAGCGAGGCTCTCGGTGCGGCGGTGGCCGCTGAATGGGCTGCGCAGGAAAAGGAAATCAATCCGGCGAATATGCCGCTGACCCGAATTACCAACTCGGCTCTGGACGCGGTCAGTGTCCGCTTTGACGAGGTTGCCGACGATATGAGCCGCTTTGCCGGCAATGACGCGCTCTGCTACCGCGCGGACGAGCCGGAAAGTCTCGTGGAGACCCAACGGCGCCTTTGGGATCCGGTCGTGGACTGGGCCGGTGAGCTTCTCGGCGGGCGGTTTGTCTTGATTGAGGGCATCATTCACGCGGACCAGCACGGCTCGCTGCTGGAAGCCTTCCGCAGGCGTCTTGACGGCGAAACGCCCCTGCGTCTCGCCGCGCTTCACACGATCACCAGCCTGACGGGTTCTGCTCTCCTGGCGCTTGCCCTGAAAGAAGACCACCTCGACTCGGACAGCGTCTGGAGGGCGGCCCATGTTGAAGAAGACTTCAACATCGAGCGCTGGGGTGCAGACGCCGAAGCCGCGCAGGTCCGCGCCTACAAGCGCACGGAATTCGATGCGTCGGTGCTGATCCTGAAAAACGGGTGAGGGGATCACCCCAGATAAAACGTCGTTGCCATCAGGAAGAAGATCAGCACGCCGAGGACGTCGTTTGACGAGGTGATGAAAACGCCGATGGCCATGGCAGGGTCGATGCCGATCTTGTCCAGCAAGATGGGAATGGTGGCGCCGACCATGGCCGCCAGCGTGGTTACGCAAAGCAGGGACAGAGATGTCGCGAGTGCAAGCCGGGCAGGGGCTTCCAGCGGCACAAACAAGGAAGCCGCCATCACGAGGCAGCCCAGGATCACGCCCGCAATGGTGCCGTTGAAAAGCGCTGCGAAGAATTCTTTCATAAGCCTGTAAAAAATATCGCCCGACCACAGAGCGCCCGTGGCAATGCCCTGAACGGCAACGGCCGATGCCTGCAGCCCCGCATTGCCTGCCATGGACATGGTGACCGGAATGAAGGCGGCCAGAATGGCGGCTTCTGCCAGCTGGTCTTCATAAGAGCCGACCACGGTTGCCGCAACGCTGGCGCCGACGAGACCCGCCAGCAGCCACGGAAGACGGCCTCTGACGATCCTCAACACCGTGTCGTCGGACCGGGCTTCACCGGAGACACCGCTCATCAGCAGCATGTCCTCGTTTGCCTCGTCGGAGGCAATCCGGGTGAGCTGTTTCTGGGTAACCCGGCCGATCAAATGACCTTCCGGGCTGATGACAGGCACCGTGCGCATGTCGCGTTTCCTGGCCAGGCGAAGCACTTCTTCCTGATCGGTGTCGGCGGAAACGGCAATGAAATCCCGGTTCATCAGGTCGCGCAGTAGCGTGTCGGCCGGAGCTAAAAGCAATTTGCCGACCTCGACTGTGCCTGTCAGCTTGCCTTCGCTATCAATGACATAGACCGTGAAGATCTTGCGGATGCGGCTGGCTTCCTCACGCATCTGGGTGACGGCTTCGCCGGACGTGCAGTCTTCTCGCAGAGCGACGAATTTCCGGGCCATCACC
>JBNLAU010000032.1:0-12005 GCA_050302295.1 Roseibium sp. | reverse complement strand
ACGGTGACCGGCGGCAAGGTGAAGCTGCAGTGGAAGCCGGATTTTGGCATGCGGTGGGCCGCGCTCGACGTCGACTTCGAGATGTTCGGCAAGGACCACATGACCAACGCGCCGATCTACGACAAGATCTGCAATATCCTGGGCGGCACTGCGCCGGATCACTACGTCTATGAGCTGTTTCTGGATGACAAGGGTGAGAAGATTTCCAAGTCGAAGGGCAACGGGCTGACCATCGATGAATGGCTGACCTATGCCGCACCGGAAAGCCTTGCGCTTTACAATTACCAGAAGCCGAAGACGGCCAAGAAGCTCTATTTCGACGTCATTCCGAAGGCGGTGGACGAGTATTTCACCTTCGTCCAGAAATACGATCAGATGCCGGTTGAGCAGAAGCTGCAGAACCCGGTCTGGCATATTCACTCCGGCAACATTCCGAAGATCGATATGCCGGTGCCGTTTGCCATGCTGCTCAATCTGGTGTCCGCTTCCAACGCAGAAAACAAGGATGTCCTCTGGGCGTTCATTTCCCGCTATGCGCCGGGCGTGACGCCGGAAACCCATCCGGAGCTGGATGCGCTTGTCGGCTACGCGATCCGTTATTTCGACGATTTCGTCAAACCGGCCAAATCCTTCAAGACGCCGGACGAGGTGGAGCGGACTGCGCTTCAGCAACTGGACGAAAAACTGGCGTCTCTTCCGGCCGATGCGGATGGTGCCGCCATTCAGGATGCTGTTCTGGATGTGGCCCGAGCGATCGAGCGCTATCAGGATCCGAACAAGAAGGGCCCCGATGGCGGCCCCGGGGTCTCGGTCGCCTGGTTCTCCGCGCTTTATCAGCTGCTGCTCGGCCAGGAAAAAGGCCCGCGCTTCGGCTCCTTCGTGGCGCTTTACGGCATCGCGGAAACCCGTGAGATGATCCGCAAGGCGCTTGCCGGCGAACTGGCGGCTTAAAAATTGAAGCGGCGGCGGCAGATAAGACTGCCGCCGTCTTGAAACGATACGGTAGCGCCTGATCCGGCATCCGGCCCGATGAACGCGCTGCTCAGCGGGCTTCTTGCCAGCAAGCCGTTCAGCTTGAACGCCCGATGGTCCGAACGCGTTCGGTACTGGCGTCCAGACCCTCCGCGATCAGGCACGGCAGCTCCAGCTCCTGCAGTTTGACCAGGCCCGCTGCAGTCGTACCGGCATAGTCGATCATGGCCTGCACATGCGCAGACGGGGCAACACCGTCGCCGGACATGATCTGGCCCGACGCCAGGAAAAGCTGCTTCACCGCTTTGACGGCAATCTCCGGATCAACGTTATTTGCGGTCGCATACTGCACCATGCAATCGGCGAAAAACGCCGCGAAGCCGGGCACCGGGCCGGTGAGCGCAGTGAAGACTTCCATCTGGCTCTCTTCCGGAACCTCGTCTGTAAGGCCGCAAGCCGAGAGAAGCGTCTGAACCGTGGCACGGTCTTCCGGCGGCAGACCCGGTCCTGCAAACCAGGGCGAATAGGCCAGCCGTTTGCCTGCAGCCGGGCTGGACATCGCACGGACAGCTCTCCGCGTTCCGGTCAGGCGGCTGATATCCTCGCGGGTAACACCGGCCATGACCGAGACAACCAGCTTGTCGGGTGCGGCAATCTGAATCTGATCCATCAGCGCCGGCGGCACGGATAGAAAGATTACGTCGCAGGCTTCCGCCAATGCCTGGTTCGACGATGTGATGTTCACGTTCGGCCAGGCATCGAAACAGGCGGCTTCACCCGACCGGCTCGAGATCCAAAGGCTGTCGGGGGCAACGCATCCGCTTTCCAGCCAGGCGGTGGCAAGTGCGCTGCCGAGTTGTCCATTTCCGCCGATGACCCCGACAGTCAAATGATTGGCCATGAAAAATACCTTTGCTCTTTGCTGGTGGCCCCGGAGCTTATTATCAACCAAAACAGATAGGAACTCATTAGATAGCAACGCTCCAGCTCGCTGGGACTGCATTGCGTGGCTTGAACGGCCAACCAGGCCACCCTGCGCAACAGGTCAATTCCGCCCGCCCAATACCTCATACCACCCGGCATTAGTTATGAATGCCGATATTGAATATTCGATTTGTCCAGGTTTTAGACCGCTACGGGTAAGTACGTACGTAGTAAGTTGTAAAGCTGTTTTTACGCTATATTATGAAAGCTAAGAGAAAAACTGCCCAAATTTGATTGCTGATCCGGGGAAACTGAATGAAAACCTGGTCTCATTGTTGGGGAGTTGAATATGCTGAGATTTCTGCGACGGTCCGAACCGCTTGTCGATATGGCTGTTGACGTCGAAGAATTCGAAACCGGTCTGGACCTGGAGTTGGATACTTACCGTCCGCCCGTGCGCTCCCTTCTCACGAGCGATGATCTTAGTGATCTGTCGCAGGATGACTTCCGGTTCGATGGCGATCCCGCCGCGTTTGTGGTGGCCTTCATATCGCCTAATGCGGATTTCAACGCGGTGACGCGCAGACTTCAACAGATGGCCGGCCCGGCAAGGCTTATCGCCACAACGACGGCCGGTGGACTTTGTTCTCAAGGGCCTGAGACCGCTTATTGCAGCACAGAGGGCGATTGGCGAACCATCACCCTGCAGGTGTTTTCTCCAAGGTTTTTCGAGAAAGTGGAAATCTTTTCCGTACCGCTATTCAGCGAAGATCTGCGGAGCGGCGGGGCGCCCTGGCACGCCGTGAGCGGATTGCCAAAATTACCTCGGCTCTGAATAGCGTCGCGCCATCCTTCCCGCTGGATGTCAGGGACAGCTTCGCACTGACGCTGATCGACGGTCTTTCACTGTCGGAAAACTATTTCATGGAGGCGATTTACCGCTCCAGGAAATTCCCCTGCCTGTTTGTAGGCGGTTCAGCGGGCGGAAAACTGGACTTTGTCACCACCAAGCTCTTCGATGGAAAGAACACGCTGGAGAACCATGCTGTCGTCGCATTCGTGAAGATGGCTCCCGGGCAGCGATACGGCGTCCTTCGCAGCCATAACTTCAGGAAGACCGGCGAGCGCTTCATCGTTGTTGATGCGGATATGGACCAGCGCACGGTGAGCTCGGTGCTTGATCAGAAGACCGGCGAAATCATTTCCCTGGTAAAGGCGCTTTCCTCCGCTCTCGGTGTGGCGCCGGAACAACTGGACGGATCGCTGAGAAATCGCACCTGCGGGGTTGAGATCGGCGGTGAGGTCTATGTCCGGTCGATTGCCAATATCGACCTGGAAGAGGAGGTTATCACCTTCTATTGCGATATTGCCCAGGGCGATGATCTCCTGTTGCTAGAAGCCACCGACTTTATTGAACAAACGCGTAAGGACATTTCCGGCTTTCTGGCCGGAAAACCGAGGCCGGTCGCTGTTTTGACCAACGACTGCATTTTGCGGCGGCTGAACAATGACTCCCAGTTGCCGAAGGCGCGTGATCTCTGGCCGGCTCCCGCGGTCGGCTTTTCCACGTTCGGCGAACTTCTGGGGGTGAACATCAACCAGACGCTGGTCGCTCTCGTCTTCTTTGCTGATGTTGATGAACACTACACCGATGACTTTATTGACAATTTCCCGATCCACTATGCCGGGTTCGTTGAGTATTTCACCCGGCGCCGATTAAACCAGGTGCGCATGCTGAACGGTATGCGCAGCGAGATGGTGGACGACATCGCGCACTATCTGAACGCCTCGAGGCGAATTGAGAGTGTTGTGTCCGAAGTGACCGAAGTCGGGGATGTGATCAACAACATCCGGGGTGCCATGGGGGACGACCGGACCATCGATACATCGCAAAGAGATAACAACTCGGTCCAGCTAGCGGAAAAATTCGAAAGTGTCAGCCACTCGCTGAACGCGCTGCGGCAGGTGCTCTCGATTATCGACAATATCACCGGTCAGACAAATCTCCTGGCGCTGAATGCCACCATCGAGGCGGCGCGCGCCGGTGAGGCCGGCAAGGGCTTCAGCGTGGTGGCAGGTGAAGTGAAAAAGCTGGCCAACGATACCAAGGCCTCCCTTGATCACACTCAGAATTCGATTGTCGATATCGAGAAGTCGCTGGAACAGCTTGGCGGCATCATCGACGCAACACGCGCGCAGTTCGCCGAAGAAGGTGAACGCTACAAACATATTGTGGAGCGCGTGGATGAAATCTTCGCACAGAGCGGCAACATAGAGCGATCCCTCACCGACCTGACCGAAATCAGCGAAACGCATCGGGACGGCGCAGCCGAAGTGCGGCAACGGATCGAACTTCTGAAACGGTTGGGCGAAGCTGACGAAGGCCTGCTGAACAGCGCCTAGCGGTCAACTGTCAGGCCGGGAAGTTATTCCGGCGGCAGTTCCGGAAACACGTCCAGGTCCGCAGGGTCGGTTTCCTCGCCGCTTCCCTCAGCATCTGTCCTGAGGCTCCACTCGATGATTTCCGGTTCAAGGCTTTCCAGCCCCGGCAAGGCCGTATCCGGGCCGTTTTCCCAACTGTGCGCCGGAAGGTCGTGCAGCCATTCCGATTGCCACTTGCCGATCTTTTTCTCTTTCGCCTTGAGAGCAAGTTCCTGCAGTTCCGCAGGCGCATCATCGGTGGGGTCGGCCCAGCCGTAACGGATCATCCGGGCGCCCAGGTCGATTTTGCCGCGGCTGCATGTGGCCAGGATCTTTTGCGGTCCGAATATCTGGACCGTATTGCATGTCACCTTGAACTGGCGGACCAGTCCTCTCAGGAAGGTTCGCGCCCGGGCGCCGCAGGGCCATGAGCCGCCAAGCCGGGAAATACACGTGGCATTGGGTTGGAGCGGCACAATATACGCCAGCTTGATGTCCAGCTTGTCCGACTTGAGATTGCCGCCGTCCAGGACCTGAACCCGTCTCAATTCAAGCGGACCGTCGGGCAGGGGCTCCACAGGCGGGTTCTTGAGTTCCAGATACCGCTCGGATGGGGAAATCCGCTTGAGATTGCCGTGGACCTTCGGTGCTGTCACGCCTTCCGGCGACACGTCGCGTATTTGGTTCGGCAACGGCACTGCGGCCCCTTTTGGTTCGCCGCTGCCGTCCGGATTGTCCGCACCGTTTGAAGCGGGGGCGACGGCGGCACCCGGGCTCTCGGGCGGATCGGCAAGCAACAGAAACGCCAGCAGACCGCCGGCAGCGGTCAGTATCAGCGCGGGCACAAGAAGTGGCCGGAGTTTCATCCCAAGGTTACTCGCTTTGCTGGCGAAGCCTGATCATAAAGGTCGACCGCCCGATTTCCGAGTGCGGCGGTCAGCTCGACATGGTTTGTCCCCGTTTGACCGGAGTTTCAATCCTAGCGCGGAATGTTGAGAAGATCATTTGCGGACCTTCCGGGCATCCTTAAATTATTGTCACGGATAGGGGCAAGGGCTCCTTGTCCGTCCCAATCCTGTTGAGTAGTGTCCGTGCCGGCGGCGGCCCGCGAAAAGCGGATGGGGCCGTGCGATCGAAACAGGGCACGCATATGGCATTGATATTCAAGATTGTTCCCCGGTCACTCTGGCAGGCGGCAGTCGAAGACGGGGTTTTCAAAGGGGCGCCTGTCGATCTGGCGGACGGTTTCATTCATTTTTCGTCCGCTGGACAGGTGCGGGAGACTGCCGAAAAGCATTTTTCCGGGCAGAAGGAACTCTTGCTGGCTGCCTTTGAAACTGACGCTCTTGGGGAGGCGCTTAAATGGGAGCCGTCCCGTGGCGGGGCTCTGTTTCCGCATCTTTACGGCGATCTTGATCCAGCCTCCGCCCTGTGGGTGAAGGACCTGCCTTTGGCTGAAGACGGGTCTCATGCTTTTCCGGAGTTCGGCGAATGACATTGCCCTGGCTTGAAAATACGGCGATGAAAGCCCTTCAGGCGCTTGATGCGGAAACCGCCCACAGGATGACGGTCCTGGCCCTGAAATCAGGCGTATTGCCGGGGCGCGGTCGCAGCGCCGACAAGCGCCTTGCCGTGAAACTGTGGGATCTCACCTTTCCGAATCCCCTTGGCATGGCCGCCGGGTTCGACAAGAACGGTGAAGTGCCGGATGCGCTCCTGAAGCTCGGTTTCGGATTTACCGAAGTGGGCTCCGTTACGCCGAAGCCCCAGCCGGGAAATCCGCGGCCGCGTGTTTTCCGCCTGCCGGCGGACCAGGGAGTGATCAACCGCTACGGTTTCAACAATGAAGGCCATGCGGCCCTTCGCCGGCGTCTTGACGCCAGAAAGAAACTCACCGGTATCGTTGGCATAAATGTCGGCGCGAACAAGGACGCGGAAGACCGGATCGCGGATTATGTCAGCGGTATCTGCGAATTCGCCGACATGGCGTCTTATTTCACGGTCAATATTTCGTCGCCCAACACCCCGGGATTGCGGGATCTGCAGGCGCGCTCCGCCCTGGCCGAACTGCTCACCGGCGTCATCTCGGCCCGGGACGAATGCACCCGCACGATGGGGCGGCATGTTCCCGTTCTTCTGAAGATCGCCCCGGATGTGACCGATGAAGACCTTTCGGACATTGTCGAAGAGGTTCTGGCCAAGAATGTTGATGGCTTGATCGTGTCCAACACCACCATCAGCCGCGACGGGTTGAGCGGGAAGGGACTGGCTCAGGAGACCGGCGGCCTGTCGGGCCGGCCCTTGTTCCGCAAATCGACGATCATGCTGGCGAGGGCACGCAAACTTGCCGGGCCTGACCTGCCGATTGTCGGTGTCGGCGGCATCGACAGCGCGGAAACCGCCTGGACAAAGATCACGGCCGGAGCAGATCTGCTGCAGCTCTATTCGTCGCTGGTGTTCAAGGGGCCGGCGTTGATCGGCGAGATTCTCGGCGGTTTGGCGAAAAAGCTGGATGAAACCGGCCTGAGTTCCCTGCGCGAAGCCCGGGACGCCAATGTCGAGGCCTGGGCATCCGAGAAGGGCTGAAAACGCATGCAGAGCGTTGGTCAGGCGAACGTCTCGGCGGCGCGCTTTCTGCATGCGGCCAGAAGCGTGAGCCCGCGCGTGCCGAAGAAGAGCAGGAAGGCCAGCCAGAGGCCGTGGTTGCCCAGCACCGGGAAGAGGCCGTAATAGGCCGCCAGGTAAACGGCAAGGGACAGCAGCATCATGTTGCGCATGGTCGATGACCATGTGGCGCCGATAAAGATACCGTCCATCTGAAAGGCGAGAACGCCGAACAGCGGCGCGAGAACGGCCCAGACAAGATAGAGACCCGCAACCTGGCGCACATCGGTCGACGTTGTCATGAAGCTGATCAGATACGGGCCGATCAGCCAGAAAAAGATGGCCAGAAGACCGGCCAGGGCGAAACTCCATAGGGCGGTCAGTTTAAGGGTGCGGTCAAAGGCCGGCCGGTATCTTGCACCGACGGCCCTGCCTGAGAGCTGCTCGGCCGCGGTAGCAAGCCCGTCAAGGAAAAAGGCCGCCACCATGATGAACTTCTCAAGCAGCGCATTCGCCGCAAGCACGATCTCGCCCTGATCGGCGGAGCGGGCCATGAAGAAGGCAAAGGCGAAGAGAAGCGTGAAGGAACGGATCATGATGTCCCGGTTGACGGCCATCATGCGAAGCAAAAGACGGCGGTCGAATATCACCTTCGCCGTCGGCCAGGCGCCGTTTCTGGTGCTGGCGAATATCAGGCCGAGCCCGAGAAGCGTCGCGGATATCTCGCTGAGCACCGTTGCCAGCGCCACACCCTCCACCCCCCAATTGAGCCCGATCACCAGCCACACGCTGAGGAAAATGTTGAGCCCGTTCAAAACCAGCTGCAGAACCAGGCCTGTGCCCGCCCGGCCGAGCCCGATGAACCAGCCGAGGATGGCGTAGTTGGCGAGCAGAAACGGGGCGCTGTAGACGCGCACGTCGAAATAGCGGGCCGTTGCCGACTGAACATCGCGGCTGCCACCCAAAAACCAGAGTCCGGCCTCCAGAAGAGGCGTCTGGAGCAGAATGACGGCAACGCCGCCAAGGGCGGCAATGACGAAGGCGCGCAGCAGGGTCGCGCGGATCTCCTCTTCATTCCGGCCGCCGAATGCCTGCGCGGTGAGACCCGTTGTTCCTGAACGCAGGAAATTGAAGGTCGTGAAGACAAGGTCGAAAATTATTCCGCCGATCGCAATACCGCCGAGCAGGGCGGCGTCGCCCAGGCGCCCGATCACGGCCATGTCGACCACGCCCAGCAGTGGCGTCGACAGATAGGCGAGCGTCATCGGGATGGCGATTGCCAGAACCGAGCGATGTGTAACGGCAAATGCCAGACCCGAGGGATCGGTGGCGGCAGAGGAATTGGACATGGAGGGCTCTTGATGGATGAGCCGTTGTTCTTGTCCAGCTTTGCCCGGGCGTCAATCCTTTTCTGTTCAGGCCTGATACCAACCACTTGTGCGGAAACAAACTGCTTATTCGGGTGGCGAAAGGTGTCTGACGTCCTATATTGCGCCGGATGCCTCTGCCGATTGTCCATCATCCCGCCTATTGTGCCGACCTGCCCGCCAATCACCGTTTTCCGATGGACAAATTCCGCGCGGTTGCGGAAAGGATCTGTGCGGAAAATCTTCTGGATGGCGGAACTTTCTTCCGCCCCCGGCCGGCTCCTTTCGAGTGGGTTTCGCTGGCGCACGATCCCGCCTATGTGGATCAGGGTTTCAACGCAAGGGTTCCCGAGACGGTTGCCCGGGAAATCGGATTTCCGATGCTCGAGGACATCGCTCTGCGCGCAAGGTGCGCCACCGGAGGGACGGTGTTGACCTGCTATCTGGCGCTGGAACACGGTCTTGCCTGCAACACCGCCGGTGGCAGTCATCATGCCCGCCGGGCGCATGGCGCCGGTTTCTGCGTCTTCAACGATGTGGCGGTCGCGATCAAGGTGATGCAGGCTGACGGAGCCATCAAAAAGGCGCTGGTCGTTGATCTGGATGTGCATCAGGGCGACGGCACCGCGGAGATATTTCAGAACGATCCGGATATCTTCACGTTCTCGATGCATTCGGAGAGGAATTATCCTGTGCGCAAGGTCCCCTCGCATCTCGATGTCGGTCTGCCGGACGGAACCGGCGATGCCGATTATCTGGTCAGGCTGAGGAAAATCCTGCCCGGCCTGCTCGGTAGCGAAAATTGGGACATTGTCCTGTTCAATGCGGGTGTCGATCCATATCAAGGAGACCGGCTGGGCCGGTTGGCACTGTCTCGTGAGGGACTGCGGCTGCGCGACAGATATGTGATTGAAACCGTTCGCGCAGCCGGTATTCCGCTCGCGGGCGTTCTCGGCGGCGGCTATTCGACAAATATCGAGGAGCTAGCCGATCGCCATGTCAGCCTGCATCGCGCCGCGAGATCGGTTGCATCTCCCGGCAGCGAAGCCGCATGCGCCGATCGCGTGTTTTGACGCCAAGACGGCCCGCTGACCCACACCTTATCCAGGCTCTAGCACTATAACAGGTTGTAATGTGGAGTGAGATTCGCTTTTTGGATAGGCGTTTGCGCGTTCCGGCTAGGTTTGACCGCCAGAGACGGTGATGCGAAACGGCTTGGGTGGTGCTCCGCGCGGATGTCAGCCTCAATTCGTCAGCAATCTGCAAGCCTGAGAGCTCAGCGGTTCGACGACGACTGTGTTATTTTCCGGATATGCCTCGGCTTAGGAAGGGAAATGGGCCGCCTATTTCTCGCGGCCCATGGACAAAAGGCGCGTCACCAGCCAGATGGGGACAACCACCATCGCGCCAATGACGAGATAATTGCCGAGCCGGCCGATGGCGTGGAAGCCCATGTTCCAGAGCCGTTCGAAAAAGTTGACCGCTATGTGGATGAGATCAAGCGGATCGAGATCAAGGGCGGAAAGAATGATGCCAACCACGAACGACAGAAAAACCAGCCGCAACAACACCTGAGCGGGCGAGCCTCCCAGAAAGCGGCTCAAGCCGGTATCCGACATGCAAATCTCCAGTTCGGTGCTGCTGACAATAACGTGACCGGAAAGTTAGGAACAATCCGCTTCGATTACAATGCCCCGGAAGCTTTGCACCGTGTTTCTATGATGTAAAAACAAAGTCATAGGGCTGGTTAGCGATTGGAGACGCGGAGTGTCGTAAATGGCAAAGTCCTGATCATCTCAAGCCAATGACTTGGGCGTTTCGCTCAAATATGTATGGGGTCAGGAAGGTACAACTTGACGTCAGCAGATTCCCCACAATCGCGAAACGTCCGACCTTTCTCTACCCGCGATGAAAGACAGATGCCGGTTCCTAAGGAAGCGGATCGGCATACATAATGATCACATTGCGGGATGGGCCGGAAGCAGGCCGAACCGGATAGATCACAGCTTATTGCGAAAGTCCGGTTTTGCTTGCGGAAACTCAGGTACTTGAACAGATGTTTCTTGCGCCTGACGGCAAGCAGAACGATCTCTGGCACGGTGGTGCTTCAGCCCGATCGAACCACCGTGCCGCAATTCTGCGATAGCCAGGAATTCGTAAACTGCTTCGCACAGCGCTCGTGCGTCGGGGCCGCCGGCGCGTGCCGCGCCGCGGATGGCATTCTTCAGTTGAACTTGCCGGTCGCCGATAAGCTCCGTGTTTTCCGCCCCGTTGAGGACGAATCCGGACGGCCATCGTTCCCCGGTGATTTGTCCGGTGCTTCGCGCACTTTTCTCGGGGACACGCCAAACCAGGTTTTGACCGCTCTGGAAAAGGTGCTCAGCTCGGAAAAACCCAGCAGATAAGCGATTTCCTTCATCGGCAGGTCCGTACCGCGCAAATATCGTTCTGCGGCAGAGCGGCGGATTTCTTCGCTGAGCTTCCGGAAGCTGGTGTCTTCCTTTTCCAGAAGCCGCTGCACCGCTCTCTGGGACATGCCGAGTTTCGCGGCGACGTGCGGCAGTGTGAAGGCGCCGTTTGACAGATTGGAGGCGACTTCGTTGGCAATCCTGGAAACGGGCGACTCCATCTGGCCGAACCGGTCAAGTTCGCACATCGCGGATTTCTGAATGATTGCGTAAAGATGGGCATCATTGCGGTGCTGTGGGTGCGATAGAAGGGCCTTGGGAAACGAGATCCTGTTGTGCTGGGCTCCGAATTTGATGCGGCCCTGGTATTTCTTCAGAAAGGCGGATGTGTTTTTCGGCTCCGGGGTCGCCAGTTCGATTATGATCGGCGGCACTTTCATATCCAGCGCATGTTGCAGCTGCTTGGCTGCCCAGCCGATACGGCCAAACATGTTCTGGCGCCATTCACCACGTCCCTCAAGGATCGGCCACTCGACATACCCGCAGGTTTCGGTTTCCTCGAACTTCATGCTGTAGGCGTTGGAGCGAATCGGAATGAACTTCACCCACGCCTGACAGGCTTCCCTTAAGGTCGGCGCGCAGGAAAAAAGATAGTCGTATATGGAAAAGCAGCCGATCTCGACGTTATTGAACAGGTCGAACATGATTGCATCATTGCCGAGTTCTTCGGCGACATGTTCGAACACTGCAAGCCAGGCGGTGATAGGCACAATCCCTTGCGGATCTTCAAGGCTGGCGAGATCAAAATTGTAAAGGCGGGCCATATGGGGCCAGTCCAAATTCTCATTTGAACAGATATCGCGCAACGTACGGACCACATCCGATCGTGCCCATTCGCCTTCAAGCGGCATTATGATCTCCTGCCAGCTCGTGTGCAGACGTCTTGAGCGAACACTGCATGACAAGTCTGACTGGATCAAGTTCTGTCGTAAACTGCTAACATCTATTACGTAAGAACTGAGTAAAAATGACAATGCCGCCTCCGTTGAGGAGGCGGCATCTGCGTTATTGTTATGTGGCTCTATACGCCTTTATGCGGCGTCCTTGACCTTCTGCTCGGGTTTTGGCGGAAATTTGCCGTAGAAGGTTTCGTTTTCCTTGGCCATCTCTCTCAGCAGTTTGTTCGGCTTGAAGCGCGGGCCCCATTTGCGGGTGAACTTCTTGCACAGTTCGACGAAGGCTGGCGTGCCCATCATGTCGATGTAGCTGAGCGTACCGCCGGTATAGGGTGCAAATCCGAAACCGAGAA
>JBNLAU010000031.1:0-10443 GCA_050302295.1 Roseibium sp. | reverse complement strand
CCGTATTTTCGGATCGCTCGGCAAGGAGCGTTTTGCAGGTCGATGCGGGGCATCGGCCATGAAGCGCGACGCCGTCCGGGCGTTTCGAAAATACGGCCTCCGGTGGATCATATCGGCCCGCCGGACGTCGTTGCGCTGTTTGTCCGACCGGACGGTCGCGCTGTACATCGCGCCTAGCCGGCAGACCGATATGGTCCATCAGATGGGTCATAACTAGTGCCGGGTGGTATTATACCACCCGCAACAAAATGTATGACAAATTGCTGACCAAACCTGGGCTTATGGCCAAGTTCGGCCACAAATTGAAAATAACACTGATTCATCTGCCGGTTCAGGCCGGTTTTCACGCTCACGGGAGCTTGCCGCGTTCAGGCAAATGCGGACAAGCCACTCCGGTAACTTGAAGTCGAGCAACAGCGGCGGTTTCGGGCAATTGCTTCGAAGCCGGGCGCTCAGGGAGCTTTGAAGCATGCGTTTGCACGGTGCCATATGTCTTGCTCTTTTTTCGGTCCTGACCGGCTGCTCAATGACGTCCGGAGCCAAGGAAACCGGCGGCTGGGGCTCGTTCTTCGGCGATCCCAATGCAAATGGGGCCGGGACTGATGCAAATGCCGCATACTCGGTTCTCGTGAACAACGAATTCGGCGAAGCGCTTGAGCCGTCCGACCGCCGCGCGGCGGAAAACGCCCAGCACCGGGCGCTGAGGGCGAAGGGCGTTGGTGTCTCTGTCGCCTGGCAGAACGAGCGAACGGGCCGCAGCGGACAGGTGCGCCCGGGCCCGGTCTATTTCGTCAACGAGACAAGCTGCCGCGAATTCACTCACGAAATGGTCCTGCGGGGCCGGGTCCTGCAGGCACGCGGCACGGCTTGCGAAACGGACCGCGGCACGTGGCAGGTGATTGGCTAGCGTTGATCACTCAATGGTCGTCTTTGGTGCGGCTCGAGGCCGCGATTGGTGATTACTGAGTTGTTTCAAATCCCTACGATTACTCTCAACACTTACTTAAGCCTTCAGACGGTAATATTGCCGAAATAGGATCGCGATGTTGACGCTGTGAATGGCTTATTCGGACCAGCTTGAGACCAAATTGAAAACCTACCTGAGCAGCCTCAGCCCGAGCGCTGTCGAGGCTCTGGTACGCAATTTGGAACGCGCGAAAGTCCGCAAAGACGCTGATCCGCATATCCAGTTCATCCTCTCCGCAGCCGTCACCCTTTTGAGGAAGCCGACGCTGGCTTTGCCGGACATCCCCGGCGGCGCGCAAAGGCGGGGCCAGATCCAGCGCATGTTTTTTGCGCCGCTGGATGATTTTCTTATCAACGAGGTTCTGTCGCATCGCCAGGAAGGGCGCATTTACAGAGGTGTGCTCGACCGGGTCTGGAAATGGCTTGGCCGCGACGTCATGCCGGTCGATGTCCGGATGGTGCTTGAACAGGCCGGAAACGCATCGGTCAGCGGCGAGCGGGTCGATGCGCTGGTGCAGGCGTTGCGCAGCCGCTCCGTTGATGCGATGAGCGAAGCCCTGCATCGCTGCGAGCTTTCTGAAAAGGAACGCCGCCGCGTGGGGATCGAACTTGGCGGTGAACGCGGCATTGCCGAACTTCAGGACATACAAAAGATATTCGCTGCCGAACGGTGGCTGATACCGTTCCTGCAGACCATTCCGGACCGCATCAACGAGCATCGGCTGAAGCACGATACCGACGTATTGCGTCTGGTGGACAATTGTTCCAGCCGCTTCCCGGACCATGTGTCCGTTCTGGCCGCCGCGCTGGTTGAACGCTCGGAGACACCGTCTGCCCTGTGCACATTCGCGGGCCGTCTGGCGGGAAGCGAAGATCCCAAGGCCATCGCCAATTCTCAGTTCGCGCCCTTTGTCGATGTGGTCATGAGTGAGGCGGAGCGCCTTCAGATCCTTGCCCTGGAACACCGCAACAACAATCCGGATCCCGTCGCCTTTTCGCAGGCGCTCCTGGAATATCATACGCTTGTGCGCGGTGTTGAACGGGATATGGATTTTGCCGTAACCGGCAAGTGGCACAAGCAACTGGCCGATACCAAGCGCTGCGTCTCCGATGTTGTGACGCGGGAGCTGAACAGCGCACACAGTGCAGTCCGCCGTGCGCTTCAGGTTCCCAAACCCGACGGCAACGGCACCCCTCAGGTCGATCAATCAGCAATTGACGATGCTATTAGGGCTTTGCGCGTTGTCGCCACGGTGCGCAATGCGTCCGAGACCTTCGCCGTCAACGAGATCGGCAAGCGCACCCGGCAGGCGGTAGAACAAACGCTGGAAATCGTGACCCGCTCGTTGATAACCGATCTCGGCAAGTCCAGGGGGCCGCAGCTTGAAGCGCATGTAGCGGCTGCGGATGTGGCAATCATGCTGTCTGAGATCTATTTCGGTGCCGAATATGCCGACCAATTGCGCCGCAGCCGCCAGTCGGCAGTTGCAAAGGCCAAGAGGTTGGACGGTGCGCATGCGGGCAGTCCCGAACGTAAGCTCATTGCCAACGCGATTGGGCGCCGTTAAACGCAGGCCGATAGCCCGCGGTTTCGGCCTTTGCCGCATTTCTCTCCGCTCACTGCCATCTTCCGACCGAATTGTGAATGGCGCGACCGCCGGTCACAGGAAAGCCGCCTTGCTTTTGTCCGCATTGAGCGGTCTATAGTGCGGCCATGATGTTCTGGATTCTCATCGCTATACTGACGGCGGCAGCTGCCCTTACGGTGCTCATCCCCTTGTCGCAAAGCCGGCAGTCTCGCGGCGCCGCTGCTTCGAGCGCAGACGAAGCCGTTTATCGCGAACAGCTCGGCGCGGTCGAACGCGACTTGAAGCGCGGATTGATCGACCCGGAAGCTGCCGAGGCGGCACGCACGGAAATTGCCCGCCGCCTTCTTGCCGCCCATGACAGGCAGGCGGAACCGGATCACGGGAGCGGACACGCGCTGCAGCTCAAGGTCGCTCGCGGGCTGGCGCTGCTCCTGCTGCCGCTGGCCGCCTTCGGGCTTTACCTCGTGCTCGGGTCTCCGGATCAGCCGGACATGCCGCTTGCCGCACGGTTCGAGGGGCCCGCGGATGAGCAGCCGGTCGATGTTCTGGTTGCCCGCGTTGAAAAGCATCTGGCGGACAATCCGGAGGACGGACAGGGCTGGGCGGTGATTGCGCCGGTCTATCTGTCGCGCGGCAGACCGGAACAGTCTGCAAGAGCTTTCGCCAATGCGATCCGTATCCTGGGCCCCAGACCAGATTGGCTGACCGATATGGGCGAGGCGCTGACCGTCGCCAATCAGGGCCTTGTCACCGCCGACGCCCGCCAGGCGTTCGAACAGGCGGTCAGCATGGATGCAGACGCCGTGAAGCCGCGCTTCTTCCTGGCCATGGCCCTGGCGCAGGAAGGCAGGCGGGACGAAGCGATAGCCGCCTGGCAGGATCTCCTGAAGGGCGCGGACGAGACGGAATCCTGGGTGAGCGCAGCCAGGGCGCAGCTTGCTCGCCTGGAAGGCAAGGAACCTCCGGCTGAAACTCAACGCGGCCCTTCTCGGGAGGATGTTGCCGCGTCGCAGGACATGGGCGCCGAAGACAGACAGACCATGATCAAAGGCATGGTGTCGGGGCTTGCCGAACGCCTTTCGGCGGATGGCGGTTCAGTTGCGGAGTGGAACCAGCTGATCCGCGCCTATATGGTTTTGGGAGAAAAGCAGAAGGCCGAAAGCGCACTAGCGGAGGCGCTGGCCGCTTATGCCGAAAATCCGGATGACTTGTCCCTGATCAAGGACGCCGCCAGCCAACTTGGTCTATCAGGGTCATGATATGGCGCGCCCGGGTCCTGAACTGGGACGGGTGGCTGAAAGGCAATCAGATTTCGGACGGAACGAAATGACACGTAAACAAATGAGGTTGACCCTGATCGGATCGGCTGGCGCGGTTCTGGCTGTTGCCCTCGGACTGATCCTGTTTGTCCTCAACGATCAGATCGTCTTCTTCCAGAGCCCGACGGATATCACGCATAAAGCGATCCCCTTCGGCCAGCGAATCCGGCTGGGTGGTCTGGTTGAAGAGGGATCGGTCACGCGCTCCGATAATGCTCAGGTCGAATTCCGTGTCACCGACATGGAGAACGCCATTCAGGTGACCTATAAAGGTATTTTGCCGGATCTCTTCCGGGAAGGGCAAGGCGTTGTCACTGAGGGCACCGTTCGCTCGGACGGTGTTTTTGTGGCAGACAGTGTTCTGGCAAAGCACGATGAGAATTACATGCCCAAGGAAGTTGCCGAAGCGCTGAAGGATCAGGGGCATTGGCAGGGCGGCGAGGGGGCCGCAAACTGACTTTGAGGCGAATTGGGACGGGACCTAAAGGCCGACGATGATTGTCGAATTCGGACATTACGCGCTTGTATTGGCGTTTGCCCTCACATTGATCCAGTCCGTTATTCCGTTCTGGGGCGGGATCACGGGGAACGACCGGCTGATGGCGGTTGCACCGCCGGTTTCGGTCTTGCTGTTCGCGCTGGTTCTGATCGCCTTCGCGGTCCTAACCGGCGCCTATCTCAATTCGGATTTTTCGGTGCTGAACGTTGTCGAAAACTCCCATTCCGCAAAACCGCTGCTCTACAAATTCACGGGTGTCTGGGGCAACCACGAGGGCTCGATGCTCCTCTGGGTTCTCATTCTGGTGTTTTTTGGAGCGCTGGTTGGCATGTTCGGCAGCAATCTGCCCGCCGACCTGAAAGCTGTGACGCTTTCCGTTCAGGGCTGGGTCTCGGCCGGCTTCATCCTGTTCCTGCTGACCACGTCAAATCCCTTCGAGCGCGTGGTCAATCCGCCGCTGCAAGGCGCTGATCTCAACCCTATCCTTCAGGACATCGGTTTGGCGATCCACCCGCCGCTGCTTTATATCGGCTATGTCGGCTTTTCGATCACCTTCTCCTTTGCCGTTGCCGCACTGATCCTGGGGCGCACCGATGCCGCCTGGGCCCGCTGGGTTCGTCCCTGGACCTTGCTTGCCTGGTGCTTTCTGACGCTTGGCATCGCCATGGGCTCATACTGGGCCTATTACGAACTCGGCTGGGGAGGCTGGTGGTTCTGGGATCCGGTTGAAAACGCCAGCTTCATGCCCTGGCTTGCCGGGACGGCGCTGCTGCATTCCGCGATTGTCATGGAAAAGCGTGAGGCCCTGAAAGTCTGGACGATCCTGCTCGCGATTTTCACTTTCTCGCTGTCGCTGCTCGGCACGTTCCTGGTCCGCTCCGGCGTCCTGACCTCCGTGCATGCCTTCGCCACGGACCCCGCCCGGGGCGTGTTCATTCTTGGCCTGCTGTGCTTCTTCATCGGCGGCTCGCTGTCACTCTATGCCTGGCGGGCGCCGATGCTGAAACAAGGCGGGGTGTTTGCGCCGATCAGCCGGGAAGGCGGGCTTGTCCTGAACAATCTGTTCCTGACGGCAGCCTGCGCGGCCGTGTTCGTCGGCACGCTATATCCACTGGTGCTGGATGCGGTGGCCGGGGAGAAGATCTCGGTCGGCGCGCCGTTCTTCAATCTGACCTTTGGTCCGTTGATGGTTCCGCTGCTGATGGCGGTTCCCTTTGGTCCGGTTCTGTCGTGGAAACGCGGCGACCTGCTGGCTGCCTGCCAGCGGCTCTATGTGGCTCTCGGCATTGCGATTGCCCTGACGCTGTTCACATTCTGGCTCTGGGGCATGGAAAAGGTTATGGCTCCGCTCGGTGTCGGACTCGCGGTCTGGGTCATGGCAGGTGCAGTCTCTGAAATCGTGACCCGTGTGAAATTCTTCGAGGTCGGCCCCAAACGCGGGCTTGCCCGACTGTTCGGTCTGCCGGGCTCGGCCTGGGGCACTGCGATCGCCCACTTCGGTGTTGGCGTGGCTGTGCTCGGCATCGTGACCGCATCCGCCTTCCAGGATGAGCAGATCGCGACCATGAGGCCGGGAGATACGGTGGAACTCGCCGGATACCAGGTTACATTCGACGGAGTGGCACCCCGCCGGGGAGCTAATTTCACCGAGGAAGTCGGACATTTCACAGTCCGAAGCGATGGTAATTTCGTGGTCGGGCTTGATCCGTCAAAGCGGATCTACACGGCCCGGCAGATGCCGACCACGGAAGCTGCCATCTATACCACCTGGTTTTCTCAGCTTTACTTGTCGCTCGGCGAAAACCGGGGCGACGGCGGCGTTGATGTCAGGGTCTATTTCAAGCCGCTGATCACGTTGATCTGGATCGGCTGTGTGATCATGGCGTTCGGGGCCATGTTCTCGTTCGCCGACCGTCGACTGCGCGTTGGCGCTCCGAAGCCCTCCAGAAGGAGGCAGGCGGCGACGGCTGCGGCGGCGGAGTAGGACCATGATCAGATCCTTTGTCTCCAGTCTTTTCATTTGCATCGCTCTGCTGGCAGGTCCCGCCCTGGCGGTCACGCCGGACGAGGTTCTGAACGATCCGGCGCTTGAGGCGCGCGCAAGAGCGCTGTCTGCGGAACTGCGCTGCATGGTCTGTCAGAACCAGTCCATCGACGACAGCGACGCACCGCTCGCCAAGGATTTGCGGATACTGGTGCGCGAGCGGCTTGTTGCCGGTGACAGCGACGAGGAAGTCATCAACTTCCTCGTTTCGCGTTACGGCGAATTTGTCCTTCTGAAACCGCGTTTCGCCTGGCACACACTCGTGCTCTGGGCTGCAGGGCCACTGGCTCTGGTTGCCGGTGTGATTACCATCTTCGTCCTCGTGCGCCGCGGACGCAACAAGCCGATCTCGTCAACTGCGGAGCCGGCTCTGAGCGACGAGGAAAAACGGCGGTTGAACGCTATTTTGGAATCCGGACGAGACGTCTGACGTTCGGCATTTTGCTTTCCGGCGGGGAGCGGACCGCTTCAAGAAACGGTTGGGGCGGTTAGGCCGCGTTACTCTCCAGGGTATTCAGCCGGATTTTCATCATCGACAGCAGACGCCGGGCATCCCGGTCTGTAATCGAGCGATAGTCAGTAATCCATTTTTTCGCCGTGGTTTCCGGCTGCTTGTTGTGCATGACACGGGCCTTGCAAAGCGAGGCGTAGTCCTCGTTTTCCACGCCCATGGCCCGGCACAGCACAGCAGCGCCGACGGCGTCGTAACGCACCATGACATTCGTGACGTATTTCTGTTCGAGTTCGGACATTTCCGAAAGCAGATAGCAGATGTCGAACAAGTTGTTGGACAGGGCTAGCTGAGTGATGGCCTTGCTCAAAGTCCGCCGTCCGGCACGGATCTCCTTCAAGGTTACCTTGGCGTCGATCCGGGTCGCCTTGCGCTCCAGTTTGGTCTTTGCAACGACTTTGCTTGCCTCGTGGAAGAGGTCGTGAACAAGCGACTCGTTCTCGTTGCGCATCTTGCGGATCTGCATCTGCTGATTATCCGGCAGCTGGCTGATCAGTTTGTCGTAGTCCGCTTCGGTGACATCCGCGCGTTCCATCATCGTGTCACGGATCTTCTCGTCCCTCTCGGCGAGTTTGATGAGGAGGCGTGAGCCCCAGTCGGAAAATGACGCGCTTGCGTTGGCGGCAACAGATTGTTTCACTGGGCTTTCCCCGCGCTCAAGCAAAACATCCGTAACATTGGATTCCAGGTGTGCGCGCTTGGAAATGGCGAGCAGGTGGCCCTGTCCCATCGTCTTGGCCAGCTGGAGAATATCCTCGGAATTAAGGGCCTTGGACGTGGTCAGCATCGGGCGGGCAATGTCGATCTCCTCGCTCGCCAAGGCGTAGGCCACTTTGTGTGATGTGCTGTCGATCGGGGCCAGCTGTTCCGAAACTTCTTTTTTCTGCTGCTGCTCCATTGTCGGCAGCATGGTTTCAAGAACCGTATTGAACAGACCGATTTCTTCAGTCCGATAACTCTCTGCACCGTTCACGAAAAGCTCCGTTACGTGCTCCACCAACTTGTGCCGCTTTTCGGGTGTGCTTTCTTTGGCAAGACTGAGAATGTCATCGATCATGTAAAGGCCATCCGTGTTTGTAATATTAAGTCTAGCCTGCGGACAGTTTACAACTGGATAAAACGAAGAGAAAAATTTGGCCCAAGATTTGGATCGATTGGCGTATTGTTAGATATAGAAATATATCTGGATTTTTCTAAAATGGAACGAATTATTGAAGTTAATACTTAAAACATGACCTAAGTTGACCGGATATTGTAGTTATTTTCGCAACTGTGTTGGGATGATGCCTAGTCATGTAAATTTTATAATTGTTCGATGTGTATCGGCAATATAACGTGCCGTTACGTCCGAACGGCTAGGCGGCCTGTTCGTGCTTGAGTGCTTTCAGCTTCATCTTCATGAGCGCAAGAAGACGTCGGGCATCCGTATCGTCAAGCATATGGTAATTTGTCAGCCATTTGCTGCCTGTGCTTTCCGGAAATTTGAGATGTTTGCAACGTTCCTTGCAAATGGCCTGAAATTCCTTCGCCCCGATTCCCGTGGCCCTGCAGACCGCCGCAATTCCGGTTGAATCGTACCGGACCATCAGGTTGTGAACGTATTTCAGCTCAAGACCGGAAAAGAAGGCGAGCAATGCGACGATGTCCAGAAGATTGTGTTCCAGCGACAGCTGATAGACCGCCTTGTTCAGGGTGGTCTTGCCCAGGCGGATACCCAGAAGCCAGGCCTTCGGGCTGAATTTGGCCGGGCGTTTGACCAGTTCCGATCCGGCGGCTATTTCGCCATCGTCCTTGAACAGGTCTTCGATCAGCTCTTCGTTTGATTTACGCAGGTGCCGGATGCGCTCGCCAAGCTGTTTCGGCATGTCTTTTACCAGGCTCTCGAACACTGGCATGGTAATCTCGGCGCCCAGATTGGCAGCAACCGCGTGCTTGACTTCCTTGCTGCCCCGCTTGATCAGGATCTTGCTAAGGTCCTTGCTGATATGGTCGCGCTTGGCCATGGCCAGGAGATATCCCTGGTCCTTGGTTTGCGCGATTTTGTTCAGGTCCTCTTCCCTGAGAGAATTCGAACGCTCAAGAACATCCTTGGCGATCGGCAGCTCATCGTTCGCCATGGCGGCCGCCAGCTTGTGCGAGGTGGCTTGAACGGTTGAAAGTCGCTTGGACATCTTCTGCCGGACGTCCGTCTCCAGCGTGTCGTAAACGCCTTCGAGCATGTTGTTCAGAAGGTTTGTTTCTTCCGTTCCCTTGTCCTCGGACCGAGCGACAAGCAGGTCCATCACATGCTCGGCGAGCTCGTGTTTTTTATCTGAGGAACTTTTCCTGGCAAGCTGAAGAAGCGACTCGGTCATGGATCCACCCTATCATTCAAGTCTTACCAAATATTCTTTGTCGCGCCAGTAATACGCCGGTCGAATTGTGTGTTTTCCGCTCGGACACGGAGTTGACCCCGGAGGCGGATTGCGTCAAGGGACAGTCATGTCCGAGTATCCGATCCTGTATTCCTTCCGCCGCTGCCCCTGTGCCATCAGGGCCCGGCTTGCGATTGCCGCAAGCGGCAGGAAGGTCGAACTGCGGGAAGTCGTCCTGAGGGACAAGGCGCCTGAATTTCTGGCAACGTCGCCGACCGCAACCGTTCCCTGCCTGAAGGACGGTGACACGGTTCTGGATGAAAGCCTGGACATCATGTTGTGGGCCCTGAACCAGTCCGACCCTGATCGCTGGCTGACGCGGGGTGAGACCGAGCTGGAGGAGGCTCTCGCGTTGATCGACATCTGTGACGGTCCGTTCAAGCGCCATCTCGACCGCTACAAATACGACACGCGCCATGAGAACGCGGACCGGACCGAGGAACGAAGGCTGGCGTCCGCGTTCCTGTGGCAACTGGATGAACGGCTCAGCACATCTCCTTGGCTGCTGGGCGCTCACGCTTCTCTGGCTGACAACGCGATCCTTCCCTTTGTCCGGCAGTTCGCCAACACGGACCGGGACTGGTTCGAGGGGGAGGGCTGGAACGCCCTGAAAGTTTGGCTGGCGACATTCGAGGAATCGGACCGGTTTCAGTTCGTCATGCAGAAATGGGTGAAATGGCAGACCGGTGACCGGCCCGTTCTGTTTCCCGCCGTTTGAAAAATCTTCTCTTCGTAACGCCTGACGCATTTGGAAGAGTGAGAAAATCCCCGGACTTCCTGCGGCTCCCGGCCCATGTTTCTGAGCGGTTTTCCGGGTGTCCCGCCGTGAAAAACACAATCTTACGAAATGGTAATGCCTCCGACAGGCGCCCGTAAGGCTGGATTGCCTACCTTCTTTCTCGAACCGGAACGCGACTCCCCGCGCGTTCCTGAAATGGCTTTCAATCAGAATGTCGATAGAGGAAGATAATATGCAAAACCGTCGGTCAGTTTCTCCCCTGCGGTCCCGCCGCGCCAAATTTCTGGCAGGTGTTGTCGCGCTCGGAGCTGCGGGTCTTATGACCGCACAAACAGTCGTCCCGGGTCAGTTTGCTTTTGCCG
>JBNLAU010000030.1:0-3060 GCA_050302295.1 Roseibium sp. | reverse complement strand
AATTTGGAAACACGTCGTATCAAGTTTTCGAATCAAGAATTCTTGTTTCCAGCCAAAAATATTAGGCGGGATCAAAATATTTTTGCATTTGGCCTTGTGCTGAACACTGTTTTAGACTATTTAATATTCATCGATATTGTTTGACGAACTTTGTGACTGCGCGGCTTGCTGCGACCTGAACGATCTTCCCTATCAACGTCGACCTAACCGCCGTGCCGCGCTGATTGCGTGGTGCGCGCATATTCTCATGACCGATTGAAAGGAAATCGTTATGACCATCGGAACCGTAAAATTCTTTAATGCCAACAAAGGCTTCGGCTTCATTCAGCCGGAAGATGGCGCTGCCGACGTGTTCGTCCACATCTCTGCTGTTGAGCGCGCTGGCATGCATTCGCTGGTTGAAGGCCAGAAGGTCAGCTTTGAAGTTGTCCAGGACCGCCGTTCCGGCAAGTCCGCTGCGGATAACCTGCAGGAAGCATAAGTTCCTATCCTGGTTCCTGACCACGGATGTACTGGCAGGGACCACAAGGATGCGAGAAAGGCCGGGGAGATTCCCGGCCTTTTTTTCTATGCGTATTTGAAAAGGATAACTGTCATGCCTTCCGACAAATCCATTCGTCCGCGCCGCGAAAACGCGGAATCCAAGGCGGAGACGACCAAGCGCATTTCTGAGGAAATGCTGCAGACAGAGGCCGAAATTCGCAAAGCCAAGACGTCGAGGCTGAGGGCAGCCCGTCTTGCAATGCAGGAAAATCAAGTGGAAACGCTGCTGGTGAAACGCCGCGCGGCAAAATCGAAACCCGCCGCGAAGCCCTCCACCTGATACGAACCCGCATTGATATGAATACCGGATGATTTGCTTCTGAAAGCCAAAAGCGGTCAGATGAGTTCCTGTTTGTTGCGCTTGGTATTACCTGCCTCTACGAAGGTATTGCCCGGCGGGACTGACTGAACGTAATCCGGAGGAAGCGTCAGATGCTCAGCTTTCGAACCATTTTTGTCATGTGGGTTTTCTCCTCCCTGCTACCGGGAGCTGTCTTTGCGCAGGACGCGATGATCCCCGCTGACGCGGTTGCGGGTTCCGCGACCGTGCCGGTCGATGGCGACATCCGCCGATACCGTGCCGTTCTTGCCGAAACGAACGAGGGGGCTGATCTATATATCTTCACGGATGCGGGTGAAGGCTGGAGGAAGACCGTTCATGCGAAAGACATCGTCTGGCGTGGCGGCATGTACGGACAGGAACCCTGGCTTGAAGCGACAGAGCACGGATCACTGAAGATCTACTCGGAGAACTCTGCCATTGGCCGCGACCGGTGGGAAAAAGTTCTGACCATCGCTTATCGGAACAACGAGTTTCGGATCGCGGGCTACACTTTCAGCTATTACGACACGCTCGATCCGGATGCCGCCGGACGGTGCGACGTCAATCTGCTGACCGGCAAAGGCATCCACAACGAGAAAACGTTCAAGACCAAACTGCCTTCAATGAAGGTGGATGCCTGGACGATGGACACAATGCCGCCTGAATGCGCGCGTGAATGAGACCCTGAAATCAGGGGGCCGGTGATTCCCGTGCCTGTTGTCCCAATTGAGAATTGTTTTGAGAGCATGAAATTTCGTGACGCGTCTATTTGAACGTTTCGCCGGGCAAGGATATGGTCCTCTCGTCATGCTCGCAGTTTCGGGGCTGGCCGTCTGTCTGGGCGTTGTTCCGCTTGCTGCCCAGAGCCTTTCAACAAATCCCGGCCGGTTCGGCGCCATGACGTGCCATCAGCTGTGGTACGTCGAGCAGCAGGTGCTGGCGGAGGGCCGGGTATGCCTTCGAACCGATCGGGCGAGGCGGGCCTTCCGGCGCGCCGAACGCTGTATTTCGGACGACGAAGACATTCTGCCTGAAAAGGCGCGGGACTACCTGGAAACGCTGCGCAGCGTTGCCAGAGGCAAGGGCTGCGCCGGTTTCTAGAGCCTTGGTGGTATAATCGGTTGGCAGTGTCCTCTTCACATCTTCGCATTTGTCTCGCCTGAGAGCTGCCGGTTGGCGATGAGCCAACTCTGTGGACCGGTTTCGCTTTTCCTGTGGCGCTTTGATCCTGCAAACGCTAGTTCTGGTCAGGACTTGCCGGTGAGGTGTCACCGTGGACGGATAAACACTTGAGGGGGAGGCGCCATATGGGGGAAGCAGCTGAGCTTGATATGACAGCCACGCCCGAACCCCCGGTGCCCGTCCGTGACGAAGACGAACGGCTCAATCCGGATTTTATTGCCGCGGTGGAAACGGCGATCCAGGCGCGTGACGGGTTTGCGTTGCGTGCCCTTGCCGGCCGCTTGCATGAAGCTGATACCGGCGATCTGCTGGAAACTCTCGAGGCGGAAGACCGGGCGGAATTTATCCAGCTGCTCGGCGATGACTTCGATTATACCGCGCTAACCGAGACGGACGAAGCGGTCCGGCTGCAGCTTCTGGAAGATCTGCCGCATGACGTGATCGCGGAAGGCCTGGAAGATCTCGATTCCGATGATGCCGTCTACATTCTGGAAGACCTGCATGAGGACGACCAGGCGGCCATTCTGGAAGAGCTGCCTTATGCGGACCGAGCGCAGCTTAAAAAGGCGCTGGACTATCCTGAAGACAGTGCCGGCCGGCGCATGCAGAGCGAGTTCATCGCCGTCGCCCAGTTCTGGACAGTCGGGCAGACCATTGACTACATGCGCGAGGCGCGCGACCTGCCGGACAGCTTTTACGAAATTTATGTCGTCGATCCGGCCTTCAAGCTGCTCGGTTCGGTGCATCTGGACAAGATCCTGCGCACCAAGCGGGAGGAAAAGGTGACCTCCATCATGGAGGAAACACGGCAGGCGGTGACGGCGACGGAAGATCAGGAAGAAGTCGCCCGGCGCTTTGAGCGCTACAACCTCGTTTCTTCGGCCGTTGTTGATGAAAACGACCGTCTGGTCGGCGTTCTGACGGTTGATGACATTGTTGACGTCATCCAGGAAGAGGCCGAGGAGGACCTGCGCGCGCTCGCCGGTGTCGGTGATGAGGAAATTTCGGATACC
>JBNLAU010000029.1:0-7302 GCA_050302295.1 Roseibium sp. | reverse complement strand
CGGCGCGACAATACTGCCAGTCACCGCCGACAGAAGATCGCCGTCGAGGATATCCGGATCCTTGGTCGGGTCGGAGGTCCCTTCAAGCGAGAACCAGATGTCGACGCCACGCGCCTTGAGGCGCTCCAGATAGGTTTCCGGATTTTGCTCCAGCTGGTCTTTGCCCAAATCTTCGGCGAGTTTGATGGCGCTGATGATAGCGTCCTGCTCGCCAATGAACTGGATCGCATCGAGCCCCATGTTCCTGGGCAACTGAAAGCGCGCAACAAGAACCTCATTCGGAATGATGGTTCCTGTCGGGAACAACACGTCGCCATGTCCGAAGAGACCGAATTGCTCGTCAAGTTCGGTGGAAAACGCGATCAGACCGTCCTCCGGAAGGATGGCATCAGCGGCGTCCAGGCCAAGCGCCTGCGGAACCTCGACCAGAATGCCGGGTGGAAGCAAGTCCGCGTTGCGGGCGCAGATGGTGACGCTGCCGGTGTCGGGATGCCACGCAAGCAGGTCGCCGTCCGAGATGATCGGGTTGCCGTCGGTGCGTTCGCCGACCGGGCTGACGAAATCCTCTTCGGTTGAAAAAACGATGCCGCGGCATTGCGAGAATGGCTGCGGCTGTGCAGAGGCCGGCAAGGCAAGCACAAGAGTTGTGAACAAGCCTATGCCAATGGCAAAGGAAGGATGTTTCATGGATTTACCTATAAAAAATATATAGTTGAAAAATACTCGCAACACCGATTTCGCGGCTCGCAAGACGCCAATTCGCCGTCTGTTCAGGCGGACTGACATACTGTCAATGATAGCAGGTAATTTGCGTTAATTCTATTCTTGGTTGTTTTACCCAATCAATGAAGCTTCGGACCTTTTGAGATGAAGAAATCAAATGCAGGACAAGGCAACTGGAATTCATTCACCTGGCTTCAGTACAATGGCGCTGCGGGTTGGCACAATCTTGACGTTTCGGCGAAAGGGAAAGCAGAGCTCAAGTTCTTCAATTTGAAGCACGCCGTCAGTTTGTCGATTTGACCATACTTTTTGCTGCGCTCCTCGTGCATCGCACTCAATGTTGCGACAGAGGCTGCCGAAAAATCCGAAGCTGGTTTAATGATACCTTCGAAGGCCTGCCTGCTTATTCTGACCGATATGGAGGTCTCTGTATTGGTGAGAAATCAGGCGTTCATCTGATAGGCACATTCAGCTCACTGGCGCAAAGCATCGGCCGCGTCCTGACCGGCCGTCTTTGCCATCGCCCCGACGCGGCAGTGGAACAGCGCCATCCACCTACATTTTCGATCCCTGCATATAGAGTACAAGCTGCTCGATGTTGAATTCCCTGTCGGCGATGATGCTTTTGAGGAGATCACCCATGGAGATGATGCCGATCAGCTTACCATTTTGCAGAACCGGCAGATGGCGGATGCGCTTGTCGGTCATCAGTGCCATGCAGGCTTCGGCGGTTTGGTTCGGTTCCACATAAATCAATTTCTTTTCCATGACATCACGTAGCGTCGTGGTGGGCGAGGCCCGCCCCTTCAGAAACACGTCGCGGGCATAATGGCGCTCGGAAAAGATACCGACCGGACAGTCGTTCTCCATGATCAGCACTGCGCCAATCTCTTTTTCCGCCATCATCTTGAGGGCCTCTTCGACCGTTTTTTCCGGGTGAACGCTATAGACCTCATGGCCTTTCGTATCGAGGATGTGCCTGACCGTCGTCATGATTGTACTCCTCCAGCCGTCTGTGCTCTGATTTCGCTGGCAAACAGGGCGCCCGGACGCCTTGCGGTCTGTCAGGTGCCCGTACTCCTGCCGAATAAAGACGGCCGGGAGTTGAGGGCGCGTCGCGACCGCCGGGCCGCTGCAACCGGTATTATACCACAGCAGCGACAGATCATGAGCACGTTGCAATCCGGCAATAGGGGCAGTTGTAGGTCACTGGGAGGAGAGCCCCAGGGGTCCGGACCCATTAATTTGATTGAAATGGCGCAGCAAACGGCGATGAGCTGCAAGGAAAAGCGCGAAAAGCGGGCTTCCTGCCCGGCCCACGTGGTTTGACGTTGCAGATCGAAGCCGTTTTTGCGCCCCTCCGGGATAGGGAGAATTAGCCCGGCAACGTCGTTGCAAATCTTTGGAAACCGGACGGTTTCCTGCAGCTTTGCGCCTCGTATCCGAACAAATTCTTCCCTACCATTTCAGTTTAATTAATGGGTCCTGACCCTAGACCTTGCCTGCCTCTCCGCTTATGTTGCACCTGCGAAATTGCAGGGGCTCGCCCCGCGGGCCTGGGAGGGCAAGAATGATAATCTGCCGGACAAAGGCGGACGTGCGGGAAACCGTGCGGGAATGGAAACGCGATGGCATGAGCGTCGGACTAGTGCCGACCATGGGGTACCTTCACGAAGGGCATCTCGGCCTGGTGCGGATGGCGCTTGAAAAAGCCGACCGCGTTGTCACCACCATTTTCGTCAATCCCACCCAATTCGGCCCGAACGAGGATCTGGACACTTATCCGCGCGACGAGGAGCGCGATCTGGCGCTCTTGAAAGCCGAAGGCGTGCACGCAGTCTTTCTGCCGAACGTCGAGGAAATGTATGGCGCCGGCGGCGACACCTTTGTGGAGGTCCCCGGACTTTCCGGCATCCTGCAGGGCGCGCTGAGGCCCGGCCATTTCCGCGGTGTTTCAACCATCGTCACGAAGCTCTTCAACATCGCCACACCGGACTTTGCCGTTTTTGGCGAGAAGGACTACCAGCAACTGACCCTGGTTCGGCAGATGGTGCGCGATCTCGACATGCCGCTGGAGATTGTCGGCCACCCCACCGTGCGCGAACCGGACGGCCTTGCCATGTCGTCCCGCAATGTGCGCCTGAGCGCAGAGCACCGGCAGGAAGCGCTTGCCCTTTCCCGGTCGCTCGCCCGGGCCGAAGAGCTCGCAAAGGCGCAGCCGGATATTTCCGATCTTGAAACCGCGATCCGGGCAGAGCTTGCCACCGCGCCGTCCGCGGATGTCAGGAGCGTGGACATCCGGGACGCGGAAACCCTTGCGGAACTCACGGGCCCCCTGAGCCGGCCGGCGGTCGTGCTTCTGGCCGTGCGCTTCGGCGCCGTTCTCCTGATCGACCAGCGCGTGATTGCGCCCTCCGCCTGACGACTTTGCCTCAAGCCCTTTTCGAAAGGACGCCGCATGAGCACCCAGAAACCCGTCCGCCGCATCACGGCGCCGCAGATCACCAAGCGCAAGGGCGGCGACCCAATCGTCTCGCTGACCTCCTACCATGCGCATACCGCCGCGATCGTCGACAAATACGCCGATTTCGTTCTGGTCGGCGACAGTCTCGGCATGGTCATGCATGGCATGGAATCGACAGTCGGCGTGTCGCTCGACCTGATGATCATGCATGGCAGGGCCGTTGTGCGCGGCACCAAACGTGCGCTGGTCGTGGTCGATATGCCCTTCGGCACCTATGAGGAAAGCCCGGCGGAAGCCTTCCGCAATGCCGCACGGGTGATGAAGGAAACCCAGTGCGGCGCGGTCAAGCTGGAAGGCGGAGTGCGCATGGCCGAGACCATCCGTTTTCTGACTGAGCGCGGCATTCCCGTCATGGCCCATATTGGCCTGACCCCGCAGTCCGTCCATGTCATGGGCGGCTTCAAGACGCAGGGGCGCCAGGAGGACGATTGGGAACAGCACTTCGAGGATGCCAGGGCCGTCACCGAAGCGGGCGCGTTTTCGGTGGTGCTGGAAGGCATGGTCGAGCCGCTGGCGGCGCAAATCACCAGGGAAGTGCCGATCCCGACCATCGGCATCGGCGCTTCGGCCGCCTGCGACGGCCAGATCCTGGTTCTGGAAGACATGCTGGGCCTCAACCCGGCACCGCCGAAATTCGTCAAGGTCTACGGCAATCTCGGAGGCCAGATCGAAGCAGCGGTCAAAGCCTATGCGGACGAGGTCAAGGAGCGGAGTTTTCCGGGCGAGGATCAGGTCTACCGGTGAGCCGCTTTCCTTGAAAAAGAAGCCTCCGGCCTTGCGGCCACCATCGCTTGTCATCCCGGTTTGACGCATCAGCGGCAAGACCGGGATCCAGTACGCCGCGTGGCTGGCGTCTGGAAAAGAGCGCGTATTCAGAAGGTTACTGGATCCCTGCCTGCGCAGGGATGACAACGTCACATATGGCAAGAGCTGACGATTCCAAACCACCATCAAAACAAGCTCCGCGGCAGGGTCAGAGGAAATTAACGCCCGATTTTCGGCTGCGCCTGTTCCGGCAGGCGTTTATGCTTTTGCCATGCTGATGATCCGACCCAGTTTCGATACGCTTTACCAGGCGCTTTTAAAGCGTGATCCGTCCTATGACGGACGCGCCTTTGTCTGTGTGGCTTCCACCGGCATCTTCTGTCGTCTGACTTGCCCGGCGCGCAAACCGAAACCGGAAAACTGCACCTTTCACGAGACCGTGGCCGAATGCATCGAGGCAGGGTTCCGTCCGTGCAAACGCTGCAGGCCGACAACACCGGAGGCGAGTGCCGATCCGGTCGTCAGGCCGCTGGTCGAGGCCCTGGAAAAACAGCCTGGCTACCGCTGGGGCGAACCGGACCTGAAGCGTATGGGACTGGACCCGTCCACCGTGCGCCGGGCATTCAAGCGCCATTTCGGCATGACCTTTCTGGAAATGGCACGCCAGCGCCGGCTGCAGGAAGGCTTTTCCGCATTGGCCGATGGCGGCAAGGTGATCGACGCGCAAATCACGGCGGGTTTCGACTCGCCAAGTGCGTTTCGACAGGCCTTCGCGAAAATCCTTGGCCAGGCACCTGGCGCCTTTTCCAAAAGCCCGCTTCTGTTTGCCGATTGGGTGCCCTCGCCCCTTGGACCATTGGTTGCCGTCGCCGACAGGTCGCGGCTTCACCTGCTTGAATTCCTCGACCGTAAGGCGCTGCCAACCGAGTTCAGAAAACTTCAGACGCTGGCCAAGGGCGAAATCGGCTTCGGCCGGACGGAGATAACCGACCGGATCCAGGAGGAGCTGAACCGGTTCTTCGCAGGAGAAAACGGCGTGTTCGAGACGCCTATTGCCCTGCATGGGCCTGCGTTTACCCGCGACGTCTGGCACGCCCTCTTGAAGATCCCGCCGGGCGAAACCCGGTCCTACGCGGAACTGGCGGAAGAGCTTGGCCGTCCCGACGCCGTGCGCGCCGTCGCCCGGGCGAACGGCGACAATCAGCTTGCCCTGGTGATTCCGTGCCACCGGGTCATTGGATCGGACGGGTCGCTCACAGGCTACGGCGGAGGTCTCTGGCGCAAGCAGCGGCTGATCGAGCTGGAACAGAGCTACAGGACCAGGACCTGCACCTGACCGGTGACGGGTGGATCATTCCCTGTTGGGTACGTGGATGGTTCCGTTGCTCGGGTTATAACCCCAGCAGGAAGGATAACGGCGCTGCCAACTGATCGTGCCTTCCGGATCATAGGACAGAACCAAACCTTCATAGCTGTCCATCTGGCCGCGCGGATAGGTCTGCCGGTTGCTGGCCTGAATTTCCGTCGGAGCGACCACATAACAGCCTGTAAGGCGGGCGAAATCCCGAATGAATGCATGACCGTTACCGCTGGTCGCGCCGATAGACTGCAGCGCAGCGTGGTCGCCGTGGGACGAGGTGTGCGGGCCGGCGATGCGGGCGACAAGGCAGCCTCGGAACCAGATTTTGAAGACCTTGCCTTTGACATCCTCCCAAGGCGCCATGGTGTTGGCGTTGAGACCGGTGCCGATCTGAAACGATGCCGGAAATCCGTGGGCGGTCAAAACCAGATTATCGATCCTCCCGCTCCGGGTCGACCCGGCGGCCGCGACGACCCGGTTCACCAGGGTCTGCTGGGAATCGGTTGTCCTTACGGTCCGGGTAACATCCATGGTGTAGTTCACGGCGGCCCGGCTGTCGTTCAGGCACATTGAAGGCGAAGAAATTGATATCATCGACTGCTCCTTCCAGATTGCTAGGGACGAATCCAGCCCGCCTGAGCCGTATGCCGATACAGCGCTTCACGGCTTCGATTTTGTTGAGCCAGAGATTACGTTAGCGAAGACATTTTGCCTGTGACTGCGGTCACAGAAGGGGGAGATGCAGCCGCAGGATGCCAAGGAACACACCAGGACAGCTGCCGGGCGATTTGGCCCACCGTGTCGTGGCAATAATGCGCCGTGACGCAATTGAGCTATTTCACCCCTAAATCTGTCGCATACTGACCCCATGAAGCGAAACACCGGAATACGCGGGTAGGTTGCCCCTTTCCGGGGCTCGCCGAGGATTTTTGAATATGCAAAAGGGAGCGTGACGTCTGCACGGCGCGCCCGGTTGATGGAAAAAGGAATGAGACATGTCAGCATTTCCTGACAAGGCACAAATCGTCATCGTCGGTCTGGGCGGCATTGTCGGCGCTTCCGTGGCGCACCACCTCATTGAGCGCGGCTGGACCGATATTGTCGGCATCGACAAGTCGGGCATTCCCACCGACATAGGCTCAACGGCACACGCCTCGGATTTCTGCTACACGACCAGCCACGACTATCTCTCGGTCTGGACCACACAGTATTCCATCGATTTCTTCGACAAAATGGGACACTACGCCCGCGTGGGCGGCCTTGAAGTCGCGCGCGCCGATGACGATGCCTGGATGGAGGAAATCAAGCGCAAGGTGACCTCGGGCAAGGCCTTCGGCACCAATGTGCGCCTGATGGATCCTGCCGAGATCAAGGAAAAGTTTCCGCTGATCGAGGAAGACATGGTCCAGGGCGGCATGTGGGATCCGGACGCCGGTCTCGTCGTGCCGCGCTCGCAGACCGTTGCCGGCAAGCTGGTCGACGAAGGCGAGAAATGCGGAAAGCTGAAGGCATTCGCCAACACGCCCGCACAGTCGCTGATCGTCGAGGACGGCCATATCAAGGGCGTCAAAACCCACCGCGGCACCATCATGGCCGATCACGTCATTGTTTGCGCCGGTCTCTGGGGCCGCCTGATCGCCGAGATGGTCGGCGAGGATCTGCCCGTCATGCCGGTCGACCACCCGCTCACCTTTTTCGGGCCGTTTAACGAGTTCGAGGGCACCGGCAAGGACATCGGCTATCCGCTGATGCGCGACCAGGGCAACTCCGCCTACATGCGCGACACCGGCGACCCCAAGACCACCGAAGGCGGCCAGATCGAATGGGGTTATTACGAGCCCAACGAACCGCGCATGTGCCATCCGCGTGACATTCTGGAAAAGGATCAGGCGCGCCTATCCCCTTCCCAGCGCGATCTGGAGATGGAACA
>JBNLAU010000028.1:0-11366 GCA_050302295.1 Roseibium sp. | reverse complement strand
CTATGACCGGGCCAAGGACATTGAAGACGTCCTGCCCTTCGGCTCGGAACTTGATGTCTATGATGTCTCCCACGCCTGGGTGAACCATTCCATCCGCCCAAAACATGAGCAGGAGGCCGATCTGCGTGTCGCCATCGGCGGGCCCGACTGCAAACAGCCCTATTCCGCGTCGCTCTTCAATATTTCCGCCATGAGCTTCGGTTCTCTCTCGGGCAACGCCATTCTGGCTCTCAACAAGGGAGCCAAGGCGGGCAATTTTTATCATGACACAGGCGAAGGCAGTGTCTCGCGATACCACCGGCAGGGCGGCGGCGACCTCGTCTGGGAGCTTGGCAGCGGCTATTTCGGCTGCCGGTCGGCGGATGGCGGTTTCGACCCGGACAAATTCAAGGCGCATGCGTCCGACCCTCAGATCAAGATGATTGAAATCAAGATGAGCCAAGGGGCCAAGCCGGGCCATGGCGGTGTCCTGCCGGGTCCGAAGGTAACGGATGAAATCGCCGAGGCCCGGGGCGTACCGGCCGGAAAGGATTGCATCTCACCGGCATCTCATTCCGCCTTCTCAACGCCGATAGAATTGCTGGAATTCATCGCCACGCTGCGGGACCTGTCCGGCGGCAAACCCGTCGGGTTCAAATTGTGCGTCGGTCACCGCTGGGAATTCATGGCAATCGTCAAGGCCATGCTGCAGACCGGCACCAAGCCGGATTTCATCGTGGTGGACGGTGCCGAGGGCGGCACGGGCGCAGCTCCCGTGGAATTTGCCAACCGGCTCGGCACACCACTGCGCCAGGGCCTTGCATTTGTCCATAACTGTCTGGTCGGCGCAGACCTGCGCAAGGACATCAGGATCGGCGCCAGCGGCAAACTGATCAGCGCCTACGATATTGCCGGAACGCTGGCGATTGGCGCAGACTGGGTGAACTCGGCGCGCGGGTTCATGTTTGCGGTCGGCTGCATTCAGTCCCAGAGCTGCCACACCAACCGTTGCCCGACCGGCGTTGCGACCCAGGACAAGAAGCGCCAGCAAGCACTCGTGGTTCCGGACAAGGCGGAGCGCGTGGCGAATTTCCATCGCAACACGCTGAAATCCTTGAGGGCGTTCACCGCTGCATCCGGGCTTGATCATCCCAACGAGTTCAAGCCGGAGCACTTCTATCTACGCGAAGACCATAGCGCGATCATGCCGGCAAGCGCCGCACTGACCTGGCTCCGGAAGGGCGCGCTACTGGACGAAGCGCATGACATTCCGGGGTATTCGACCTATTGGGAGATGGCTGCAGCCGAGAGCTTCCACGCCGTCAAGTCCGTTGCCACTGCCAAGGCTCTGCAACACCACAAGGGCCTTCACTGACACTGGCCGTCAGATGCTCTCGGCCAGCCTGCTTGCGAAGTCTCCCGCTTCGTGCGAGCGGACAATGGCATGGCGGACCAGATCATCGAAGTGGCTTGAAAACAGCTGCACGTGACGGGTGTTGGAAAAGGCCAGATAGCGTTGACCGAGATAGAGTGCCGCCCACTTCTGGCCGAAAACCGTAAAAGGCGCTGAAAACCGGTCGGTTGCGCCAAAGAGATGCAGCCTGAGGGACGGATAAAGGTCGCTTAAAATTTCGCCCATCACGACGAGTTGCTCCCGGCGGGCTTCCGCCGGCAGACCAGTCCAAAGCCCCTCGCCCCGGGCAAAACCTTCCAGGGCTTCCTTGGAAAGCGCGATTTCCATGTCGGATTCAGCCCGTCCGAGAAGCGCCCGCTGGTCCTTCGTTCCCGTGATCGCCTGATCTGCCGTGCGCAGGGTCTCACCTGCATACTCGTATGCCAATACCGCTTCGGTCTTCAGAACATCGGGAAGGTTGGCGGGAACATGGCGGATCTTGGCGCCGACCGCGTCCCGGTACCAGGCCAAAAGGTGTTCATCCACCGGATGGCGGTCCGTTTCGGCCACCTGCACTGCCTGATCCAGAATTTCCGCCGCCGCACCCCGGTGGGTCGACAGGCCGAGCAGCCAGTCCGCCGATACGCTCAACGCGGTCGCAATCGCTGCAAGCGCCTGACCGTTCGGCAGGCGCGGGGCATCCTCGGAAAGGAGCTGCGACACGGTGGAACGATCAAGTTGCGCCCCTCGGGCAAGGTCACTGCGGTTCATGTCCCGGCTGCGCAAGGCATCGGCAAGGCGTTCCCGGAACAGTTCGGCGCGATCTCTTTTGTCCATGGGGGAGTATTGTCATCCGAGTTTCGGGAAATCAACAGCCGCACTCGGTGCAGACCGGCAAGTTCTTGCTGACTGACAGCCTGGTCCCAAGTCGCCCAAAGGGCCCGGACCACCGTATCTGGACGGCTTCGAGGCACCGCTGTCAAATTTTCTGATACAGTCGCCGGGGTTCCCGGTGTGGTCAAACCACCTGAGCGTTGAACCGGGGTGTGCGCAGGAGACCGCCATGACCGACAATGAGACCAAGGACCGGTCGACTGAAGGCATGGTCGACTACAATGAAAATTCCCAGGCACAGCAGCAGAACGCGCTCTGCAACTCCGAGATTATCGCCGACCTCGCAGCACGCGTCTCGGCCCATTCCGACGTCCTGAACATAACGGACTATGGCTGTGGCTCAGGTCAAAGCGCGATCGACACCATCAGCCCCGCGCTTGACGTCTGGCAGGCGAACGCCGCCGGGAAATCGATTGCCGTTTGCCATGCGGACCAGCCAGGAAACGACTGGAACGCGTTGATGTCGCTGGTTTTCGGCGAAGGCGGCTATATGCGGGGAACAAATGCTCCCCTCGTTCAGACATCCGTCGGTTCGTTCTATGAACGAGTGACAGCTGACCAGTCTGTGTCTCTGGCAACCTGCTTTGCCGCAAGCCACTGGCTCAGCACAGCTGTCCGTTTCCATGCGCCCGACACCATCTGGTTCGCGGACCTGACAGGACCAGCGCGCGAAACCATGTGGCAGCAGGCGGAACGCGACTGGGTCCGTTTCCTGCAATTGCGGGCAGAAGAACTGCGGTCTGGGGGCTACCTGCTCGTCTCCACGCTCGGCGCCGTGCCCGAACCGGGCGAGATCAACGGCACAGCGGCCTCCGGACGCGGTATCTACAGGGCATTGCAGGCCGTAACAGCCGACATGGCGGCGGACGGCATTCTGGATCAACGCACGGCCGACACGTTTCTGTTCGGCCTCTGGTTCCTGACCGCAGAAGAGGCACGCCGGCCGATAGAAGACAGTCCCGAGCTCCGCCGAAACTATGAGATCGAAGCCATAGAAGTTCGTTCGCCGGAAAATGGGAGTGATCTTTTTTCGGCCTATTTGTCGGACCCGGCTGACTACGCACGGCACTACACGGGCTATACCCGTGCCTTCTCGTCGACATCGCTGCGCAGCCAGCTCTTCCAACCCTCGGCAACCGACAAGTTCAGTGTGGACGAACTCGAAAAAGAATTCTTTCAAAGGTTCGAAGCGCTCTACAGGGAAAACACAACCCAATATGCGTTTGAACAATGGTTCCTGAGAGTCATCTTGAGGCGCAAGTGAGCTGGTCACACCTCATTCCGCCGCGTTCAGCGCCAGGAACCCACCTGATTGGCGCTCCCACAGCGCTGCGTAAAGGCCGCCTTTCGCGAGCAGTTCCCGGTGGGAGCCCTCTTCGATGATCCGGCCCTTGTCCATCACCACCAGCCGATCCATGGCCGCGATTGTCGATAGCCGGTGGGCGACGGCCAGCGTCGTGCGCCCCTCCATCATTCGGGAAAGGTTCTGCTGAATGGCGACTTCGGCCTCGCTGTCGAGCGCGGAGGTCGCCTCGTCCAGGATCAGGATCGGCGCGTCCTTCAAGAGCACCCGGGCAATGGTGATCCGCTGCCGCTGGCCGCCGGAAAGCTTGACGCCCCGGTCGCCGACATGAGCATCAAGCCCTTTGCGGCCCTTGCTGTCCTGCTGCTCCTCAATGAAATCGAACGCCTCGGCAGCCCGGGCGATGGTCAGGATCTCGTCGTCGCCCGCCTCCGGTTTACCGTAGCGGATATTGTCACGCAGAGACCTGTTGAGCAGGGATATATCCTGCGTTACCACGCCGATCCGACTGCGCAACGAGCCTTGCGTGACATCGCGAACGTCCTGCCCGTCGATCGAGATGCGCCCGCCCGAGACATCGCGCAGGCGCATCAGCAACGAGACCACGGTTGACTTACCGGCTCCTGACAGACCAACCAGCCCGACGCGCTCGCCCGGCGAGATCGTCAGGTTGAAATCTTCCAGCACCGGCTTGCGGTCCTTCTGGTAGGCGAAAGAGACGTGCTCGAACCGGATCTCGCCGGCGGTCACCTTCAACTCGCCTGCACCGGGCCTGTCGGTGATATCAGGCCGGCTGGTCATGATCGGCATGGCATCACGGATCGTTCCCAGAGTGCTGGTGATAGACTGGCCGACGTTGATAAAGCTCGACGAGGCATGCGAGAGCGCGCGGGTTACTGTAATTCCGGCCACGAAATCCCCAATGGATACCCAGCCGTCCGCCAAACCCCAAAAGCCGATTGAAATGACAGCCAGGATCATCAGAACATTGAGAAAATAGACGCTGCTGTCGGTCAGGATATAGGACCGGTTCTCGCTGTGCCGGGTATCGATGGTTTCCCCGATCACCCTGCGGATGGCCCCGGCCTCGGAATCCTCTGCCGCGAACAGTTTCACCATGGCGATGTTGGAATAAACATCTGTCATGGCGCCGGTAGCGCGGGAGTTGGCGGCGGCCACTTTGGCCGAACGCTGCATATAGGCGGGTATGGCGGCCCAGGCGACCAGCACGTTGGCACCGATCCAGACGAACACAGGAATGGCCAGCGGCCAGGCCATCGCCACAAGCAACAGGAACGAGCCGCCGAACTGGATGATCAGAAACGGAATGGTTTCAATCGCCAGCATCATCTGGCGATGGACCGACATGGTCACCTGGGCGATCCGGGAGGCGACCTGTCCGGCGAACGTGTCCTCGAAGAAGGCCAGATCCTGCGCCTCCACGGCCTTGTGGGCCTGCCAGCGCATGGCGGCGGGCAGAAGAATCCGGACTGTCTGAAAGGCGAAGGTCTGCCGCAGCAGGAAGGCCAGCGGGTCAATGATGACAAAGAGCACAAAAATGCCCGCAAGAAACCAGATGTTTTCCCGAAGGAATGCGCGGGCGCCGTCCGCCGTCACACCGTCGACGATATGGGCGATTGCCCAGATCCCCGCCAGCCCCAGTCCCGACGAGACCATGGCGAGAAGCGAGACGATCACGAGCTGCTGCCGGAACAGCTTGGCGAAATGCCAGACAAGTTGCAGAGGCCCCTTGTCGGGCAGTGGCACGACCGGCAAATCGAGCGGCTTGAGATGCGTTTCAAAGGGGTGGAAGTAGCGCTCTATGATCCGCGCAAGTATCGGCTTGGCACCTGGCACTGCCTGACCTCCCTAAAACGATCGAATAAGCACGTTGGGTGCCGGACCTGAATGCGGTCCGCCGCTTCAAGCTCGCTGCTCGATCCGGTAGACACAGCGGCGGTCGCCGGACAGTTGGTGCTCCAGCCGCTCCACCTGAACCTTTGGACCAAGCACATCCTTGAACAGCTTGAACTCGGAACGGCAGAACCCCTGGCAAGCGCGTGCGGCGGCGCAGATGGAACAGTGGTTTTCAATGAGAAGATAGCTCTCTCCCTCCCTCGCCACTTCCGCCATGTAGCCTTCCTGCGTGCGAAGATCTGCAAGAATATCAACCTTTTCGGGCAGGTTGGAAGCGCCGTTCAGTGCATCCTGATAGGACTGGCGGCTTTTTGCCTCCCGGTGGGCAATCAGTTTTTCCAGGCCTTCGGCGCTGTAAAGATCGTTGACGCCGGTGAGCAGACTGAGCGCGAGGTTGGAATGATTGTCCGGAAACTGCTGATGCCCCTGGGATGTCAGGTCCCACACGCGCTTTGGCCGCCCGACGGACCCTTTCACGTCTTCAAAAGCCACCAGGCCGTCCTGCAACAGTCCGTCCAGATGCTGGCGCACGGCAACGGATGTCACCTCAAGACCGCCGGCGAGATCGGCCGCGGTCTTCGGGCCGGACGATTTCAGAGCGTTCAGGAGCCGGGTTCGGGTTCTATCTGCCATAGCGACTTATATAACGCATTTCATCGATAAAAAAATAGTTCCCTTTTCTTATTGAATATAATTCACCTGTACGCCGGACCTCCAACTCTTTCTCTTCACGTCCCAGAGTAATCCGGCACTATGCCGCAACGCCCTTCAAGGTTCGATCAAGCATAATTCGATAAATACAAACCAATAGCGACGTAAATCCATAACGGAAAACACACAACATAACTTAGTGCAATTATTAAATATTATATCATGAAAAATTTTCACAAAATAATTTTTAATACTTCCTAAACTCACTTGGCTTCAGGCATTTATATTAGACTATCTACAGTCTTCGCAATTATAACCATTCTTTCACTCCCCTTCTGATAATAATAATAATTAGAGAAAGAGGGAATGATGGACAAATTCCGGGCATTTATACGATGGATGATGATCAATCCGGAGGACTCGGGCATCGCGCAGGCTCAATACGATGAGCTGAAGTCCCAGATTCCGTCGCTCTACGCACTGCTGATGGTCAATGCGATCGCGGTGTCCTACACCCACTACGACGTAGCGCCAGCCTATCTGACCGTTGGAATTCTGTCGGCCATGCTGCTGGTCACCGGCCTGCGCATGGTGGCCTGGATCCGTGTACGCAACAAGGTACTGAGTCCGGGTGAAGCCATCAAAAAAATGCGGCGGATCGTGGTGTTCGGCTGCCTGATTGCCGTGGTCTACATCTCCTGGTCTCTCAGCCTTGACGCTTATGGCGGTCCGGCGGAGCGGGGGCATGTGGCTCTTTTTATTGCCATCACGGTGATCGGCTGCATTTTCTGCCTGATGCATCTGCCACAGGCGGCGCTCATGGTGCTGATTATTGTGACCCTGCCTTTCCTCTATTACTACATCGGCCAGAGACAGGACGTCTATATCGCCATGGCGATGAACATCTTTCTGGTCTGCATAGTGATTACCAGGGTGCTGCTCAATGGCTACCAGGGCTTTTGCAAGCTGATACGTTCGCAGGCCGCGCTCGCAGCGAAACAAAGGGAAACGGAGCGCCTGAACGAAGAAAACGAACGCCTTGCCCAAACGGATGCTCTGACCGGCCTTCCCAACCGCCGCTATTTCTTCAACAAGCTGGAAAAGCTGATTGACGAGGTGAAAGACACAGACAAGGTCTTTGCAGTCGGCGTGGTTGATCTCGACCGCTTCAAACCCATCAACGATACATACGGCCACCAGTTGGGCGACCATTTGCTGAAGGAAGTGGGAAGCCGCCTGGAAACCCTCAGCCAACCGCATATCGACATCTGCCGGCTTGGCGGCGATGAGTTCGGTTTCCTTTACCGAGGCAATCTGGAGGACGCAGCACAGACGGGCCGGACCATTTGCAAGGCGATCAGCGAACCTTGCAGGATCGGTGATTTACAGATGACCGTCGGCGCGTCCTGTGGCATTGCTTTCTACCCCGAGGCAGGCACCACCGCCCACACGCTTTTCGACCGGTCCGACTACGCACTTTATAATTCCAAGACGACAACACGCGGCCGCACGACCGTTTATTCGGCCGAACATGAAGCCCGGATCCGCTCGGAACGCGCGATTGAGATCGCATTGCAGGGCGCCGATCTGGATAGCGAATTCCAGGTTCACTTCCAGCCCATCGTCTCCCTTCCCGAGCACACGATCGTCGGGTTTGAAGCACTTGCGCGCTGGCACAGCCCCACCCTGGACAAAGTTACGCCGGACAAGTTCATACCGATTGCCGAACGCACCGGTCTCATTCACCGCCTTACTCTTGCGCTGTTCGAAAAGGCACTGGGGCAGATCATGTCTCTGCCCGGCGAACTTTGCCTTTCGTTCAATCTGTCCGCCCAGGACATCACCTCCGCCGAAACGGTTGACGCGCTGCTGGAGATCATCCGCAAGCATGGCACCAACCCGCGGCAGATCACCTTCGAAATCACCGAGACTTCGGTGATCGGCAGCTACGAAACGGCGGAAAGTTGTCTCAAAACGCTTCGCAAGGCCGGGGTCAATCTGGCCCTGGACGATTTCGGCACCGGTTATTCCAGTCTCGGATACCTACACAGGCTGCCGATCGATAGCGTCAAGATCGACCGCAGCTTCGTCGCAGACCTGCACGACCCGGTCGCCAAAGGTGTTGTAACCTCGATCATCGGTCTCTGCCGATCGATGGAGATTCTTTGCGTCGTGGAAGGGGTCGAAGAACAGCATCAACTGGACGTGCTCAACGCTCTGCACTGCCGCCTGGCACAGGGCTACCACTTCGCGGCGCCGATGCCCTTTGACGAGATCCTGCAAAGCGTCCAAGGCACCGGTAAGGTTGCCGGCCTGTGCATTTCGAATACCGCGGGCATTGAAGAATTGAACACTGCCCTCGGCTGATTTTCAGAGCGAGACTCTCCCGCCGTCTGCCGGGTCATGTTAGATAATCCTATGACCGGCGGCACAAAACGGCAGAAGGAAATGCGCAAGGCCCTGCGCAATTTGCTGCCACGCGTGCCGATGCACGATGCAGAGGCGATTTTGAACGTCGCGCGCGCCGGCCATTTGCGCCACCTCCCACCTTCCATAGCTCTTTGGCAGGCGGCAACCAGCCACATCCGCCACGAACTGACCGACTATGACGCCCTGCTGGACGATGGCTACGACCGCGACGCCGCGCGCTTCTTCGTGGTCGAGGACATGAATGCCGTTCTGGAGGACTGGGGGTGCGGCAAACGCGTTTCCTCCGAGAGCGCAGCCGACGACACATCTTTCTGAACGTCCGAGCGAACACCCGTCTCACCGCAACGCTTTTCGAAGAAGCCGAAATGTTGCCGGACTGATTGCGTTTGAGCTCACGCCTATAATCGTATAGATTGCATATGCTGATTTTAGCAACTTAATATTGCTTTCAGGAGGGCTTACATGCAACGCGATATCTTCAAGGCTTTGGTCTTTCTACTCGTGCTGGTTTTCGTTCCCGGAACTTCCCTTGCTCAGGATCTTCCGCCGCGGTCAGACAGTTTTGACAATCCGGAGGATTTTCTGGCCTGTTCCGGCAACCCCTATGCGCTTTGCTATTATTCCGGCCCTGAACGCCCCACCCCGTCACGCATCGCGGAAGGTGTCCCGTCGCTTCCCTGCGTCCTTAATCCCGATCTTCCCGCCAACGCGAGTTGCAGTTGCTACGCAATAACGGAGGAATCCCCGGATCTGCCGAAGTACAATTTCGTCCTGAAAACCGCCATCCTGAACAAGGACGTCCGTGATACCACGGAGGCGTTTTGCGACGACAACCACGGCTGCCTGAACATGAAGAACCTTTTAAGGTGTATGCAGATCGGCGGGCCGGGATGTAAAGAGGCGCCCGTCTGCGACACTCTTGGCGATATCGAGGCGGGCACGAATCCCAGTCTCTTTCCAAAACTGAAGGACGTGACGCTCATTTCCACCTTCAGTTTTGCCTATGTCGAAGACCACCGCTTCGGTTCCACCGCCTGCAAGAAGGCCAAATATGCGGGATGCATGACGGCGCCGTGCACCACTGATGAAAACGGACTGACGACCTGCTCATGCCCGGTATATGACGGCGAATACCAGGTGGGCCAACGGCTGGATACGTTCAACGATCTCGAATGCGAATTGCCAGGTGACCATGTCTGGTCGGCAGCCAACGACACCCATCAGGACACCCAATAGAGCGGCCCGTCATCTTTCACCTGCACCAGCTGCCGGCGACCAGCAACGCTTTCCGCTGGATGCAGGCGCAAGCGGGCGCGGCCGGATATGGGAGATGAAGCCGCCGGCATTGCAAAGCTCTCCGCGCGCCGGATCACGCAGCCTCTCTTCCGTGTAGGCAACGAATGCTTCCGACGAACCACACGTGCATCAAAAACAAAAGGCGGCCCGATGGACCGCCTTTCGCCGTTTGTTGTCCCCCGCCGCTCAGCGTGTCAGCGGCTTGTACTTGATCCGGCGCGGGTCGGCAGCATGAGCACCGAGGCGGCGGACCTTGTCCTTTTCATAGTCCTCGAAGTTGCCTTCGAACCACTCCACGTGGCTGTCGCCCTCGAAGGCGAGCATGTGCGTGGCAAGACGGTCGAGGAACATACGATCGTGCGAGATCACCACGGCGCAGCCGGCATAGTTTTCTAGCGCGTCCTCGAGTGCCGCCAGGGTCTCGGTGTCGAGATCGTTGGTCGGCTCATCGAGCAGCAGCACGTTTGAGCCCTTCTTGAGCACTTTCGCCAGGTGCACGCGGTTGCGCTGACCGCCGGACAGATCACCGACCTTCGCCTGCTGAGCCGGGCCCTTGAAGTTGAAGGACGAGCAATAAGCGCGGGAGTTGATTTCCTTGTCGTCGAGATAGATCACCTCGGCGCCGCCGGAAATTTCTTCCCAGACCGTGTTGTTCGGGTTGAGTGCGTCGCGGGACTGGTCGACGTACCCCAGATGCACGCTGTCACCAATGGTGATCGAGCCCTTGTCCGGCTTTTCCTGCCCGGTGAGCATCTTGAAGAGGGTCGACTTGCCGGCGCCGTTCGGGCCGATAACGCCGACAATGCCGCCGCGCGGCAGCTTGAAGCTCAGGTCGTCGATCAGCAGGCGGTCTTCAAAGCCTTTCGACACGCCTTCAACGTCAATGACGTTGGCGCCGAGGCGCTCACCCACCGGGATCATGATCTGCTCGATGGTCGGCTGACGCTCTTCCTGCATGGCAACAAGATCCTGATAGGCGCGGATACGTGCCTTGGATTTTGTCTGACGGCCTTTCGGGCTCATGCCCATCCACTCGCGCTCGCGGGAAATCGCCTTGGAGCGGGCCATGTTCTCGCGGCCTTCCTGCTCCATGCGCTTGGTCTTCTTCTCCAGATAGACCGAGTAGTTGCCTTCGTAAGGGATGCCCTGGCCGCGGTCGAGCTCCAGGATCCAGCCGGTGACATTGTCCAGGAAATAGCGGTCGTGGGTGATGATCAGGACGGAGCCCTTGAACTCGCGCAAGTGCCGCTCCAGCCAGTGGACGGTCTCGGCGTCCAGGTGGTTGGTCGGCTCGTCGAGCAGCAAGAGGTCCGGCTCGGACAGCAGCAGCTTGCAGAGCGCGACGCGGCGGCGCTCACCGCCGGACAGGTTGTCGACGGCGGCGTCGGAGGGCGGGCAGCGCAGGGCTTCCATCGCCATCTCCACCTGGCTTTCCAGGTTCCACAGGTCGTGGGCGTCAATCTCGTCCTGAAGGGTGGCGGCTTCCTCGGCGGTTTCGTCCGA
>JBNLAU010000027.1:0-12767 GCA_050302295.1 Roseibium sp. | reverse complement strand
AACGGCAAGATCATGCCGCTGGTGACCGAGCTCCGTAACGGTGACGAAGTTGAAATCGTCCGCTCTCCCGCGCAGACACCACCGCCCGCCTGGGAAGCGATCGCGGTAACGGGAAAGGCCCGCGCTGCCATCCGCCGCGCGACCCGGGAATCGGTGCGTAAACAGTATGGCACTCTGGGCGAACATATCCTCAAGCGAGCCTTTGCCCGTGCAGACAAGGCATATTCGGAAGACCTGCTGGAGGCCATTCTCGAGGAGCATCACCAATCCAGCGTCGCCGACCTTCTGGCCGCCGTCGGCCGGGGAGACCTGAGCGCGCAAACGGTGCTGAAGTCGGCCCACCCGGACTATCAGGACGAACGCGTTGCCATTTCCGGTCCGCCGACGGACGAGGGCTGGTTCGGTCTGAAACAGGGACATGGCCTCAAATTCCGGATACCGCCAACTCCGCTGGAGGCGGACAAGGACGGCGCCGAAAAGAGCGGAGAAGCCGGCGAAGGCCCGGCCCTGCCCATCCGGGGACTTTCCGGAGACATTCCCGTGACCTTCGCACCCGATGGAGGCGCCGTTCCGGGTGACCGGATCGTTGGCATCTTGACCCCGTCGGAAGGACTGACCATCTATCCGATACAGTCACCGGCTTTGAAGGAATTCGACGACCAGACCGAGCGCTGGGTGGATGTGCGTTGGGATATCGACGTCAACAACCCGGAACGTTTTCCCGCCAGACTGGACATTTCGGCAGCCAACGAACCAGGATCTCTGGCGACGATTGCCCAGATTATCGGCGAAAACAGCGGAAATATCGACAATGTCAAAATGGTGCAACGAGCGTCGGATTTTCATCAAATGATCATAGACCTGGAAGTCTGGGACCTGAAACACCTGAACCGGATTATCAATCAGCTCCGTTCCAAACCCAATGTTTCAAGCGTCAGCCGGGTAAATGGCTAATGGTGACATTCAGATTCAAGGATCCTGCACCATGAGACGAAATGAAGTTCCGTCCCTGTTCCAGCGGGCCGGCGCCTGCATGGAAGGACACTTCATTCCGACGTCCGGGCAGCGCAATCCGGCTTACCTGCAAAAGGCGCATGTCATCATTGTTGAGGATATCGTCACCACCGGCCTGTACGAGCGCAAAACAGTAACCTCGTTGAAAGCTCTTGGTGCTGAAGTTGTTGACGTCGCCTGCCTGATCGACCGCTCCGCAGGCGAAGCTGGCACGTCAATTCCATTGGTGGCCCCGAAGGAATACAAGGGACCCGTCCACGAACCTGACACCCTGCCGCCTGCGCTGGCAGCTCTGCCGGCGGTCGAGCCAGGCAGCCGCGGATTAAACTGAACGGACCAGGAAACGGAGATCGACTGACTGCAATGCTGTTCCGCAGAAGACATAGGCCCTCACGCATCGAGCGCATGCGCGTTGCCGTCTGGCCACGGAACAGCTGGTCTCGGTCGACCAAATATTTCGGCAAGCGGGTCTTGCGCCTGACGGCGACACCGCATGCGATCGCGATCGGATTCGCAGCGGGCGCATTCGCGTCCTGCACGCCGCTGGTCGGGTTCCACTTTTTGACTGCCTTCGCCTTTGCCTGGCTTCTGCGCGGCAACCTGATCGCCGCAGCGCTCGGGACATCGGTCGGCAATCCGCTGACTTTCCCCTTCATTTGGGCCTTCACCTTCAAGATCGGAAAGTGGATCCTTCACGGCCGGGCCCCGAAAGCCGACCCTCAACAGGTTCATCAGCAGTTTCAGCACGGACTTTTTGAAAAGTCCCTGGATGCACTTTGGCCCATGATCAAACCGATGCTGATTGGCGGCATTCCCCTGGGTCTTGTCGTGGGCGCGGTATCCTATGTGCTCGTCTACAAGAGCGTTGAGGTTTATCAGCGCCGGCGCCGGCGCATTCTCGCGCAACGGGGCGAACGCCTGTTTCCGCCGCCCCGCCGCACGCTGGAAGAAGACGGCGGCGCTTGAAACCGGATTGCGCCCGGCCCACCTTTTGCCTGTAACGCCGCAAGTACGGAACTCACAAGATGATCTTGGGAATAGGTAGTGATCTGATCGATATCCGGCGGATTGAAAAGACGCTGGACCGGTTCGGTAATCGTTTCACCAATCGGGTCTTCACCGAGATTGAACAGGCAAAGTCCGACCGGCGCGCGGAAAGGGCCGCATCCTATGCCAAGCGCTTTGCAGCCAAGGAAGCCTGTTCCAAGGCGCTTGGAAGCGGCATTCGCATGGGCGTCGCATGGCGGGAAATGGGCGTTGTGAACCTGCCATCCGGCAAGCCGACCATCGCACTGACCGGCGGCGCCTCGGAGCGCCTGGCGGCTATGACTCCGCAGGGATTTCGAACCACCATAGACCTGACCATTACGGATGATTTTCCGCTGGCACAGGCATTTGTCGTCATTTCAGCCTGGCCTCTGGACTGGCCGGAACCACCGCAGGCCACTTCAGGCTGAAAGCCGTTTCAACTTCAAAAACTGATCCGCAACTTGGCCGCATTGCTTCGGCTGACCTGAGCAGCTAAGAGTGGCGCAGCAAAGCGGCAACGTCTTCCGGAATTCCGGGCAACATATTCAAGGGACAAAATGAGCGTGAGTGAAAACAAAAAAGAAAAAGAAGGCGGCATTGGCGAAACCCTAAAGGTCATCGTTCAGGCGCTGTTGCTCGCGCTAATCGTGCGAACCTTTTTGTTTCAGCCGTTCAACATCCCTTCCGGATCCATGAAGGATACGTTGCTAATCGGCGATTACCTCTTTGTGTCCAAATACAGCTACGGCTATTCCCGATTTTCATTTCCTTTCGGCCTGGCGCCGTTTTCCGGCCGGTTCTGGTCCGCCGAGCCCAAGCGCGGCGATGTCGCCGTCTTCAAGCTGCCGACCGACACTTCCGTGGATTTCATCAAGCGTGTGATCGGACTGCCGGGCGACACGATCCAGATGCGTGAGGGGATCCTTCATATCAATGGTGAACCGGTCAAGCGGGAGCGCATCGACGACTATATCGAACAGTCAGAATCCGGCGTGACCCGCCGAGTACCGCGCTTCCGCGAGACCCTGCCCAACGGCGTTTCCTACGAAACGCTGGACCTGAGCACCCACGGCCAGCTGGACAATACGCGTGAATACAAAGTGCCGGAAGGCCACTTTTTCATGATGGGTGACAACCGCGACAATTCCTCCGACAGCCGCGTCCTGTCCAAGGTCGGCTACGTCCCCTTGGAAAACTTCGTCGGACGCGCGGAAATCCTGTTCTTCTCCATCAAGGACGAAATTCCGGCCTATGAGTTCTGGACATGGCCATGGAGCGTGCGTTGGGAACGGATCGGCCGGTCGCTTTAAGTTAAGAAGCAGAAAGCCTGACAGGCCATATGACCCAAAGACCGCAAAACCCGATTTCGGCGCTGAAATCAGCCCTTGAATATGATTTCAAGGATCTGGAGCTGCTGAAAATAGCGCTGACCCATGCGAGTTCCCTGAACCCGTCGGAAACAGTCGCCAGCAGCTATCAGCGTCTGGAGTTCCTTGGCGACCGGGTACTCGGACTCGTAATCGCCTCGATGCTGCACCGGCATTTTCCAAAGGCCGATGAAGGCGAACTGGCCCGCCGGTTCAATCACATGGTCAAACGGGAAACCTGTGCGGAAATCGCTCAGGAGCTTGGCGTCGGCGACGCCATGCGCATCGGCCAGGCCGAGGCCCAGACAGGCGGGCGCAAGAAAACCGCCCTGCTTGCCGACATCTGCGAAGCTGTCATAGCCGCCATTTACCTGGATGGCGGTTACGAAGCCGCCGAGCAATTTGTCCGGCGTCTTTGGGAGCCGCGTATGCTATCCTGGTCCGGTCCGCTCAGAGATGCCAAAACAACGCTTCAGGAATGGGCTCAGTCCCAAAGCCTTCCGACGCCGCGTTATGAGGTGACAGGTCGGGACGGTCCGGATCACGCCCCGAATTTCACAGTGTCCGTGGCCGTGAAGGGCCTGAAATCCGGTGAAGGCAGAGGCGGCTCCAAACGGATTGCGGAACAGAATGCAGCAGAGGCTGTCTTGCGCCGTGAGGGCGTCTGGAAGGAATAGTTTCACTTTGAGCGACGAGAACGACACCGGCGAACCGCACGACGATGACAACGGTTTCGAACCGCCGAAAGGCCGGTTCGACATGCCTCTGCCCGAACCGCTGGCGGAAATGCCCTCCGGTACGAAAGCCGGCTTTATAGCCCTGATCGGAGCCCCGAATGCCGGCAAATCCACACTGATCAATCAGTTGGTCGGCACCAAGGTGTCCATCGTCACCCACAAGGTGCAGACCACGCGCACGATCGTCCGTGGGGTTGCCATGCACGGCGCCGCTCAGCTGGTCTTCATCGACACGCCGGGAATATTCAAACCCAAGCGGCGCCTTGACCGCGCCATGGTCGACACCGCCTGGGGCGGCGCCAGGGATGCGGATGTGATCGCCCTCCTCATCGACGCCCGTAAAGGCATCGACGAGGAAGTCGAAAACATCCTCAAGCGCCTCAAGAACCAGTCGGCGCCCAAGGTCCTGATCCTCAACAAGACCGATGTGGCCAAGCGCGAAAAGCTGCTGAAACTGGCGCAACAGGCCAATGAATTCGTTGAATTCGAAGAAACCTTCATGATCTCTGCGCTGACCGGCGATGGCACAGAGGCAATCCTCGACTATTTTGCCTCCAAGATGCCGGATGGACCGTGGCTCTATCCCGAAGACCAGCCATCGGACTTGCCCTTGCGCATTCTTGCTGCCGAAATCACACGCGAAAAACTGTTCGAACGTCTGCACCAGGAACTGCCCTACATCTCGACTGTCGAGACTGAGCAGTGGCAAAGCCGCAAGGATGGCTCTGCGCGCATCGAGCAGACCATCTATGTGGAACGGGACAGCCAGAAAAGCATCGTGCTGGGAAAACGCGGACAGACAATCAAGGCGATTTCGCAGGCCGCCCGCTCGGAACTTTCCGAGATCATCGAGGCCCCTGTGCATCTGTTCCTGTTCGTGAAAGTGCGCGAGAACTGGGCCGACGATCCCGAGCGTTACCGCGAAATGGGCCTGGAATTTCCAAAGTAATTGGCTCGCTTCTCAAATTCCGCCAAACTCTGGCCTGAATTGTTACGGGAAAAAGCTCTTGGAATGGACCGGTCGCGGAGTTGTTCTAACCACCCGCAAACATGGCGAGAATGATGTCATTCTGGAAGTGCTGACGCCGGAGCACGGCCGGCACCTCGGGCTGGTGCGCGGCGGCCGCTCCAGGCGGCACAGGCCAGTTCTCCAGCCCGGAAACGAATTGGACCTGACCTGGAAAGCCCGGCTTTCCGATCACCTCGGCCAATTTCAGATCGACCCCATCAATCTGCGCGCTGGCGATCTGATGACAAGTTCCGTCGGACTGGCAAGCCTGCAGCATCTTGCGTTCCTTCTGCGACTTCTGCCCGAGCGCCATCCCTACCCACGCCTCTTCAACGCCTTGAGCGTCGTTCTGGATCATCTGGATGCGGCGGACGCGGCGGCTGCCGTTATGGTGCGGTTTGAACTGGAACTCTTGCGTGACCTGGGCATCGGCCTCGATCTGTCCGCTTGCGCAGCGACCGGGACGCGCGAGGATCTTGCCTATGTCTCGCCGAAATCGGCTCGGGCCGTGAGCCGGGAGGCCGGCCAGCCTTATCACGACAAGCTGCTGCCCCTCCCCTCCTTTCTTCTGGAAGGCCAGCGTCAGGCCGGCAGTGAGCTGACCTGGACCGACGTCAGGCAGGGCTTCGGCCTGACGAGCTTTTTTCTGGACCGGCATCTCCAGGAAAGAGGCAGCCCGGACGGCGGCACGCGCGAACATTTGCTGAATGCGCTTGAAAAACGCTACCGCGCTGAGTTTCCCTGGAATTTTTGAGCCGGAATTCAGAACCTATTCCGACACGGCATCAATCGGACGCCAGACAAATTCTCTTGTTTCACCCGAATAATAGAGCTGTTCCACGACGCCGATTACATAGTCGACCGGGACATAACCGAAGGGGCCCAAGACCCTGCTATCCACGGAATTGTCACGATTGTCGCCGAGTACAAAAAGGTGCCCGTCCGGCACCACGTACTCGCGGGTATCATCTAAGGGCGCATCTTCTTTCAGATCGAGGGTCTCGTAACTGCGGCCGCCGGGAAGCGTTTCCCGATAACGGGGCGTTTGCCGGACCTCGCCGGCAGCATTTTGTCCGGTAAAGTCGTCCATACGTTCGCGCCTGACCGGTTTGCCGTTGATATGCACGACGCCGCCCTCAAGCTGGACCTTGTCGCCCGGCAGACCGATGAGCCGATCTACATAGATGGTTCCGGGATTATTCGGCGTGCGGAAGACAATAACGTCACCTGCCACAGGAGAATAGGTTTCACCGAATATTGGAAAATGCCGGCGGGCAATAAAGTTATCGCCAACCTGAATTGTCGGCATCATGCTTCCAGCCGGCATGCTGTAAGCCTTCATGCGCAGGATGAAGAAATCGTTCCATGAAAACAGAAAAGCAAGAGCGGCCACCAGAAAGGCAGCTCCCAGGAAAAACGCAATTCGCTTTCGTTTCAATGCCATACGTTTGTTTTCTCCGTCAGTCTTCTCAAAGCTATTTGCAAGTTGTGCCGGGTTTCCCTGATTCGTAATACCACCCGCAACAAATAAGAACCGATGCTTTTCAGATTGGTGATTTGCAGACCAGGATCAGATGCCATTCGGGGTTGACTGGTCCCGCAGGCCGTATCTGCCGGCTTATACCACCCGGCATGAGTTATGACCCATCTGACCGTGTTTTCGGATCGTTTGGCCAGAAGCGTTTTGCAGGTCGATGCGGGGCATCGGCCAAGAAGCGCGACGCCGTCCGGGCGTTTCGAAAACACGGCCTCCGGTGGACATATCGGCCCGCCGGACGTCGTTGCGCTGCTTGTCCGACCGGACGATCGCGCTACGCATCGCGCCTGGCCGGCAAACCGATATGATCCATCAGATGAGTCATAACTCATGCCGGGTGGTATTATCTCGCTTGTCAGGCTCATCCGGTGCCAATGTTCTGGAAAATAACCCACACCCCTTGCGAAATCCGTTGAAAATCAGCCGTTCCCGGCCATTTGAGCCCACAAGCGAATTGCGCCGTATGCCCGAAACCGCTAGCAAACAGCTATGGGAAAAGAGTCGACACCACCGCCAAGCGGCGGCATTGAAGGCATCAGCCTGAAGGATGCGCTGGAAGAGCGCTATCTTGCCTATGCACTGTCGACCATCATGCACCGGGCCCTGCCCGACGTGCGCGATGGTTTGAAACCGGTACACAGGCGCTTGCTTTACGCCATGCGCCTGCTCAAGCTTGATCCGGGAGCGGGCTTCAAGAAGTGCGCACGCGTTGTCGGCGACGTCATCGGTAAATATCACCCGCATGGCGATCAGGCCGTCTATGACGCTCTTGTGCGCCTTGCACAGGATTTCGCGCAGCGCTATCCGCTGATCGACGGTCAGGGCAACTTCGGCAATGTGGACGGCGATAACGCTGCGGCCATGAGGTACACCGAAGCCCGCATGACCGACACGGCCAAGCGCCTGCTGGACGGCCTTGACGAGAACGCAGTCGATTTTCGCGAAACATACGACGGCGAGGACAAGGAACCGATCGTCCTGCCCGGCGGTTTTCCCAATCTCCTGGGTAATGGGTCGTCAGGTATCGCGGTCGGCATGGCGACTTCCATTCCGCCGCACAACGCCTATGAGCTAGGCCAGGCCTGCCAGCATCTGATCAAGAATCCCAAGGCCGAAGTCGACGAGCTGCTGGAGTTCATCAAGGGGCCGGATTTCCCCACAGGTGGCCTGCTGGTGTCCGATCAAGGCTCGATCCGCGAAGCCTATGCCACCGGCCGTGGCAGCTTCCGGGTCCGCGCACGCTGGGAAGTGGAAGATCTCGGCCGCGGTCAATGGGCTATCGTTGTCACAGAAATCCCGTATCAGGTTCAAAAATCGCGCCTGATCGAGAAGATCGCCGAGCTTCTTACAGCGCGCAAACTGCCGCTTCTGGACGATATCCGAGACGAATCCGCCGAAGATATCCGCATCGTTCTGGTGCCGCGTTCGCGCAATGTCGACGCGAACCTTCTTATGGAATCCCTCTTCAAGCTGACGGATCTGGAAAACCGGTTCTCGCTCAACATGAACGTGCTCTCCATGGGCAAGGTGCCCATGGTGATGGGGCTGAAGCAGGTGCTGCGCGAGTGGCTCGATCACCGCAAGGTGGTCCTGGTCCGGCGCTCCGAATACCGGCTTGGCCAGATCAACCACCGGCTGGAGGTTCTGGAAGGCTATCTGATTGCCTATCTGAACCTGGACGAGGTGATCCGCATCATCCGCGAAGAGGACGATGCCAAGGCAGAACTGATCCGGACCTTCGAGCTGACCGATGTGCAGGCGGAAGCCATCTTGAACATGCGTCTGCGCTCCCTGCGCAAGCTGGAAGAGATGGAAATCCGCAAGGAACACGACAAGCTCACCGAGGAAAAGGATCAGCTCACCAAACTGCTCGATTCCGATGCCCGCCAGTGGACAAGAATCTCCAAAGAGATCAGCGAAATCTCCAAGGTCTATGGGCCTGAGACAGAGATTGGCCGGCGCCGCACCGACAAGTCGGAAGCCCCGGAAGCCGATCTGGTCGACATCCAGCAGGCGATGATCGAAAAAGAGCCGATCACGGTCATCATTTCCGAAAAGGGCTGGATCCGGGCACTGAAGGGGCATCAGGCCGACCTGTCGAGCCTCTCCTTCAAGCAGGGCGACAAGCTGAAACTGTCCTTCCATGCGGAAACGACCGACAAGATCCTGATCTTCTCCACCGGCGGAAAGTTCTTCACTCTCGGCGCCGACCGCCTGCCCGGCGGACGCGGCCACGGCGAACCGGTTCGCCTGATGGTGGAAATGGACGAAGCCCAGGACGTGGTGAACGCCTTTGTCTACAAACCCGGCCGCAACCTGCTGCTCTCCAGCAATGAGGCCCGTGGGTTTGTCGTCAGCGAGGACGATGTCATTGCCAATACGCGCAAGGGCAAGCAGGTCCTGAACCTTACGACCCCAGCGGAGGCTGCGCTTTGCGTGGAAGCGACCGGGGATCATGTGGCCGTGATCGGTGAAAACCGCAAACTGCTGGTCTTCCCGCTCGTGCAGGTTCCCCAGATGGGCCGCGGCCGCGGTGTCCGCCTGCAGCGCTACCGAGACGGCAATATCGCCGATATCCGCGTCTTCAGCGGTGAAGCGGGTCTTACCTGGACCGACAGTTCCGGTCGCAGCTTCACGCGGTCGCTCGACGAGCTTGCCGACTGGCGCGGCGAACGCGGCCAGGCCGGACGCCTGCCGCCGACAGGTTTTCCTCGGTCCAACAAATTCGGGCCGAACAAGCTGTAATCGCTTTTGTTTGACGGCGTGGCAGTTCTCTTCTCACAGCCTCATCCTGAGGAAGCGCGCAGCGCTGTCTCGAAGGACCGGCAGCTTGCTCCGGTGCTTGTAGCCGGTCCTTCGAGACGCCGCTGACGCGGCTCCTCAGGATGAGAGCGTAGAGGGGGGGCTCCGTAACAAGGCATTGAAAAATAAATGACTTAATCGCTTCCCTGGCCTGCCAACTGCCGCCATTGGCCCGGTGTCATGCCGTAGGCCTTCTTGAAATGCCGCGTCATATGGCTCTGGTCGGCAAATCCGCTGGCAATCGCCGCATCCGCCAGCGTTTCGCCGGCGCCGAGTTCAGCTTTCGCACGGTCGAGCCGGCGCATCACCAGGTACCGGTGCGGACTGGTGCCGAAGACCGTCCTGAACTGCCGTGACAGCGTGAACCGGTCCAGATCCGTCAGGCTCTCCAACTGGTTCATCCGCACCTGGTCCGCGCAATTCTCCCTCAGATACTCCGCGCACCGTTTCAGGTCGGGCCAGCTCAGCGTGATGCCCGGGGATCCGCCCCGGTCGGAATGCCGGCTCAAACAGTCCGCCAGATCCGCGACCAGGCAATCGCGCTTCAGGGAACCGAGTTCCTCGCCGATGTCCGACAAGGCGTCCGTCAGGTCTGCGCGGAAACGGGGGTCGGAAACGACGGGCGCCGGAACAAACGGCAAGCCGGACCCGCCTGCCGCCGACAACGCCCCGGAAATCCGCTCCGGCGCGACATAGAGCATCCGGTACCGCAGGCCTTCGTCCGTGCCGGCACCGCCGTCATGCAGTTCGTCCGGATGAATGACGATCACCTGGCCGGGCGACGAGGCGCATTTCTCCCCGCGATAGCTGAAAGTCTGAATACCGCTCATCGTCAATCCAATGGCATAGGTATCATGGCGGTGCGGCGCGAAACCGTTTCCCTGAAATCGCGCCTCGATCCGTTCGATGCCCTCTTCGGCAGGCGACACGCAGATGCCATCAGCCACCGGTTTGCACAAACGTTCAAGACCGCCCTCTCCCGCGGAAAGTATGTCTTCTCCCCACTGATCCCCTTGAAAGCCACGTATGGAGTTGACGTTCATGTTCGATACCAAATTCGTCATTGTTGTCCGCGAGGACCTTGCCGTCTGGCAAAAGCTGAATGTGACGGCGTTCCTGTCGACAGGTGTCGCGGCCGCAAGGCCGGGCATCATCGGTGAGACTTATCGCGATGCGGCGGGCAATGTCTATCATCCGATGAGTGTCCAGCCGATCATCATCCTGAGCGCCGATGCGGCCACGATATCGAAAATCCACCAGCGGACACTTCAACGCGACGTTCCTGCAAGTCTCTATGTCGAAGAGATGTTCAAAACCGGACACGATACGGCCAATCGGGAGATTTTCGGCAAATTCCGTCCCGAGGACGCCAAAGTGGTCGGTGTCGCCTTCCACGCGGACAGGAAGGTCGCCGACAAGATTTCCAAGGGGGCGAAGATGCACGGTTGAGATCCCGGAGCACATCCATCCAGTGACCCAACAGTCAATGGATGTGCCCCGGCCACCAAAGTCTGATCCTTTCCCTCTCGACGAACCATGTCTTTTGCGGGCACTCTGGGACAAACCAGCCGGAGGGAACACATGATCGGGGCATTCACCTTCAATACAAGTCAGCGCGTCGTTTTTGAAAACGGTTCCGCGTCGCGGCTTACCGATCACGCCGCCTTCTTTCTCGGGCCCCGCCCTTTTCTCGTGACAGACCCCGGCATCGTCTCTCTGGGACTGCAACACCCCTGCGAGACAGCTCTTCGCGAGGCCGGCTATCATGTCGAGCGGTTCGCGGATGTTGTCGCCGATCCGCCAAGAGCGCTGTTGGATCAGGCTGTCGAAGCGGCAAAGGCCCATCAGGCGACATCGATCATCGGTTTTGGCGGCGGGTCGTCCCTCGACGTTGCCAAACTCGTTGCACTGCTGGCGAAAAGCGGAGAAGACCTGGACGAGGCCTGGGGGATCGGCAATGCAAAGGGGCCACGCCTGCCTCTTGTTCTGATCCCGACGACGGCCGGAACCGGATCGGAAGTGACACCCATTTCCATCATCACCGTGGGTGTAGAGGAAAAACGCGGCGTTGTCTCGCCTCTTTTGCTTCCGGACCTTGCCGTTCTCGATCCCCTGCTGACCTTGGGGCTCCCCGCCCCTGTCACAGCGGCGACAGGCATTGATGCCATGGTACACGCGATCGAGTCTTATGCCTCGAAGTCAGCCAACAACAATCCTGTTTCCAGAACTCTCAGCATCGAGGCCCTCAAGCTCCTGGGCGCCAATGTCGAACGGGCGGTGTTTTCCCCCGGTGACGAAGATGCCCGAGGCGGCATGCTGCTCGGGTCCATGCTTGCGGGTATGGCCTTCGCCAATTCCCCGGTCGCGGCCGTCCATGCTCTTGCCTATCCCATCGGCGGAACGTTTCACGTTCCCCACGGTCTTTCCAACGCTCTGGTTCTGCCGCATGTTCTGAAGTTCAATAATTCCGTTGCAGCAGATACTTACGCAGAGATTGCTCCGGTGCTCTTCCCGGATCTGTCAGGGACAAGCGACCCTCAGGAACGCGCTCACCTTTTCGCGGAGCGCGTGGCTGCTCTTTCTGCCGGTCTGGGGCTTCAAACGCGGCTGCGCGACGTTGGTATCAGCGAAGCGGATCTGCCAAAAATGGCCGCAGACGCCATGAAACAAACCCGATTACTGGTCAACAATCCGCGCAATCTCGGTGAAGCCGATGCCCTTGAAATTTACCGGGCCGCCCTATGATTTCCAAGTCTCGTCCACAGTCTGTCCGCCCTACACCTTTAAACCGCCCCGAATTTAAAGTTTTTCAACAAATCCCCACCCGGTGGATGGATGTGGACATCTATGGCCACGTCAACAACGTGCAGTATTTGAGCTTCTTCGATACGGCAGTAAACAGCTGGTACATGGCCAACGGACTTCTTGACCCGGCAAACAGTTCTGAAATCTTCCTCGTGGTCGAAACCGGCTGTCACTACTTTGCCGAACTGACATTCCCGGACGTGATTTCCGCAGGTCTCAGGATCGAAAAACTCGGCTCAAGCTCTGTGGTTTTTCGCGTTGGCCTGTTTTCCGGCGAAGCTTTGCAAACAGCGGCTCACGGCCGCTTCGTTCACGTTCATGTGGACCGTGAAACCCGGCGACCCTTAGAGGTTTCCGGGAAGAAACGGCACATTCTGGAAAGCTTGATGGTTTAGGTCGCCGTCCACACTCCGACAAACCGGAGTTCAATCGCCGGTCACAGGCTATGCACAGCATAACCTTTTGAA
>JBNLAU010000026.1:0-4413 GCA_050302295.1 Roseibium sp. | reverse complement strand
CTGGTCTTTCAGGAATATCGTTGCAATCTGGTCGGAATGCGCCGCGTCAGGATGACGGCGGGAGGTGACCATGATGGCGTCGGCGTCGGCGCCGTAGGAAATCACCGTCGCGTCCTTGGTCAGGCGCGCGGTATCGCCATCGACCTCGATCGCGCACAGCGAATTGCGCAGATTGCCGCCGATGCCCGCCTCGCTGGTTGCCGAGGCGATCAAAAGCTGCTCGTCGCAGATCCGCTTCTGGAACGCTTCGTGCCAGGCGCTGCCGGCGGCATAATCCGACAGGCTGGCGATCTGGATCTGGTGCATCGCATAGGTCATTGCGGTCGCGGCGCAGGCCTGGCCCAGAATCGCGCAGATATCGGCGATTTCCGTGATACTTGCGGCTTCCCCGCCCAGTTCCGGCCGGATCATGATGCCCATCAGGCGTTCGGCTTTCAGAGCTTCCATGCCCTCGGACGGAAAACGGCCTTCGACGTCAACCTGATCGGCAAATTCGGCAGCGGTCTTGGCCGCACGTTTCGCGCGTTCACTCAGCCCCCCAAGGGCCATGATCTTGGCAGCAGCGGTCATGGGTCAGGCCGCCTGTTCTTCAAGAATCTCGGCCAGAGCAGCCTCGATCGCGTCAACGGAGGAGAAGGATTTGCGGTTCAGCAAATGCTCCGGAAACTCGATGTCAAACTCTTCCTCCAGCGCCAGCATTACCTGCACGGACGCAAAGGAAGAAAGGCCGGCATCGTAAAGGTCCGCACCGTCAGCCACGGTTTCGATAGCGACCGGCAAGTTGCCGTGCTTTGACAAAAGGGTCCGAATTGTCTGTTTCATGTTAATCCTTGCCACTTACTTGCCGGCTCCCTCTGGAACCGTTACCTGACTTCTGGCCCGCTATTTATTACAAAAAAGAATAAACTGCGCTTAAAGGGCATGGTAAAAAATTACAAAACGGAAATGATCAATTTTGTTAAGTTAATCCTTTCTGAAGATTACAACGCCCATCAATTGCCGCAACGGAAATTCGCGCAGCAAATTACGCCATACGGCTCAGTACGCCATCCTTGCGAATGATGCCGTGATAGAGTGCCGCGCCGATGTGCAACAAGACGGCCGCTGTGAACAAAAGCCCCAGAGCCATGTGAACTGAGAAAAGCTGGTCAGCGAGCGCGCGGTCCTTGGCGACAATTGCCGGCATGGTGAACAGGCCGAAGACGGAAATGGCAGCGCCATAAGCAGATGTGGCGACCCAGCCGACAAAGGGATTGACCAACAGGAACCCGTACAGAAACACGTGGGTCGCCCTGGCTGCCCAGACCTGCCATACCGGCATGTCTTCAGGCAACGGCGCGGGCTTGTGGGTGAGGCGATAAAGCAGGCGGAGGACAGTCAGAACCATCAGCGTCACACCAACGGACCGGTGAAAGTCGAATAGCTGGTTTTGCAGCGAACCGCTGTCGATGCGGATCATCACGAGCCCGGCAGGCACCATGCACAGGACCAACAGCGCCGTCAGCCAGTGAATACTCCGTGCAATCAAGCTATAGCGTTCCGAATTATCGGCCATTGAGCCCTCTCCTCTCCCACCTGAACTTCACACTGCGCCCAGTTCCTCACATGAGACTGTGGCCAGAACAACTGTTCTGTCAAATACATCAGCGATGCCAAGGCACGGACCAAAGCTCAAGGGCGTGCGGGGAAGGCCACGAAGTCCAGGTGGCCAACCAGAATATTGAGACTGCCTGCCTGGATTTTTTCCTGCCGATCCCGCCACCAGTCTGCCAGTTGACTTGCATCCAGCTGCAATTCCCTTCCGACACGGACCCAACCGCTTAGGAATTCAAGCTGAAACGCATTTGACGCAGGGCCAGCGCGCCAGTCGGAGCGGCCCTGAACGACCCGGTAGCCTTTGGCTTCAAACAGAGCCATTGCGCGGTCAGCCGCCTCAGGCCCCAACGCTGGACCGAAGCCTTTGTCGGTGCGCTGATGGCTGTTCAGCGCCGTGCACAATGTTGCATCCATCGTATGGGAGGGATTGAATTCCGTTCGCCCGTCGTATGTCAGGCTTGCCAGAAACGGCTTTTGCGCCTTGGTGATTTGCGCGACCAGGCGTTCGAGAAAAGCTTCTGACACCAGATCCAGAAAGGCGGACGTGGTCACCGCGTCGACATCGGCAAGAGAGAGTTGCTCCAGATCCCTTTGAAGATCGACCTGCCTCGTTGAGACACGTCCCAGCCAGCGCTCGTTGGCAACGTTCAGGAGAGCCGAATCATAATCCGTCAGTTGCCAGTCCACCGGAGCAGACAGGTTTCCCGCAAGAGCCGCAACCGTCGACCCGGCGCCGCTGGCCAGATCCAGAAGGCGTACAGGTCCGGCCGGGAGCTGCCCGAAAAACGCGTTTTCGACCTCGGCGTTCCTGGCCTCCAGATCAAGCGGCTCGCGCAAGGCAAGCCAATGAGACGAAAACCCGCTCATGCGGACACCTCCTGCAGAATATGTGCAAATTGAGCGGACGCAGCCTGCCAGTCCGGGAAGCTCTCCGCCGCCTTGCGCGCGGCTGCAGCCAAGGCAATGCGCCGGTCCGGGTCATTCATCAGCCCTTCGAGGGCGGTTTGCAGAGACACAGCATCCTCCGCCGGACAATAGATCGCCGCACCTTCCGGCAACGTTTCGCGGACAGCCCCCTCACCGCTACCGATCACGGGCAGGCCATGTGCCATGGCTTCGGCAAAGGCCATGCCGTAGCCTTCATAGCGGCTTGCGAGCACAAAGATATCCGCGTTCCGGTAATATGCTTCAAGTTGCCCGGCCGGCGCGGCACCGTGAAATTGGACACGGCCGGAGAGCTCCAACCGGGTTGCCTGTGCCTGCAGGGAGCTTGCGCATTGCGGGTCGGCATCCTGGCCGCCAACGACATCCAGGCGCCAGTCCATATGTTTCAGGCCGGCCAATGCATCAAGCAGGATGTCATAGCCCTTGCGGGGCACCAGCGTGCCAACCGAAAGCAGACGCAGTGTGTCGGAGGGCGGGTGCGGACGAAGCTCCGGCACGTCCGTTCCGGGCAGAATTACGCTGACCTTTTCTGCCGCCACATCAAAAAGACCGGCCACCTGTTCCTTCGTTGCCGGACTGGTGACGATCACATGCCTCACATGCGCCAGGGCGCTGTTTTCACTTTGCCTCAAGTCATTTGCCTGAGCGGCGGTGAGGCCGTTTTCCAGGCAGAGCGGGTGATGCACCAGCGCGACCAGCTGCAAGCGGCCGGCCAAGGCACCCGCTGCAGCCGCCATGGCACCGAACGCAAGCCCGTCCACAACGACCAGACCGCCTGAGGGAAGGCTTTCAAGCCGTTGCCGCGCGACCGCCAGTGTGCCGCTGTCGGGAAACGGAAAGCCGTCGCCGAGGGGCTCCAGCTCAACCTGCCAGCCCGAATTGCGCAAGCCGGCGATGATCCGCCGGTCATAACCGTAACCGCCCGTCGGTGTTTCCAGATCGCCCGGATAGGCAAAGTAGAGCATCTTCATGCCCGGTCAGACTTTGGCTTCGTACCAGGCCCGGGCGACATGGGATTCGGAAATCGCTACCCGGATGGCATCGAGTTCCGAGCCGGGCCGTCCCAGCCGGTTGTCCCGCGCCGCGCCTGCCGGATGGTCATGAATATGTTTGGTCAGGAATTCGGTCGTGGTGTTCACACCTGCGAATTCCGGAACATCGTCCAGGTTCTTGTAGTTCAGCGGCTGCAGAACTTCCTTCAGCGCTTCATGCGCCCGGCCGATATCGATGACCACGCCGTTTTCATCGAGAGTTTCGGCCAGGAACGCAGCATCAATGACAAACGTTGCTCCATGCAGGGCCTGTGCAGGGCCGAACAATTCGCCCCTGAAGGAATGGGCAATCATGACGTGGTCGCGAACTTCAACTGCAAACATTTCTATCTTCCTGAAATCTCTAGGGAATGCGGTCGGGCAGAATTACGCCTGCGCCCGGTCATAAACGACAAGCGCAGCCAGCACATCTGACGTCTTGTTCAATAAATCGGGAAGTCGTACCGGCAGGTCGTCAAACGGCACCCGATGGCTGATCAACCGGTCGAGAGCAGGATCTTCAAGTAGCGACAGAGCAGTTTCCAGACGGCGGCGGTATGTCCAGCGCGCCTGGCGCTCCACCGGAATAGTGCCCACCTGGCTGGAGATCAGCTTCAACCGTCGGCAATGGAAATCCGCCCCAAGCGGAACCTGCACGTCTTTGGAACCGTACCAGCTCAACTCGATAATCGAGGTTCCGTCCCCTGCGCACGTCAGCGCCGTAGCGAGCCCCGCGGACGACGCGCTGGTGTGAAAGACCAGGTCCTGATCGACCGGGGCATCTTCCGGCAGGGCAAAGCGCACTCCAAGGCTTTCGGCAATGGCGGCACGTTTCGTGTTC
>JBNLAU010000025.1:0-8208 GCA_050302295.1 Roseibium sp. | reverse complement strand
AATTCAACACTGGATGGCGCCTTGCGCAGAAGCGCGGGAACGTCCGTGTCGGTGCTGTCGGCAATGTCGTTCATGTCTGCGGCCCTGGGTGTCGATGCGTTTGTCCGGTTGGCGCTGATTTAGCGGATTGCAGCCGATCCGCCAAGGTGAAAGGCGGCCGGCGCCCTCAGGAGATTGCCGCCTGCCCTTTCCTGTCACTGACCGGCGCGAGATTGCTTTCTGACAGCCTCACATCATTCCTCGCTTAAAACGCGCCGATTGGTAGTGAGTGTTCAGCTTGCCTTGCGGAGAGATGAAGTACAGTGATCGGGCCGGCGCTGCCTGTGTTAGGATAATTCCATGTAATGGCACACGCCGCTGAGATGGAGCTGACCATGCTGAATCTCGAGGACATGTTCAACCGTTCAAATATTTTGGACATAAGTTTCTTTAATTTCCGCAACGCGATTACCGCTTGTTATTTCGCCGACCACGACCTTCGCATTCTCAAGGTCAATGACAATTTCAGTTCTTTCTTTCCGGTTCTTGGCAACGTCGCCAACGCGCATCTGACGGATGTGCTCGAACAGCTCGGCATCGAAGCAAAATATATCGAATCCTTTTCCAAACAGCTTGAACAAAGCGGCCGCGTGCTCATTCCGCACATCCCGATCCGTATCGGTGGCGAGGATCGCGTGTTCTCACTGATGTCGACTTACACAAAGGACAACAATTTCTCCTACCTCAATGGCGTTCAGGGACAATTTGTCGATCGCACAGCCGAGTGGGAATTGCGGCGCGAACGCGAGCAGCTGCTGGAAGAGAAGCTGCATGACCGCGAACTGATCGAGGCGAAGACCCGGCAACTGGAACGGATTGCCGATCGGCTTGCCAAATACCTGTCTCCGCAAATCTACGGTTCGATCTTCTCAGGCGGAGACCAGGCGGTCGCCCCGCCGGCACGCAAGAATCTCACCGTGTTCTTCTCCGATATAGAAGGCTTCACCGATCTGAGTGACGAGATCGATCCTGAGCGTCTGGCGTTCCTGATAAATACCTATCTCAGCGAGATGTCCGATATTGCCATCGAATATGGAGGCACCATCGACAAGTTTATCGGCGACGCGATCCTCGTGTTTTTCGGCGACCCGGCGACCGAGGGAGATCGCAACGATGCGCTGAAATGCGTGCGCATGGCCCTGCGCATGCAGGAGCGTGTGCGGGAGCTGGAGCAAGTCCTGCACGAAAAGGGGATTTCCCATCCGCTCAGGGTTCGGATGGGGATCAGCAGCGGCTACTGCACGGTTGGCAACTTCGGATCAGAAACACGGCTGGAATATACGGTTCTGGGTAGCACGGTGAACCTTGCCTCCCGGCTTCAGGCAGCCGCAGAGGCCGATACCATTCTCATCAGCGAATCCACGCACACATTGCTCGAGGACATCGCCGATTGCGACCGTATGGAGGCCATGCATCTCAAGGGATTCGCCAGGCCGGTGGACTGCTATCGCCTCAACGGCCTGAAGGACGTTCAGGACGGAAACGGGCCCATGACCCGCGTCGGCAAGCATGTCGCCGTCAACATTCCAAACCGGCGTCGCATCCGCGAGGCGATCGAGGAGCTGCGCCGCATCGAACACGACCTGCAGGATTACATACCGAAGGAGTAGTGCCGCTCACAATAAACACGAACGAACCTGCGGACCGGCCCCATTGAAATCATTTTGAAGCGTTTTGCGGGAAAGCGCCAAAAAGAAAGGGCCCGCTTTGCAGCGAGCCCTTCCGGCAACCTGAAATTCGTATTTGGCGGCAATTACCGCGAATAGAACTCGACGACCAGGTTCGGTTCCATCTGTACCGGGTACGGTACATCGGAGAAACCCGGGATCCGGTTGTAGGTCGCGGTCATCTTGTTGTGGTCGACGTCGACATAGTCCGGTACGTCACGCTCGGCGGACTGAACGGCTTCCAGAACCAGAGCGAGCTGCTTGGACTTTTCACGAACTTCAACCACATCGCCCGGACGCAGCTGGTAGCTCGGAATGTTGACGCGCTTGCCGTTGACCTTGATGTGACCGTGGTTGATGAACTGACGGGCAGCAAAAACGGTCGGAACGAACTTGGCACGGTAGATGATCGCGTCGAGACGGCGCTCCAGAATACCGATCAGGTTCTCGGAAGTGTCACCCTTCAGACGGGACGCTTCTGCATAAACCTTGCGGAACTGCTTTTCGGAGATGTTTCCGTAGTAGCCTTTCAGCTTCTGCTTGGCGCGGAGCTGAATACCGAAGTCAGACAGTTTGCCTTTACGGCGCTGGCCGTGCTGACCCGGGCCGTATTCACGCTTGTTGGCCGGGCTCTTCGGACGACCCCAGATGTTTTCGCCCATCCGGCGGTCGATTTTGTACTTAACGCTGTGGCGCTTTGACATCGCGGTTTCCTTTGAATTCGCGTTGTAGTTCTAAAAAGGAAACGCGCCCTCCTTTATCCTTGAAGTCCAAAAACGGACTCTAAGGACCGACAGGGACCCAGCTAGACGGCGCCGGCCGGATGCCCACGGGTGCGTAGATCCGGAAGGCCAGAACCCGCCGGACCGCGCGGACATACAAGCCGCACGGGTTATTGTCAATGAGCACCCGGGCAGGCACTCCAAAAACAGGCAAATTTCCCTGAATTTGTAGGGCAATCATACAGTGTTTCACCCGCGAAACACGTTGGATGAAATCTTTCCTGACCTTACGTGCACAAAACGCGAAAATTAATGCATACATTTAGGAAATTTTAATTGCAGCTTTTCACAATGCAATCGCTGTTACAACCATACCGAACAATACCAATAGCAGCGCAAATCTGTGACTCCATCAGCTACGTTAATCTTTGAGGCGGGACCTAGGGTATAGGATCAAGCATGGCACCGAATCGTCAATCAGTCCGGCAGGTGGGTCTGGAAAGCTCAGATGAGCTTTGCCAGAAGCACGACCTGGTGCTGGGCGCTTTGGATTATGCCCTGCAGCCCGTTGCTGATATCGGAACAGGCGTTGTCTATGGATATGAAGCCCAGATCCGCAATTGCGATCTCGCCGAAGCAGCGTCACCGCACAGCCTGATCGATCAGGCGCATGCAGACGGATATCTGCCACAGCTGGAAACAGAGCTTTTCCGCAAAGCGCTGATGCGCTTCAGGAAGCTGCGGATCGCTGAGGGTACCAAACTCTATTTCAAGCTGGACGGACGGGACTTCGGCGTGGAGAACGACCCGCGCCTGCTCCTCAGCAATATCGTTGCCGAAACCGGATTGAATACCAATCAGATCTGCCTGGAATTTTCAGAGCGCCATCAGCAAACCTTTACGGACCTGACGCACCACGCCATCAATGATATTCGCCAGCTCGGCTTCCTGGTTGCCCTGGACGATTTCGGCCGTGGCTCCTCGGAACTGCGTCTCCTGCACGACATGTCACCCGACTACGTCAAGATCGACAGGTTTTTCCTGAACGGCATCGATAGCGACGCCCGGCGCAAACTGTTTGTCACCACAGTTGCCAATCTGGCCCATGTGCTTGGTGCGCGTGTGATTGCCGAAGGCGTCGAGACTGAGCGGGAATTCAAGGCTTGCCGGGACGCGGGCTGCGACCTGATCCAGGGCTCTTTCGTTGCAAAGCCCCTTCAGAAGGCCACCGGCGCCAAGCTCTTCTACGAGCACGTCCGGGCCCCCGGCATCGGCCGCAAGCGGCGGGAGGAGCAGGACCGCATCCGTAATGAACTCCTGAACCTGCCGACCATCCGGTTCGATGCCTCCATGAACGAGCTGATCGACATGGTGGTGCACAACCAGGAAGCCAGCGTGATCCCGGTCCTGGATGCCAACAACGAACCGCGCGGCCTGATCCACGAACGGGACCTGAAGGCCTACCTCTATTCAAGTGGTTCGGACAGCCGGGAGGCCAGGGCGGCGCTCGATTTTCCGCTGCGCTCCTTCGTGCGTGGCTGCCCGATTGCCGACATCAATTCCAACGCCGACATGCTGCTTGTGACCTTTGCGTCCTCCATCAACTCCGACGGGATCATCATCACCGAGAACTTCCGCTATTCCGGATTTCTGTCGGCAACGTCGCTGCTGAAAATCATTCACGAAAAACGCTTGCAGGAAGCCCAGGACCAGAACCCGCTGACCCGTCTGCCGGGCAACGGTGCGATTACGAAGTTCATTTCAGAATCTGCCCGCAAGGGCAGCGTGGAGCGGCATCTCTGTTACCTGGACTTCGACAATTTCAAACCGTTCAACGACACTTACGGCTACCGCCAGGGCGACCGGGCCATCATCCTGTTCGGCGAACTGCTGCAACGCCACGTTTCCGGCTCCAGCACCTTCCTCGGGCATCTGGGCGGCGACGACTTCTTCGTCGGCTTCCAAGGCACGGACCAGACGGATGTCGCGGCGCGCATGCTGGCGCTGAAACGCGCCTTCTGCCTGGATGTCGAAAGCTTTTATGAGCCCGAACACCGCGAACGCGGCTTTATTGAAGCCCAGGACCGCTTCGGCACCACCCGTCAGTTCCCGCTCCTGCGTTGTTCCATTTCCATCCTGAGCCTGCACAGCGGCACCACGGTGCATACGGACATGCTGAATGACGAGATCATGGAGCTTAAGCGCGCCGCCAAGCGGTCCGACGACGGCCTCGCCGTCAAATCCATCGAGGGCTGACGCTCAAGCGCCGCTCCATCTCGTTTCTGACAGGTGTGTTGCTGGCAATGCCCTCGCCGCTGAAAGAGGCGAAATTGCCGTCGCCATTGCCTTTTAATTTTTTTCCAGGATCAGTCCAAACCCTGCAAGCAGACGCACAAGGGCCGGATCTGTCGGCTTCGAGGTGAAGATCGCATGGTCCGGCACACCGGCTGGCGCCTGGGCAGCGGTGTCCCCCAGAACCCGGACAAGCTGACGGGCAATGGCCTCGGCAGGGTCGAGCCAGTCGACCGGCCAGGGCGCGATCTTGCGGAAACGGTTCGCCAGAAACGGATAATGCGTGCAGGCCAGAACGACGATATCAGTGCGTTTGGCGTTCCGCTCAAGAAAGCAGCCGGCGATTTCCTTGAGAAGCTCTTCGTCGCCCACGGTCTCGCCGCGCAGATGCTTTTCGGCAAGCTCGGCAAGCTGGTCCGAACCGACCAGGCGCACGTGGCACTGGCTGGCAAAACTGTCGATCAGGCTTCTTGTATAGGTTCTGCGGACAGTGCCGGGGGTTGCCAGCACCGATATGAGACCCGAGGAGGTGCGCTCCGCTGCCGGCTTGATTGCCGGAACGGTGCCGACAAACGGCACATCCGGATGCGCCTCGCGCAGTTCACGTCCGGCAAGCGTGAAGGCAGTGTTGCAGGCGATAACAACGGCCTTGGGCCGGTGAACCGCAATCAGCTCTTCAAAAAGCGCCAGAATTCGGGCCGTCAGATCCGCTTCCGGCCAACGGCCAATCGGAAAGGCGGCATCGTCAGCCACATAGAGCAAAGGCTCGTAAGGCAACAGATACCGCGCCTCGCGCAGAACCGTGAGCCCGCCAAGACCTGAATCGAAGATCAGAACCGGTCTTTTGGACCCCACGGGCGCCTCACTCTTCAGAGCCGGGTTCGCCGCGATCTTTCCGCGGCCGGGTCTGGCGTTTTTCCAGGGAAGCCACGACGCCGCGCAGCGCCCGGACCTCCTGTTCGGTCAACTCGGCTTTCTGAAAGATGTTGCGGAGCGTACGCACCATATGCGGGCGCCGTTCAGGTGGGCGGAAGAAAGTGGCATTGTCCAGCGCCCCTTCCAGATGCTCGAAAAAGCGCAGCACATCATCCTTTGGCGCCGGCGGATGATCTTCCTCCGACAGAATGAACGGCAGCGCGCCTGAGGTTGCTGTTTTGCGCCACTCATAGGAACAAACCAGCACGGCCTGGGCGATATTCAGCGATGCGAAATCCGGATCGACCGGCAGCGTGACGATTTCATCGGCCAGGGCCACTTCCTCATTGTTCAGGCCCCAGCGCTCGCGCCCGAAAAGATAACCGGTCGCGTGGCCCTTTTCCCCCAATGCCACGGTTTTCTGAGCCGCTTCATCCGGACCGCGCACGGGCTTGGGCACTTCGCGTGATCTGGCTGTCGTGGCATAGACGAATTGCAGATCGGCAATCGCCGCCTCAACGCTGTCGAAAACCTGAACCTTGTCGATGACATGATCCGCCCGGCTGGCAGCAGCGCGCGCCTTTTCGCTCGGCCAGCCGTCACGCGGATTGACGATCCTGAGGTCCACCAACCCGAAATTCGCCATCGCCCGCGCGGCCGTGCCGATATTTTCACCGAGCTGCGGCTCGCACAGGATCACCGCCGGCGGCCGCGCCGTAACTGCCCTGGCTTCTTCTCTGATTTTTGCGTTCTTGCTCATGAGGCGGGGATGTAGCCGGTTCTTGAAAAAATGGGAAGCTGGTTCGCACCGATATCCGCAACCGGCGCAGGTTGAATTGTCAGTCTTTCGGCATTTCCCTGACCGTGACAATGGCTTGGGTCTTTTCAAATCCCTTCAATTCAAAATGCGGAGCTTCGGTCCCGGTTCCCGGCAAGCCGGCAACATCGGCCACCTTTTCCGAAACGACCGTCTGCCCGTTGACCAGCACCGCAGAAGACAACAGCCGCGCCGCCAGATTGACCGTAGGTCCGATAGCCGTGAAATCGAGCCGGTCCGAGGCTCCGATGTTGCCATATTGCAGCGGCCCGATGTGCACCGCGGCCCGGAACGGCGGCGCATCTTCCGCAAAGACGGGCTCCCATTCTCCGCCGGATGCCTCACTCAACGCATCCAATGCTGCCTGACACGCGGCTTTTTCGTCCAGTTCCTCAGATATGGGAAAAATGGCCAGCAGCCCGTCGCCCATGAATTTCAGAACCTCGCCGCCGCGTGCGACAATCGGGGGCACAACACAATCGTAAAACCGGTTCAGGCGGGCGAGCACCTCTTCGGCCGAAGCGGCATTGGAAAATCGGGTGAAGCCGACAAGATCGGCGAAGACGACACAGGCGGTTATGTCCTCTATATCGCCCCGATGTACCCGGCCCGACAGGATCCGGAAGCCGCTGTCCCGGCCGACATAGGCGGACAGAAGATTGGCGGCGTTGAGGCGCAGCATATAGGTTTCGGCAAGGCGGGCGAGCGGCAGGCGGATCTTCTCCAGCGCGGCCATCATATCGTCATCGAAACCGCCTTCCGCCTTTGTCGCCCAGCTCACCAGATGAGTTTCTCCGGTGGTGAAAAACAGCGGCTGAACCAAATAGTCCGTGACACCTTCGTCCCGGAACTGCTTCACGATCAGATAATCTTCCGGGCAATCCGGATCGCAAAGCTTCCGCCGCAACATCTTGCCGGTTTTCAGAACCGTCGGCAGCGGATTGTCGTGATATTCAGCTCCGTCGAATGCGGTCAGATCGGCATCGGTCTGATCAACACCCTCCCCGATCAGCCAGCGGAACCGCCGCCCCTGCAGGTTTGGGTGGAGTGTATAGATAAACAGCGCAAAGCGTTCGATGGGAACACCGGCCCCAAGCAGCCTGTCGCAAATCCCGGCCACGATCTCACGCGCATCCGCACTCGGCCGCGCGCCATCCAGCATCCACCAGAACAGCTCATTGAGTTTCTTCGTATCGACCAAACATTCCTCCCCGCGCGGGCCATAACTGCTCCCGGAGTGTTGGAGGATCTTAGAGCCCGATGGCAGCTATGTAGTAGCTAGAGCCAACTCAATCAGAAGTCATCTGATGTAGCCAAGTATCTTCAATCCGCCCTCTGAATCCTCGATGGGATACTTTCCCAATTTAGCGATTGTTGCACGAGCCGCCTCAATGTCCTGCCTTTTCGCTGATGCAGGCACACCATCGATACGGGGCTCTGTCTTCTCGGGAATTTCGATCCACTCGATGGCGCAGGTTTCTATCAGTCCGAATTCGATAGTATCTATGAAGGGCCTGGGCGGGTGGAGATCCGCATTTCTTGGCATTCGGATAGTGTGTGAATCAGCAGTATCTACAAATTTCACAATGATCTGTTCAACGCCGATATCTGCTTCGTCCAATGAAGAGATTAACTTGCGCCATTTCGTATCCGACATTAGGGCATTGGAAAAATGCTTCCGCACATACCGCCTTGTTCGATCTGATCCGATTTGCAAATTGGGTATCATATTCTGAAGGTGTCAAAATCAGCGGAT
>JBNLAU010000024.1:0-6477 GCA_050302295.1 Roseibium sp. | reverse complement strand
CGACATTTCCCGGTGAGCATTGCCGTCCGTCCGAAACTTTCAGGTGCAATGTTTTGTTGCGAAGTCAGCATCTTCCCGCTGTGCGAAAAAGTTTTTCTACGGCACCAAAACCGATTTTGTTGACTTACAAAATCGGTTTTGTAAGTCTTTTTTATCAATAAGGCTGCGGAGCCAGGATTCTAAACCTGGCGCCGCGGAACAAGGTGCAGGGGCCGATCGGGTCCTCGGGGAGGTTCAATGTCGCGGTTACGCGGTTCCGTCACAATTGACGATGTGGCGCGCCACGTCGGCGTCGCCAAGGGAACCGTTTCGCGTGTCCTCAACAACTATACCGACATTTCCGAAGCGACCCGCAAACGCATTTTGAAGGCTGTGCAGGATCTCGGCTATCAACCCTCGGCGACCGCCCGGAACCTGAAACGCGGGAGGCAGGATACGCTTGGCATTGTGATCCCTGTCGGTCACGGCAGCGGCGCGGATCCGTTCTTGTCGGAATTCATCGACGGCATTGCCAGAGCCCTTGACGAGCTGGGGCTCGATCTTCTTGTGACCACCGGCCATTCCCGCGAGCACATGATCGAAACCGTGCAGCGGCTGATCGCGCGGCGCAAGGTAGACGGGTTCATCATCACGCGCACCGAAGTCGACGATCCGCGGATCGCGTATCTGCTGGAGAGGAAATTCCCGTTCGTCGCCCATGGCCGAACGGCCGATCCCTCCGGTTACGCCTGGTTCGATATCGACAACGTGGCGGCCTTTGCCGATGGCGTGCGCCATATCTACAGTCTCGGCCATGAACGGATCGGGTTCCTCGGCGGGTCACTCGAACTGAACTTCGCCCTTCAACGGCGCGAAGGTTACCGGCAGGGACTGGACGCACTTGGCGTGCCGCATGACCCCGTTCTGGAGAGCCTGCAGACCTTGAGCGAGAAAGGCGGCTTTGCCGGAGCTCAAGCCCTGCTTTGCCTCGACCGGCCGCCGACGGCCTTGTTGTGCGCCACCGACGCACTTGCCATCGGCGCTGTGCAGTACTGCCGGGACTACGGTTTGAGAGTGGGCACGGATGTCACGGTGATCGGGTATGACGGCCTGCCTGTCGGCGAATATCTGGATCCGCCGCTGACGACTTTTTCCCAGAGCGCGCAGATGGCGGGCGGCCGGGTCGCGCGCATGCTGATCGATATTCTGGACGGAACACCTCCAACGAGTTTGCAGGCGCTTGCGAAAGCGAACCTGATCCGGCGCGCGTCCGACGGCGCGCCGTCCATGACGCCGGAGGCGCTTGCCGAAGCGCTCCGGGACCGGCTGAACCAACAGCCACATTCTGGCAATAAGGGAGAGTAAAATGTTTGGGAGGACTACCTTGCTGGCCTCGACCATCGCGGGCATGCTCGCATTCGGTCTGACAGCGGCCGAAGCAGATACGCTGCGGTTCTGGACAACGGAAGAGCAGCCAGAGCGGCTTGCCAAACAGGAAGAAATGGCCGCCGCGTTCAAAGACAAGACCGGCATTGAAGTGAACGTCATTCCGGTCAGCGAATCCGAGCTCGGTACCCGGGCAACGGCTGCCTTTGCGGCGGGCGATCTGCCGGACGTGATCTATCACACCCTGCAATACGCGCTGCCCTGGGCGGAAGCCGGCATTCTGGACACCGAAGCGGCAACGGAAGTTGTCGAAGCCCTCGGCACCGGTACCTTTGCACCGGGTGCCATCGCCATGGCGGCGGTCGAAGACGGCATTGCCTCCGTTCCGGTTGATGGCTGGACGCAGATGGTCGTCTACCGCAAAGACCTTTTCGAAGAGAATGGCCTGGCGGCACCCAACAGCTATGACAACATCCTGGCCGCGGTTGAAAAACTGCATAATCCGCCGGAGATGTTCGCCTTTGTCGCCGCGACCAAGGTCGACGAAAACTTCATGAGCCAGGTTCTGGAACACGTTCTTCTGGCCAATGGCGTCAACCCGGTAGACAGCGAAGGCTTCAAGCCCCTGGACGAGAAAAAGACCATCGAAGCGCTGGATTTCTATAAAGCCATCGCGAAGGCATCGCCTCCGGGAGACCTTTACTGGAAGCAGTCCCGCGAACTTTATTTTGCTGGCAAGGCAGCAATGATCATCTGGTCGCCGTTCATTCTGGACGAACTCGCCGGCCTGCGCGACAGCGCTCCGCCGACCATCACCGACGATCCGACCTCCAGTGAACTGGCCTCCAAGACCGGCATCGTGACCACCTTGAGCGGACCGTCCAATCCGGATGGCGCGGCCTGGGCCGATATCCGCTATTTTGGCATCACCAACGATGCGGATACGGAAGCGGCCATGCAGTTCGTCGAATTCTCCATGGACGACGGTTACATGTCGACACTGTCGATTGCACCGGAAGGCAAGTTCCCGGTTCGCCGCGGTACCAAGGACAACCCGACCGCCTTTGTCGATGGCTGGGCCAAGCTGCCGGTCGGTGTCGACCGCAAGGCAGCACTGACGGATCTCTACGATGCCGATACGATCAATACGATTGTTTCCGGTCTCGACACCGCCAGCCGCTGGGGCGTCAAGGAAGGCCAGCTGTCGCTTGCCTCCAAGATGATCAACAGCCAGGTGATCAACCGCCTTGTGCGTGAGTACATTGACGGCGAGCGCGATAGTGCGGCAACGGTTGCCAAGCTCAATGACGAACTGGCCAAGATCCAGTAACGGCTACCGCCCTTTTCAAGGGCCGCGTGTTCCCATCAACCAAGCTCGGACCGGGCGTGCGAACCTTAAGCATGCCCGGTCTCCTCCCTCCTCCCGTGTTCTCCAGCGCGGGAGGAAAGGGGAGGTCTGCCTCCAATTTCAGGTTAATCCGCAACAGGCCTGCCGGGCCGCCGGGTCTTGCAGACGGGCGGAACCGGACCCAACAGCCGAGCCGAGACGATGAACGCACAAGACCAACAGTCTGTATCTTCAGGTCCGCCCAAGGGGATCGGTCCGATGCAGAGCCGCGAGATGTGGCTGGCCTATCTGATGCTGGCGCCGACCTTCGCCATCATCCTGCTGATTGTCGCCGGCCCGCTTCTGGCGAATTTCTGGATCAGTGTGAAGCCCGTTCAGCTTGCCGATCTACGGCCGCCGACCGTTCTGGTCAATGAGCGCCTGCACGGACGTCCGGAAGCCGCAGGCGACGAAGCCGCGCTGGAGTACCGGCTGCGCAATTCTTCCCGGGACGAGGAAATCCGCGACGTTGTTTTGAAAGACGAGGTGCCGGAGGGTTTTGACGTTGCAACCCTGCCCGACGTCTGCACGCTCGAAGCGCGCGCTCTGACCTGCACACTTGGCACGATTGAACCCGGCTGGCGCGACCGGCTCCGTCTTGAGGGGACGGTCACCGACGCTTTCCTGACCGCCGACCGTCCGGAGCGGGCAAGCGAACCTGTCATCTCTGGCGAGGCCAACAACATCCTCACCAATTTCGATTTCACACTCGAGAACTTCCAGAGGATCTTCAGCACTGATGAGTTCTGGTCCGTCCTGCGGGTGACCTTCTATTACACGATCTTCGGCACCGGCGGGGCTCTGGTTCTCGGCCTGTTTGCGGCGCAACTGCTCAACACGGTCTTTGTCGGCCGCGGCATATTGCGCGGTCTGTTTCTTTTTCCCTATGTCTCGCCGGTGATCGCGGTCGCCTTTACCTGGGTGGTCCTGTTCGATCCGTTTTCCGGCACCTTTAATGCGCTTCTCACCAAGATGGGCGTCGTCGCCGACCCGATCAACTTCTTCGGTCAAAGGTCGATCGAGTATTCGCTTTTCGGCATTCCGATGGAGTTTCCGCTGGCCCTGACGACGGTCATCGCGTTCGAGGCCTGGCGCTATTTTCCGCTGTCCTTCCTGTTCATTCTGGCGCGCATGCAGTCGATCAACACCGACATGTACGAAGCCGCGGAAATGGATGGCGCCACACCCTTACAGCAGTTCTGGTATCTGTCGCTGCCGCAGTTGATGGGCATCCTGTCGGTGCTGTTCCTGCTGCGCTTCATTTGGACCTTCAACAAGTTCGACGACATCTTCCTGCTCACCGGCGGCAACGCTGGCACACGCACCTTGACGGTCGATGTCTATGAGCAGGGCTTTGCACTCTCCAATCTGGGGGCGGGCGCCGCGGTCGCCGTGGTGGTCTTCGTGGTGCTTGTCACCTTCGCCACATTGTTCATCCGCTTCTCGCCGAAGGAGGAAGGGCTATGAGACCCGGCAGTGTTTTCCTGGCCGCGCTCACCGGCCTGATCTGGGGTGTCACCGCCATGGTGGTGATCGCGGTCACGCTGACGCTGATCACCGGGGAAGTCGCGCTGCCGCAGGCATCGGCGGCTGGTCTAGCGGGACTTTTGAGCGCGCTCGCCTTTGTCTGGCGGCAATCCTCCGACAGCGCAGGTGGCATTCCGGACTGGGCGCTCGCCCTCGTTACCCTGTTTCTGGTGCTAATGATGGCCTCCTTCGCTACCCCATTCGGCCTGCCTCTCGGCACCGTTCCAGTCTGGCAGGGCCTTGCGCTGATCGTTTTCTTGTGGGGCGTGACGGCGGCCAACCGGATCTGCCTGACCGGAGCCCGGCTCGGTGCCATGACCCGTTACGAGCGGGAAGTGATTTATATCCGCATCGCCAAGGGGATCGGCTTTGTCGTTTTCACCATCATCGTGGCATTGCCCTTTTACGTGATGGTGATGACGTCGCTGAAAAGCCAGCAGACCCTGCTTGCAAATCCGCTCGACCTGTCCATCGACACTAGCCAGGGCATCGAGGGTCTGTTCCGCTCCTATGTGGAACTCTTCACCCAGTTCAATTTCGGACGCTATCTGCTGGTCTCCGCCTTTGTGTCGATCGCGACGGTTGTGCTGACGCTGCTGTTTTCCGTGCCGGGCGCTTATGCCGTTTCCCGTCTGCGCTTTCCGGGCCAGGCGGTGCTGGCGCGCTCCGTTTTGCTCATCTACATGGTGCCTGCCATCGTGCTGGTGATCCCGCTCTATGCGGTGTTTTCCCAGCTCGGTCTGCGCAATACGCTGACCGGCCTGTTGATCGTCTATCCGGCAACCACGATCCCGGTCGCGCTCTATATGCTGCAGGGCTATTTCCGCGGGCTGCCGTCGGAGCTAGAGGAGGCCGGCCTGATGGACGGTCTCTCGCGGATCGGCGTGATCCTGAAAATCACGCTGCCGCTGTCCCTGCCGGCGCTTGCCTCCGTGTCGCTTTACGTCTTCATGATCGCCTGGAACGAGTTCCTGTTCGCCTTCATGTTCCTGGACGATCCGGACATCTTCACCCTGTCGCGCGGGGTCGTGTCCCTGAATTCCTCCGAGGTGCCGCGTCAGCACCTCATGGCGGGCGCGGTGATTGCGACCGTGCCCGTCCTTGTCATTTTCCTCTGGTTTGAGCGCTTCCTTGTCCAGGGCCTGACGGCCGGCAGCGTCAAGGGATAGTCCTCGTTCACAAAAGGGCTCGGAAGAAGCCCAAGGGAGTTGCCTGTGTCACTTGCAGATTTAGACAAAACCGCCCGAGACATCCTGATCGAAAACGATCAGGGCGGCTACACGATCCCGACCAAGGGCCTTTATCCCTATCAATGGAACTGGGATTCGGTGTTTGTCGCGCTCGGTTTCGCAACCTTCAATCAGGACCGCGCCTTTCGGGAAATCGAGATGCTGTTCGACGGTCAATGGCGCGACGGTATGGTGCCGCATATTCTGTTCCGCAAGGACGATCCGAGCTATTTTCCCGGTCCGTCCGTCTGGGGAACCGATGGCGGGCCGCTCCCAAGTTCCGGTCATTCGCAGCCTCCCGTGGCGGCAACGGTCGTCCGCGATCTCGTTGACGGCGATGCCACAGGAAAGGCTCTGGACCGGGCGGAAAGGCTGCTGCCGCGGCTGATGGCCTGGCACCGCTGGTATCTTTCCTACCGGGATCCGCACGGCCTCGGTGTGCTCGCCGTGATCCATCCCTGGGAGTCCGGCCGGGACAACCTGCCGGACTGGGACGAAGCCTTGAGAGCCGTGGAGGTCAAGGACATCGTGCCCTACGAGCGCAAGGACACCTCGCATGTTGATGCGGCAATGCGCCCGCACAAGGAAGACTATGACCGCTATTTGAGCATCATGGCCGCGTGCAGGAGCGTCGGCTGGGATCCGGACGAGGTTGCCCGGACCTGTCCGTTCCTTGTTGCCGATCCCGGCGTGACATTCATCTTCCTGCGCGCCAACCGGGATCTGCTGGCCCTGGCCGAACGGCTTGGAAAAGAGGCGGAGGCGAATGAAATCCGCGGTTGGATCGGCAAGATGGAAGCCGGGGCGAAGACGCTCTGGCATGACGACCTCAAAGCGCATGTCGCCCTGGACGAACGCTCCGGCAAGAAGACGGACGGCATCTCCAGCGCGTCGTTCCTGGCGCTTTACGCGGGGCTTTGCGATGGCGAGATCCTGACGTCCCTGCAGGGGCATTTCGACCGGATCGCA
>JBNLAU010000023.1:0-11908 GCA_050302295.1 Roseibium sp. | reverse complement strand
GTTGAGGTTTTCCTCCCTGTAAAGGGATTGGCCGATCATGAGAGCCTCGAGGCGGGCCATGATGTCCGCATCGGCGGCGGTGGCTGCCGGGTCTGTCGGCGATGTTTCCCGATGTTTGTCCGTCTGCGTGCGGCCCGCTGTCAGAGCGGCAAGGCCGATCAGCAACAAGCAGACGAGATTGGCATTGCTGACCAGCGCGGCGACATGGGCACCATCCGAGCGCTCGAAATCCAGAAGAACGAGGAGGTCGAACCCGGCTGACAGAGCGAGGCAGGCGGCTGCCAGCCAGCTTGCGCGATGCGCGTTGGCCGCGCCGTCGAGGCGGGCGAAACCCAGCTCGTCGGGCCCGTTCAGTGCCAGCAGGGCAAGTGCGAGCGCATACCCCAGAAAAAGCAGGATGAGGGCGCCGTCTACCAGTTCGGGCGCGAAAAACATCAGAGCCAGCGCTGTCAGGGCCGCGACGGGTGCGATGGCAAGGCGGAGCGGACCGGGCGCGGCCCTGTCCACCAGCCCGCGAAAGCATTCCACAGTTACCGGTGGCAACGCCGCCGCCACGGCTGGAATGGCGAAACGGAACGCGTCGATCCCATAGGCCCACCGCAATCCCAGAAAAACCGATTGCGCGCAGCAAAGGGCGATCAGGGCAAGGAATGGCCGCGTTGCGGTTCTGGAGTTGCCCTGCCGAAGCTGAAGGAAGACCAGGGCCAGCAGCAGCGCGTTCACGAAGGGCAGGGGAACAAGGAGCAAGACGGACAACTCGTTGGAAAAAGGTGCTTAATCGGGAACTGAAAGGACTGAATCGCGATTCAGGACGACAGCAGCACTGCTGATAGCAAATCTGCCCGCATTGCTCCACAGTCAGCGAGAAAGCTCATGAAACATTCCGTCCTGCAAAAAGCAGTCCTCTTGATCACGGCCCTGGTCGGCACCGTCATGGCCGGCCCCGCGCACGCGGCGGACGGCGTTGGCGTTGACAGGATTGAGGTCTTTTCCAAGGCCAGAAACGCGGATCTCTCCGTTCGGGTGTGGTATCCGGCCTCGCCGGGCGGATCGCCGGTCCTGATCGGCGAGGATCGGATTTTCGAAGGAACACGAGCCCGGTTGAAAGCGCCCCACGCCGCCGGGAAGCACCCGGTCATTCTGCTGTCGCACGGGTCGGGAGCGACCGTTGAAAAAATGGCCTGGCTGGCGGCCGCGCTTGCCAAAAACGGGTTTATCGTGGCGGGTCCCAATCATCCGGGAACCACCAGCGGCGATTCCACGCCCGAGGACACGCCGAAACTGTGGCAGCGAACGAAGGACCTCTCGGTGGTGCTCGACTGGCTGCTGCAGGATCGGGTATGGCGGGAGACGATCGATCCGCACAAGATCGGAAGCCTCGGATTCTCGCTCGGCGGTGCCGCGCTGCTGCGGAGCGTCGGGGCGACGGCGACCGTGGAGGCCTATGCCGATTATTGCGACACCTATCCTTCCATGGCTGACTGCCAATGGTTCGCGGGAGGCAGGGCCTATCGGGATGGAGTGGAAATCACTGTCGCACCGTTCGACCTGCGGACGGTTGATCGCGAAAAGTTCGAACAACTGGACCAGGATCCGCGGATCCGGGCGGTTGTCGCGGTCGATCCCGCGCTGGCGGCCGTGTTCGATCCGTCGAGTGTGGAGGGGATCGGAATCCCGCTCCGCTTCATCAATCTTGGTTTGCCGGGAACGGTTCCAATTGCCGTTAAGTCGGATGATCTTGCTGCAAAGGCGCCTCTCGGCAGTCTCGACAATATTGCCGGTGCCGTTCACTTCAGCTTTCTGCCGGAATGTAGGACGGGTGCCGCCGATTTCTTGAAGCGGATCGGTGAGACGGATGCGCTGTGCGAGGATGGCGGGACACGTTCCCGTGCGGACCTTCACGAGGAGCTGTCGGAAAAGATCCGTACCACATTCCGCGAAGCTTTCGCGGTCCGCAAGTGACGATCCTAAAGAGTTTGCCGCACGTTCCAGGGAACGTGCGGCAAAGACGGTTCTGGAAAAGGATGTTCAGGCGTTCCGCCGTTCGATCAGCTTGAGCACGGCCACCAGCACGATGCCGTAGAGCACATGGCCGACCAGCGCGACCCAGGTGATGCCGGTGAAATTCAGAAAGAATGGAAGGCCCGCGATCGCGGTGATGCCGCCGATGGCGAAGATCCACAGGCCGAAGCCGTAAATCGCGGAGGGCAGGAGCCAGTGGGTGTTACCGATGATGCGCTGCCAGAGCGGGGCGAAAATGAACATCCAGCCGATGGGATAGCCGATCAAGCCGACCACGTAGAAATGCATGAAATAGCCTGCGAAATCGCCACTCGGAAGGCCGAGGCTGTTGAGGAGGCTGCGGGCAAGGCCGTGGGGCGACAGGTTGGCAAAGCCCAGGGCCGGGCTGACGATCTGCCCCCAGAGATCAAATGCGATAGTCGCGAAGAAACCTGAGATGAACATCAGGCCAAGCGTGTGGAAACTGATTGCCGGCAGGGCCCGTGACGGCCGGGTTCCGGAACTGATCGTAGTCATGAGGGCGTTTCTTTCCTGAAAATGATAGTCGCTTTAGCAATTACTTGGAGGCGATCACGGTAACATGGAAATAAAATCGCCCACTTGTTTTGTGACAAATAAGTGAGGGGAAGTTTACCCCCGGCCGACAAACGGCATTTGGGTTGCCATGACGGTCAGCGTCAGAACGTTGGCGTCAAGCGGCAATCCGGCCATATAGGCGACAGCCTGCGCGATATGCGCTGGATCAATTGTCGGCTCGCTGGCCAGTTCGCCATTCGCCTGCGGAACGCCGCCGCTCATTTTGGCGGTCATGTCGCTCGCCGCGTTGCCTATGTCGATCTGGCCGCAAGCGATATCGAACGGACGGCCGTCCAGCGCGGATGATTTGGTCAGGCCGGTGATGGCGTGTTTGGTTGCCGTATAGGGCGCGGAATTCGGTCTGGGCGTTGTCGCTGAGACCGATCCGTTGTTGATGATCCGGCCACCGCGCGGTTCCTGTGCCTTCATCAGCCGAAAGGCCTGCTGGGTGCACAGGAAGGCTCCGGTCAGATTGGCCGCAACGACGCTGTTCCATTCCTCGAAGGAAATCTCCTCAAGCGACACCTGGGAATTGGAAATGCCGGCGTTGTTGACCAGAAGGTCGAGGCGGCCGAAGGTGTCCCGAAGCTCGTCGAAAAGCGCACGAACCTGATCCGGATCGCCGACATCGGCGGCGATCCAATTCACTTCATTGCCGGTTTCCCTGGAGAGTTCGGACGCGGTCTCTTCGAGGACATTCTTGCGGCGGCCGGTGAGGACAACGCGCCAGCCTTCGCGGCTCAGCCCGCGGGAGATAGCCTTGCCGACGCCCGTGCCGCCGCCTGTTACAAGCGCGATCCTGCCCGTCACGTCGAAGCCGGTCTGTGTCATGCCTGGGTGCCTTTCAATTCGTCTTCAAGGTGAATGCGGATGATGTCGTCGAAGCTTGTTTCGGCCCGGAAACCAAGCTCGGCCGCCCGCCGGGCGTCGAAATTTTCCGGCCATCCGGCAACGATTTTCTGAATGTCCGGATCCGGTTCCTTCCGGATCAGCCGCACGGCCTTTTCGCCCGCCACCCGGCGCAGCGCTTCGATCTGCTCACCGACTCGGGCCGACAGTCCGGGCATGGTGAGATTGCGGCGGGGGCCTATGCGGCCGGTATCGATGCGGGCGGCATGGACGAAGAAATCGACGGCAGCGCGAGGGCTCGCAAACCAGTGGCGCACGTTTTCATCGACGGGCAGAACGGCTTCCCGGCCGCTAAGCGGCTCGCGCAGAATGTTGGAGAAGAACCCGGACGCGGCCTTGTTCGGTTTGCCGGGGCGCACGCAGATGGTCGGCAGCCGCAGACCGATGCCGTCGAATATGCCTCTGCGGGTATAGTCAGCCAACAGAAGCTCCGTGATCGCCTTTTGCGTACCGTAGCTGGTCAGCGGTGTTGAGAAAAACGCGTCGCCGATCTTTTCGGGAAAAGGCTCGCCGAAAACGGCGATCGATGACGCAAAGACAAGGCGCGGGCAATAGGGTTCGCGTTTGCCTTCGTGGCGGATGGCTTCAAAAAGCATCCTGCTGCCATCCAGATTGACCGCATAGCCCTTGTCGAAATCGGCTTCCGCTTCACCGGAGACGATAGCTGCCAGGTGAAAGATCACATCCGGCCGGCCGGCGATCAGTTCTTCAGACGCGCCGGGGCGGGCAAGATCCAGGGTCAGCGTGGCCGTGATGGCCTGAAGTGCCGGGGGGACGGGCGGGTCAATGGCGTCGGCAAGGGTCAGCCTGCTTACCTCGAACCCGAATGCGGTCTGGTCCGCCGCCAGTCTTTCCACCAGCTTCCGGCCAACCATTCCAGCGGCACCAATCACCAGCACGTGCATCCCGGATTATCCTCCCATGTCGCTTGTATCCTGAAGCTATTGGACGTGTGCCCGTTTGACCATGTTTTCCGCGCCTCATTCGGAAATAGACCTTCAAGACAAACAAGACCGGTACACGGCATCAGCCTGTGAACGCGGGCAGATTCAAACGCAGGTGAAACGGGCGGGTTCTGCGCTACTCGACGTCCCCATGCATTGCCACCAGATCCAGCTCCGCCTCCGGTGCTGCAATCGTCCGGAAGCTTTCTTTCACGCCGGCCTCCGTCAGTTTCCGCTGCACCGCGATCAGGGTGTTTTCGGCATGCTCCTTGCACAGGTCGGCCATGTAGCGGAGCTCACTTTCGGCAACGCCCCGGGCGGCATCGACGGAAGGGGCGCCGTAGATGTCGACGAAATGCTGGGCAAGCCGGTCGACGAGGTTTGAAAATTCCGCCTCTTCAATGGGCGTGACGGCGACGAAGGTGACCCGGCCGAACGTTTCCAGACCCAGCCAGCCGTTGGCGAAGGCCTGGCGGGCCTTGCCGGAGAGATCGGCTTGCGTCCAGTCGGAGAATTCGAAGCCGCCGGAAAGGCACCATTCGCCGGTGCGGGCCGGGGAGAAGTAGACATTGCGGTCGCTGTCATCCAGGTGAATGGCGCGGGCGAGTTTCATGAATTCAAATCTCCAACCTGCTCGAGAGCGGGATCAGTACCGTGTCGTCTCCGGTTCTCAGCAGCATGCCAAAATGCTCGTCGACCCCGACAAAGGTGCCGGATTGTCCATCGATTTCAATGGCTTCGCCAATTCGGGGAACCAGGGCGCGCCAGTCGGTATGAACGGGACGCGGGCCGTCATCCAGCCAGCGGTTGATCCAGTAAAGGCTGTGGCGCACCCAGGCTTCGAGCAACTCTCCGGCGGCAATATCGGCGCAGCCTTCTTCCGAAAGGCTGGTGCGGTCCGGATCGGCGCCCGGATCCTTGTTGGAGCTCGTCATGCCGAGTTCCAGGCCTACCACGAGCCAGTCCGGCTCGGCATCGGTGAGCACCGTCGAGGCTTTCACCCGGAACCGGCCGCAGAGCGCGCCGTTGACCCTGATCCCGCCGTCCCATTCCAGATGAACGGCAACCTCTGGCGGGGCCAGGGCCCCAAGGGCGGCCTGAAGGCCGAGGCCGCAGACGGGCAGCGCGGTCATCGCCGCTTCCAGGGGCATTTCGGGTGTGAAGACGAGGCTGGCCCTGAGTTGATCGCCGGCAAGATTGTAAACCACCGTGCCGGCGTCGGTTCCTGCCAGGGCAAGGGCAATCGCGCGCTCGAACGGGTCGGCCGCTCCCGGTACGGCGTCCCCCTGAAACAACGGCGGGAATTGCAATTCGCTCATGCGTTGCCTGCTTCGATCAGCGTCCTGGCCAACTGCCGGAAGACAGTTGCCTCGGGAGCGTCCGGGTTCTGGACCGCAATGGGAGTGCCGTCATCGCCTGCCATCCGGATGTTGAGATGAAGCGGAACTTCGGCGAGCAGCGGAACGTCGAGCTTTTGGGCCTCGGCAGCGACACCGCCGTGGCCGAAGACATGCTCCTCGTGACCGCAATTGGAACAGATATGGGTCGACATGTTTTCGATCATGCCGACAATCGGCACGTCCATCTGCCGGAACATGTCAATGCCCTTGCGCGCATCGAGAAGGGCAACGTCCTGCGGCGTGGACACGATAATGGCGCCGTCGACGACGAATTTCTGGCTGAGTGTCATCTGCACGTCGCCGGTGCCGGGCGGCAGGTCGACGATGAGCACGTCCAGCGCGCCCCATTGGACCTGGGACATCATCTGCTGAAGCGCGCCCATCAGCATCGGGCCGCGCCAGACAACCGCCTGATCGCCGGTGGTCATCAGGCCGATGGACATCATGGTGACGCCGTGTTTGCGCAGGGGCAGGATCATCTGCCCGTCCGGGGAGGTCGGCCGTCCGGAGATACCCAGCATCTTGGGCTGCGAGGGACCGTAGACATCCGCGTCCAGCAATCCGGCCCTGCGGCCTTCGGCGGCAAGCGCGCAGGCAAGGTTCGCGGCGACGGTCGATTTGCCGACGCCGCCCTTGCCAGAGGCAATGGCAATCACCCGGTCGATGCCGGGAACCTTTTGCGGTCCGGATGTGCCGGGCGCGGCGGGAGGGGCCTTTATCGGCCGGGGCTCTTTCGGTTTTGCCTCCATGGCGGGCTGATCGGCATGAGATGTCAGGACGATCTGGACGCTGTCACAGCCCTCCAGCGCCTGGAGCACCCTTTCGGCCTCCGTCTTCACGCCCTCCATTTGGTCAAGGCGGTCCGGATCAATTTCCAGGACAAAGCGGATCGTGCCGTCCCTGACCTGCAATGCCCGCATCATGCCGGAGGCGGCGATGGCGTCTCCGCTCACCGGATCCTTGACCGGCTTCAGGGCGTTCAAAACGGTTTCGCGCGTCAGCGGCACGGCGGGCTTACCCCTCGATCTTGCCGGTCACAACGTGCTCCAGGCCAAGTTCCTCGATCGTGAGGACCGCTTTCACTTCGTAGGTCCCGCCATCCGGCGACCCTGCGTCGCGCACGGCTCTTTCGATGGCCTGCTGGGAGGTTACGCCAACCTGTTTCAGGAACTTGCGCATGGACATGTTGAAATCGTCGTTCATCTTATCTTCCTTCGCATTGGTGTGTGCATTGACGTTCCGGCGAATTCGCACCTACCCTTACGTAGCTAGTCAGCAACGTGAAGGAGGAGCGCGTGTGCTGCCGTCTCATGTGTGCGTTTGTGCTTGCCCTGATACTTGCCGCCGCTCCGCCGCAGGTAAAGGCCCAGTCGCAGTCTTTTCGTTTGTCCGCGCCGGACAACCTGGCCGCGACCGGTTTTCTCAAGCATATCCTGCCGCGCTTTTCCCTGAAACACGGTGTCCGGATCGAACTGGTTCCGGAGGGCGCGGAAGCCGAGGCACGGCTGACCGCCTCCGGATCGGGCGTGCCGGTGTTTTCCGGTCTCGGCAAGAAGTGGGTTCTGTCACAACCCGATCCGGGCAATGACCACGTCACGCGTTTCGAGGACTGGCTTACCAGCGATGTCGGCAAGCGGACCATCGATGCCTTCCAGCCAGACGGCACACCCCTGTTCACAGCCGCTGCAGGCAGACCGGAAGACACAGAGGTCCTGGTGGTTGCGGGCGACGCCGCGAAAGGCGAAAAGCTTGCGGTCCGCCATTGCGGGCGTTGCCACATTGTCAATAATGCGACACGGATGACGTCGATCGGCTCAACGCCGTCTTTTGCCGTGATGCGCGGGTTTTCGGACTGGCAGGACAGGTTCGAGGCGTTTTTCTCGCTCAATCCGCATCCTTCCTTCACGGTGATCGAAGGTGTCACGCAACCGTTCAGCGCTAACCGTCCGCCGCCGATCGTGCCGCTGGAACTGACCATGAACGAGCTGGATGCGATCCTGGCCTTTGTCTCGCAGATCCAGCCGGCCGATCTCGGCGCGCCCATCCAGTACCAGTGATTTTGCTGTTCCCGGCTCAATGGTCACGCCGTTTGCTGATGTAGTCGTCCGTGGTGCGCACGTGCGGGCGTTCGCCCATGGCGAAGGGGTTGTTTTCGGAATGATAGACGGCGTTCACCCGGCAGTCGTCGCACATCTGGATCAGCCGGGCCGCGGTGTCGTTCTGGAACATGGCGTGTTTGCCCGCGAGCTTTTCAGTCAGCCGTTCCACCGTTGACCGGACGCCGAAAGGCTTGCCGCATTCCACGCAATGAAACGGTTCTTCCTCCTTCAGGATAACCGGTTGCAGAGCGCTGTCGCCAAGGTTCAGGCGCGGCGTGAGGGTCAGGGCGCTTTCCGGGCAGATGTTGGTGCAGATGCCGCATTGCAGGCAGGCATCTTCCTGAAATCGCAGCTGAGGCCGGTCCGGATTTTCTTTCAGCGCGCCGGACGGGCACAGGGAGACGCAGGAAAGACAGAGCGTGCAGCTTTCCCGGTCGAGATTGACGGAGCCGTACGGCGCGCCGGCCGGCAGGGCGATTACAGCCTCTTCCGGGTTCAGCGCCTTTGCGGCAAGCCGTGTGATCTGGCGGCGGGACCCGAGCGGCAGAATGGGCTGATCCGTCAACGGGGCGGGGGCGTCCCGGTAAAGAACCTCTTCAAGCCCGTCCGGCTCCGCCGGTTCGGCCTGCGATACCCGGCCGCCGCCGGAAAGCGCATTGGCAAGGCCCACCTGAAGGGCAAGCCCATCCCTCTCTGTTTCGGGCGACAGCAGAAGAGTTACGGAAGCAAAGCCGCAGGCAAGCGCGCTCAAGGCTTCGGCATGGCCGAAACTTGCAAGGGCTTGCATCTCCAGCGGGATGACATCGGCAGGCAGGCCTTTGCCGTAGCGGGCGCTGAGGCGGATCATTTCCGCGCCATGACTAGCATCATGCACCAGAAGGCGCGGGGCGTCGGTGCTGAGCTTGCGCCAGGTGGCGGCAAGGGTCTGAATGCGCTTGAATATGTGTGTCACCGGCGGTGCATCATAGGAAAGCGCGCCGGAAGGGCAGACCGCCGAGCAGCTACCGCAGCCCGCGCAGATCATGGTGTCGACAGCAACATGATCACCGTCCGGCGTGATCGCACCCGTCGGGCAGAGATTCAGGCAGCGCGTGCATCCCGGTTTCTGCGCGCGCGAATGGGCGCAGAGGTCTTCCGTTAGTTTGACGTAGATCGGCTTTTCGAATGTGCCGATCAGTTGCGAGGCTTCCAGCAGGGCCCTGGTCACCGCGCCATGATTGCCCGGGTCCGCCCGCAAATAGCCTTCGCGTTTTTCAGGCGCTGGTATCAGCGGCGGGGTGCGGCTGAGATCCAGGACGATATCGCATTCTGTCCGTCCGCCCTGTCGCGGCTCGGTGAAGGCCGGGCTGCCGCGTCCGCCCGGGATGCGCTCCTGCAGTCCGTCGAAGGTCAGTTTGAAACCGCCGAGCGCGCCGGTTGCTGTTTTGATGCGGCCGCGCACAATGTCGAAACGCCGGTCGTCCGCTATGGGGGCGTCCGCCTCAGGGCTCAAAAGCACCGTGACGCTCAGGATGTCGCAGAGGTTTGCCGCCGCGGAAAGGGAGGCGTCCGTTTCGCCGAAAATCAGGCAGGTACCGCCGGAGGTGACATCGATCACCTTGCTGCCGGGCTCGGGCAGCGCGGCTTCAGCGATCAGGGCCGCCATCTTGGGTGTGACGGCTTCCATATCTTCCGTCCAGCCGGCCCGATCGCGGATGTCGACGAAGCCGGGATCGTCCACGCCTAGGTCCGCCGCAAGGTCCTCAAACACCTGTCGTTCCTGCTGGCAGGCAATGAGCACGCCGCCTTTTCGGAGCGCATCGGCCACATTCGCCGCTTCCTTGCGGCAGAGTTCCGTGTGCACCTTTGAGCAAGGAAGGCCGGTGGCCTGTTCGATCTGCCCGGCATCGATCGACTGACTTTTCAGGCAATCGCAAAGCAGAAGCCGTGTTTCTGTCATCGCTGGCGCGTCCTCTCCCCCGGACATCTGCTGCGGTTTTTGTTTCCGGCATGTCAAACGGTCCTGCTATCATATCAAGGCGCTCATCCTTCTACGTCAAGTTCGACTTCCGCCGGGCTTGAAAATTATTCAACTTGCCACAGCATTTACGTAAGCGGCAAAATGCCGGATCAAATACCGGGGGGTGGGAGAAAAGTTGTCTGTGAATACGGAGAAAACGCGGACAATGCCTGTCGGGGTTGTCGTGCGGCGGCTGCCGGGCGTGACCCGGTGGCAGAAGTGGTCCTGGCGGCCGGTAGCGCTTCTTCCCGGGGCGGGCCCCGCCGACTGGAAGGTGCTGCGCGAAGAGGGCGAGGCGGTGGAGTATCATGCCGCGACCGTGCCTTTGGAGCTGCATCGGACCGATACGGAAGCCTATCTGACGGCGCTTTCCGACAGGGTGCCTTCTGCTTATGTGGTGATGCGCCCGGCGGATCAGGTTGAGCGGGATGTGCCGCTGGACATTATGCTGGTGACGGCTTCCGCCTACGAGGGGCAGGACTACAGCGATTCCAGCGAGGTAACGGTCGAGAAAATCCCGATGCCGACGGGGCTCATCGCCTGGATCCGGGAGTTCATCGACATGCACCATGAAGATGAGATTTTCATCAAACGGAAGCGGGACAGGACGCGGGTCGACCTGCAGGAGGACGGTGTCGGCGATCCGCGCATCCGCCAGTTGAGCGACGTCTACCGCGCGCCTCACGGCAAGACCAGGGACAAGCTGCAATGACCGGTTCGGGAAGCGGGGGATCTGATTTCTGGTCGCGGCGCAAGGCGGCCGTACGCGAGGAGGAAGAGCTTGAGCGTGCCGAAAAGCTGGCAGTGAAACAGGCCGGGGAGCGGGCGGCGCTCGAAGAAAAGACCGATGCGGAAATCCTGGACGAACTCGGTTTGCCGGACCCGGACAGCCTGACTGAGGAAGATGATTTCTCGAGGTTCCTGTCCGCAGCTGTCCCGGATCGACTGCGCAGGCGTGCGCTTCGCAAACTCTGGGCGCTCAATCCGGTGCTTGCCAATCTGGATGGGCTGGTCGACTACGCTGAAGACTATTCAGATGCGGCGACGGTGCTGTCGGACATGCAAACGGTCTACAAGGTCGGCAAAGGCATGTTCGACCGCCTGGCAAATCTTGAAGACACGGAAACCGGTCCCGATGCGCCTGCGCAGGGTGAGGGCGAATTGCAATCCGAAAATCATGGCAGGTTGCAATGCGAAGAAGATGCGGCAGCGCACAATGATTTTATTCAAGACGGAAAAGCATCTTTTCAATTGACGCAAGGTCATAACCTCGTTCAATCTGCGGATGAGGAAGGTGGTCCCTTTGATTTGCAGGCAACTGCCCTAGATGAAGAAATAAAAGAACCTCAGTCAAAGAGGCGCCGCATGCGGTTCGACTATTCATAACGGTAAAGTCGAGTGCCCGGATGCGTGTAAAAAGTGACCCGCGCATGAGGGAGGAACATCGCGGATGCCCGCTGTGGTCAAGGAATATGTGATCGATCCGGAAGATCGGGCACGCGCAGAACTCTACGACTTTCTGGGACTTCTTCTGGTCAAACCCGCGGACGCGGCACTGTTGAATCAGGTTGCGGAGCTGAAGGGCGACGAGACGCCTCTCGGCAAGGTGCTCGACGTGCTGGCGAAAGTCGCCGCCGTCACCACGGCGGAAACGGCGGAACGCGAATTCAACGTTCTGTTCGTCGGCCTGGGCCGCGGCGAGCTGCTTCCCTATGCCAGCCACTATCTGACCGGCTTTCTGAACGAAAAACCGCTTGCCAAATTGAGGGCCGACATGTCCCGGCGCGGCATCGCGCGGGCGGAAGGCAAGTATGAGCCGGAGGACAACATCGCCTCCCTGATGGAAATGATGGGCGGCATGATCAATGGCCGTTTCGGCTCAGTGACCTCCGTCGCCGGGCAGAAGGAATTCTTCAAGGCTCATATCGAACCCTGGGCCATTCACTTTTTCACCGATCT
>JBNLAU010000022.1:0-7477 GCA_050302295.1 Roseibium sp. | reverse complement strand
GATGAAATTGAGGGCATCGGCCCGACAGATGCCGCCAAGCTTGGCGAGATTGGCATCAAGACGACCGATGCCTACCTTGAGCGTGCGAAAGACCCGAAGGGGCGCAAGGCGCTTGAGGACGAGACGGGCATTGACGGCGCGCGCGTTCTGAAATGGGCCAATATGGCCGATCTGATGCGTATCAGCGGTGTTGGCGAGGAATACTCGGAGCTTCTGGAAGCTGCAGGTGTCGACACTGTGAAGGAACTCAAGCACCGCAATGCGGCCAACCTGGCTGCAAAAATGATCGAGGTGAACGAGGAAAAGAAACTCGTGCGCCAGGTGCCGGGCGAAAGCCAGGTGACCAAATGGGTGGAGCAGGCAAAGGAATTGCCTCCCATGATGACGTATTAATATCTCTTCGTAAGAAGTTGATTTTTCAAAAAGAAAGGCGCGCCATCGGCGCGCCTTTTTCGTGAGATGTCAACCTTTGCTTTTGCCAGCCGGCGGTCTTGCCTGTGTCAGACGCTGATCTGGCCGTACCGAAGAGCCTCGACAACAGTGTGCGTCTTGTTGGAGGCGTTCAGTTTGACGCTGGCATTTTGCAAATGTGCGTGGACAGTCCGCTGGGAGATGTCCAGAACATCCGCGATTTCCCCTGCGGTCTTGCCGTAGGCCGTCAGCTCCAGAACCCTGCGTTCGCGGGTCGACAGGGCGCCCGGACGCTGGCCGGAAACGACGCCGAGTTCGCGCAGACGCGAGAAGGCCGCAGCGGCAAGGACTTCCAGATTGGAAAGATCGTATTTGTTGACCTGCAATGACGGGCCGCTTGCAAATACGAAGGCCTGGAACGGATAAAGTTCTGTCACCGGCACGACGACGATCTGGCTGCCTTCGCCGGCGGATGCCAGGAGGTCGGAATGTTCCATGTCACCTGCGGAAATCGTCCAGACCCGGGCACGGTTGGAGCCGAGGCCCAGCATCAGGGCGCTGTCATTTGCGGACAGCGACGTGCTTTCTATGCCGTCATTGCGCTGATCGGGCCACCTGAACCGCTGGACAAGATTGTCGATCGGACGGTTCGGCATCGGCAGGCCGGTAATCAGAATGTGAGTTGCGCCCATGCGACGCAGGTTTGATTCGAGAATATCGAGAACGTGATGGGCCGCGTTGGCTTCCGAGATTGCTCTCAGTTTGCTTTTCAATTCCGTTTGGTCGAGCATTGTGCACATCCTTTGCGGCGTGGCGCCGCACTCTGCGGTCGCGACGGTAGGCACCGGTCGCGCTCGCTGATGGGTTAATCACGTGTCCTGCCCGCTCCCTGCATTAGGGTAGACCGAACCCGAAAGCCGCGCATTTATTATGAGGGTAGAATTTCCCATGCGTCAGCTAGATATAGGCTACAATACAATTGATGATCGTACCAATAGGGAAAATTGGCAAAGTTGGCTTAATCCGCCAAAAAATTGACAGTTTCCGGTTCTGATCTGCAAATTTTTTGCGGGTTTTCCAGGCTCTCGACTTCTCAGGCTGAAGGTGAGGAGCCCGTGTTTTGGCGCCATTATTTTTTTACATCTCTAATTAATTACAAGTTACATTTGATTCCTTGCCGGAATTTCAAATTTTACCGAATTGCATCCCAAAAAGTGCTCAATCCTAACCATTGTGCTGAGTTGCCAATCTTTGCGGGCAGGGACTAAAACGGGGCGCAGGCCGAAACCGTAATAGTCTGGCTCGCCCAGGGAGAGATGTGCAATGCCGAGCAGTTTTACCGGACCGGACAGTTTCTACAGCGCCGACGAGGATGCGTGGTGGGCGTCTGTTGACAAGGCTCTCAAGGGCCAGTCCCGGGAAAGGCTGTTTGGGCGTACCGAAGACGGGCTTGAAATCGCTCCGCTTTATGCGCGCCGACAGGACACACCGGCCCGGAGGCTGCGGACCGGCGGCCAGGACTGGGCGGTGGTGCAACGGGTCGATATTCCGGACCCGGCCGAGGCGAACAAGCAGATCCTGGAGGACCTGAACGGCGGTGCCAACGGATTGGAGCTGATCTTTTCAGGTGCCATGACGGCGTACAACGGCGGCATTCACATTGAAGATCTGGCGACACTTGAAACCCTGTTGCGGGATGTCCGCCTGGACCTTGTTAATCTGCGCTTTGAAGCGGGGCGGGAGAATATCGAGGTTTTCGCGACCCTTCTGGCCTATCTGGAGCGCCAGGGAATTGACCCGTCTTCCGTTGCAATAACTGCCGGTTTCGATCCTTACGGATGGATCGCAGCAAATGGCGCTGCTCCCACGGACATGGAAATTGTCTTCCGCCATTTCCGGGACGCGATTGCCTCCGCCCGTGATTTTGGTTCACCCGTGAGGGTGATGAAGGCTGACGGACGGGTCTGGCACGAGGCAGGCGGCACGCCCGCGCAGGAGCTGGCGCTCGTCCTTGCATCCGCAGCGGCCCACTTGCGGATGCTCGAAGGAACAAAGCTTGCGCCGGAAGAATGGGCCGGCCAGATCTCCATGAGCCTGATCGCCGAAGCGGATCAGTTCGGCACCATCGCCAAGGCGCGGGCGATGCGGGCTCTTTGGTCAAGCGTTCTGGATGGGGCGGGACTGCCGCAAAGTCCGGCGCAATTGCATATGTCCACGTCCTTCCGGATGCTCACCCGGCGCGACCCCTGGGTCAATCTCCTCAGAAACACCGTTGCCGCATTCGCCGCCGGGATCGGCGGGGCTGACAGCGTTTGCGTTCTGCCGCACACGCTTGCGGTCGGCGTTCCGGACGGGTTTGCCCGCCGGCTGGCGCGCAACACCCAGTCCATTCTTCTGGAAGAGAGCAATCTGTCCCGGGTGATGGATCCCTCTGCCGGGTCTGGCGCCATTGAGAGCAGAACAGAACAGCTGTGTGAAACCGCCTGGGCCGAGTTCCAGAAGATCGAAGCTGCAGGCGGTCTGCTGGAAGCGATACGGTCGGGCCTGGTTCAGGACAGGATCGGCGCTGCCAGAGCGGATCTTCAGCAAAACGTTGCCCGCCGTAAACGCCCGATTACCGGCGTGAGCGAATTTCCGGACCTGTCGGAAAAGGCGGTCAGCGTGCTGACGGACACGCGGAGCGACCTCACGGGCACGGAACCGGCGCAGGAGCTTCCGGAGCCGGGTGAGGGAATCTGGTTTACGGCGTTGCGCAAACTTGCGCTTGAAGGCCGTCCACTCAAGGGCCTGGGGATGCGCCTCGACCAGCTGCTGCACGATCATTCGCTTCCGGTGCTTCGAACGGGCCGGATCGCCGAACCCTTCGAGAACCTGCGAAGCAAGGCGGAGGCGTTTGAGAAGCGCGTTGCCGTGCCGCCGAAAGTCTTCCTGGCGAGTCTCGGCAGCCTCGCGGAGTTCACGGCACGGGCAACCTGGACGGCAAATGCCTTTGCCGCCGGCGGGATAAAGCCGGTCGGACCGCAGGTGTATGCAACGCTGGATGACCTTGTAGAAGGATACAGAGGCAGTGGCGCACCGCTCGCCTGCCTCGTTTCTTCCGATGCAGTTTACGAACGCCAAGCGGTTGAGGCCGCCCGCGCCCTGAAAGCGGCCGGAGTGAAGCACCTTTATCTGGCCGGCAAACCCGGCGCACAGGAAATGGACTATACTGAAGCAGGTATCGAGACATTCCTTTATGCCGGCTGCGATCTGCTGGCCTTGCTCGAGGAAGCGCATATGCACATCGCAGAAGGCGCCGATGCCGAGCTGACTGATCTGGAGGTCCGGGGATGAGCAGGATCCCGAATTATGCCGACAAACCCTTCCGCAATGTGCTGGCGAAGGCTGAACGGGACGGGCAAGCGAACTGGCAGACGCCTGAAGGCATCGAGGTGGCGCCGGTATTCGGCTCTGACGATCTTTCCGGCCTGAAACATCCCGATACGTGGCCAGGCCTTGCGCCGTTCCTGCGCGGTCCTTATCCGACAATGTATGTCCAGCAACCCTGGACGGTCCGCCAATATGCGGGATTTTCGACTGCGGAGGATTCCAACGCTTTCTACCGGCGCAATCTGGCGGCCGGGCAGAAGGGGCTCTCGGTGGCCTTCGACCTTGCCACACACCGGGGCTACGACAGCGACCATCCGCGCGTTGCCGGGGATGTCGGCATGGCCGGTGTCGCGATCGATTCCATCTATGACATGCGCACGCTCTTTTCCGGCATTCCGCTGGACAAGATGAGCGTCTCCATGACCATGAACGGCGCGGTTCTTCCTGTTCTTGCGCTGTACATCGTGGCGGCGGAAGAGCAGGGCGTGAGCCAAAAGGACCTGTCGGGCACCATTCAGAACGACATTCTGAAGGAGTTCATGGTCCGCAACACCTATATCTATCCGCCCAAGCATTCCATGCGGATCATCTCGGACATTTTCAGTTACACGTCCGGGAACATGCCGCGGTTCAATTCGATCTCCATTTCCGGCTATCACATGCAGGAAGCCGGGGCGACGGCGGATCTGGAGCTGGCCTATACCATTGCGGACGGCATTGAATATGCCCGGGCCGGAGTTGCGGCCGGCATGGATATCGACCAGTTCGCGCCGCGACTGTCCTTCTTCTGGGCGATCGGTATGAACTTCTTCATGGAAGTCGCCAAGCTGCGCGCCGCGCGGCTGATCTGGGCGACGTTGATGGAAGAGAATTTTCAGCCGAAGAACCCGAAATCCCTGTCCCTGCGCACGCATTCACAAACGTCCGGCTGGTCGCTGACCGCGCAGGATGTCTTCAATAATGTGATCCGCACCTGTGTTGAAGCCATGGCGGCAACTCAGGGCCACACCCAATCGCTGCACACCAATGCGCTGGACGAGGCGCTGGCGCTGCCGACGGATTTCTCCGCCCGGATTGCCCGCAACACCCAGTTGTTCCTGCAGCAGGAGAGCGGCACCACCAAGGTGATCGACCCCTGGGGCGGCTCCTATTATGTCGAAAAGCTGACCGCCGATCTCGCCGAAAAGGCAATGGCCCATATTCGTGAGGTGGAAGAGCTTGGCGGCATGGCAAAGGCCATCGAGAAGGGCATTCCCAAACTGCGCATCGAGGAAGCGGCTGCCAAGACCCAGGCGCGGATTGACAGCGGCGCGCAGACGGTGGTCGGGGTCAACAAGTACAAGCCAGAAAACGAAGCGCCGATCGATGTTCTCAAGGTTGACAACGACCAGGTGCGCACGGCGCAGATCGACAAGCTGAAACGCCTGCGCGCCGAACGCAACGAGACCGAAACCCAGGCGGCGCTTGACGCATTGACCAACTGCGCGCAGACCGGCGAAGGCAATCTCCTGGATCTGTCAATCAAGGCAGCCCGGGCGAAGGCCACAGTCGGGGAGATTTCCCTGGCGATGGAAAAGGTTTTCGACCGTCACAAGGCCGAGATCAAGTCGATTGCAGGGGTTTACAAACGGGAGGCAGGCGCCATGTCCGGAACCATGGACAAGGTTCAGAAACTGGTGGAAGCCTTTGAGGAAAACGACGGTCGCCGGCCGCGTATCCTGGTGGCCAAGATGGGCCAGGACGGTCATGACCGCGGCCAGAAGGTGATCGCTTCGGCTTTTGCCGATCTTGGTTTCGACGTCGATATAGGTCCGCTGTTCCAGACACCGGAAGAAGCTGCCCGGCAGGCGGTAGAAAACGACGTCCATGTGGTCGGCGTTTCTTCGCTGGCCGCCGGTCACCTGACCCTTGTTCCCGCGCTCAAAAAGGCGCTGGCGGACGAAGGCCGGGAGGACATCATCATCGTGGTCGGCGGGGTCGTGCCGCCTCAGGACTATGAGGCGCTTTATGAGGCCGGCGCAGCGGCGATATTCCCGCCGGGAACCGTTATCGCCGAAGCCGCCATTGGCCTCATCGGCAAATTGAACGAGCAACTCGGATATGGATCCGCGGAAGCGGCCGAATAGAAATCGGATTCTGTTCGCAAACCCCGGCAGGTTTCGGTGCGCTGAAATCTCCCGGCGGGTATTCTAAGCGTTCAAGTCAGCCGAGTGTCGCAAGGCCTGTCAGGTCGGCGAGTACAGCCTTCGGGGCCAGATCCTTGTATTCATCCGGCATTCCCGTTCGGTTCATCCACACGGTGCGGAAACCGAAGGCCGCAGCCCCGGCGACGTCCCAGCGGTTGGAGGATTGAAACGAGACTTCTTCGGGATAGATCCGGAAATGCGTGGTGACCATTTCATAGACCTGCGGATCGGTCTTGAAGGTCTTGAGCTCGTCTACCGAAAAGATCTCGTCAAAAAGCTCTGTCAGTCCAGAGGCTTTGGCCGCCGCTTCCAGCATCGCGGGTGAACCATTGGACAGAATGGCTATCTTGGCTCCGGTCGCTTTCAGGTCGGTCAGGACCTGAGGCACTTCCGGATAGCAGTCCAGTGTCCAATAGGCGTTCAGAAGGTCATCGCGCAGGGATCTATCCGCGGAAGGGACGAGCGCAAAGGCGGTATCCAGTCCCTGCTGCGTCAGCTCCCAGAAATCCTTGTATTGGCCCATGAGAGCGCGGACCCAGGAATATTCCAGCTGCTTTTCACGCCAGAGCGAAGACAGCAGTTGCGCGTCCGGGCCCAGCTTGGCTGCGTGTTTGCGCACGGCGGCATGAACGTCAAACAAGGTGCCATAAGCATCAAACACAAACGCGGCATGCGTCATCCCGGGAGCCTCCATCGCATTAAAACAAGAACCGCGGCAGAGAACTCCCTTGCGGACGGCGCGTCAAGCACGCTTGTCTAGCACTAAAGTTGCGGTTGTAGGGAATTGCCGGTGTTTGGCGCATCTACATTGGCGGCGGCAATTTGATGGCGCCATCGGCTTCAATTGACCAGAAGGGATTATAGGCGATTTCCAGGAGATGACCGCCAGGGACCTCAACATAGGAAGAATATCCGCCCCAAAAGGCTTTCTCCGGTTGTTTCACCGGTTTGGCTCCACCCTGGACAGCCTTTTGGAAGGTCTCGTCAACCTCGGCCTCGGACCGGGCGTTCCAGGCAATGGTGACGGCACCCTTTGGTATGTCCGTAACCGGTTGCCCGATTTCCTTCGCCAGGGCATCGCGGGAATAAAGGGCGAAAACGCCACCGACGACCTGAAAAAACACGATTTCGGGGGAGGGGGCTGAATTGACGTGCCAGCCGAGACCGGTTTCGAAAAACCGCCGGGCCTCGGCAACATCCGGCACAGCCAGGGTGGTCATTGAGATACGCTGTTCCATGGCAATTGTCCTTGGCGGGAATTTACGAACAAATAGAGAACACATCTCCCCGGAAGTCAATTGTATTGATCCTTGTGCCTGCAACCTCTGGGGAGAATTGCCGGGCCGGACTGACGGATGCGTAAAAGGAGGTTCTTCCTGTTTTTTCCTCAAATCGAATAATTTTGTCCCCTTGGCGGGATGATCGAGGAAGAAGAGCGGCAACTTTCCCGAAAACTTCGGTAAGCTATTGACGTTGGGAGAAGGCCGGTGTTGTTTCAAGGAAACACTTTG
>JBNLAU010000021.1:0-10192 GCA_050302295.1 Roseibium sp. | reverse complement strand
CCGTTCGCCCCGTTGGGCAATTGCGCACAAGTTTCCGGCCGAGCAGGCCTTCACCATCCTCAACGACATTGAAATCCAGGTCGGGCGCACCGGAGCGCTCACGCCAGTGGCGAAGCTGGAGCCGATCACGGTCGGCGGCGTGGTCGTTTCCAACGCCACCTTGCACAACGAGGACTATATCAAGGGGATCGGCCAGGACGGCGAACCTATCCGCGACGGCAAGGATCTGCGTGCCGGCGATACGGTCAAGATCCAGCGGGCAGGCGACGTGATCCCGCAAATCGTCGATGTCGATCTTGAAAAGCGCCCAGACGGCTCCAAGCCCTATGAGTTCCCGACCCTCTGTCCGGCCTGCGGCAGTCATGCCGTGCGTGAGGAGAACGAGAAGACCGGTCGGGTGGATGCGGTGCGGCGCTGTACCGGAGGTCTGATTTGCCCGGCGCAGGCAACCGAAAAGCTGAAACATTTCGTCTCCCGCAATGCCTTCGATATTGAAGGCTTCGGCGACAAGCAGGTCGACGCCTTCTACAAGGACGGGATGGTGATGGCGCCGGCGGATATTTTCACGCTGGAAGAGCGCGACAAGCGTTCCCTGACCAAATTGCGCAACCGGGAAGGCTGGGGTGCTGTCTCGGCCAGGAACCTTTTCGAGGCAATCAATGTCCGACGGGATATCGAGCTTCACCGCTTCATCTTTGCTCTCGGCATTCGCCATGTGGGCGAGGGCAATGCCAAGCTTCTGGCGCGGGCTTATGGTTCCTGGAGCGCCTTCTACCAGGCGATGCAGGCCGCCGATGATGAAACGGGCGAGGCCTGGGCCGAACTCAACGACATTGACGGTATCGGTCACATCGTCGCCGAAGCGTTGGTGGAATTCTTTGCCGAACAGCACAATCGCGATCAGTTGGACGCGCTGCTGAAAGAAGTGACGCCGAGGGACGCGGAAAAGATCGATGCTTCCGGGTCACCAGTCGCCGGCAAGACGGTTGTCTTCACCGGCTCGCTGGAACGCATGACACGGGATGAAGCCAAGGCCATGGCCGAACGCTTCGGCGCCAAGGTGTCCGGCTCGGTTTCGAAGAAAACCGACCTCGTCGTCGCAGGTCCGGGGGCCGGTTCCAAGCTGAAAAAGGCTCAGGAACTGGATATCGAGGTCATTTCCGAAGACGATTGGTTCGATCTGGTCGGGGCGTGAGATTTTCTGCTGTTTCAGGGCATCATGCGTTTGATTGCGCGCAGCCACCGCGCTTCCATTCCTACAGTGAATTTCCCGATTCTTTAAAGGGAGAGTGTGTTTTGAAAACTCTCGCCCGTCTGATTCTAAGTTGTCACTGAGACGATTTCCAACTTGTGGTAATTTTTATTGTGAATTGTTCATAGGGTAATGTGTAGCTTTAATAATTCGGGTATCGAATTTACTTCCTATATGATTGTTTTTCTTGAAATTAATTTAGAGGTAACATGCCCCTCGTAGGTTTCATGAAAGTAAAATCTGTGCTTGGGGAATGAGAGAAATGAAGCGTATCAAATTGCAAGTGGGCTTGCTCGCCGCGGTTCCCATGATTGCAGCTGTCGGTTTTGCCGCCTTCGGTGTCTACGGAAAAGTTTCGGAGCTTGCCAAACACGACTACATGCGGCCATTGACAAGAATTGCCGAGGACGCGGGCAATCTTGTGCACGAGCTCCAGATAGAACGCGGCATGAGCGTTTCCCTCGTCAAGTCCGCTTATTCATCAGGCGACCGGGAAAAACTCGACGCGCAACGCCAGAAAACGAATGAGGCTTTCAAATCATTCGACAGTCACCTGAGCGCGCTGGAACTTGATGATGAAATGTTGCTGGAAGACCTCCGCGCAATGTTGGAAAAGGCCGGCAAAACGGGCGAATTGCGCAATTCGGTCGACAAGAAGGAATTCGCCGCTCTTGATGTGGTGAAAACCTACACCGGGGAAGTTGAAGCGCTTATTCATGTTATCGGGCTCACAGCCGAAGTCAGTCCCTCCAAGGAAATGGCCTCGGAACTTCTTCCATATCTGACAATTGTCGAAGCAATGGAATCGGGAGGGCTTGAACGTGCCAACGGCGCGGCATTTCTCAACGAGTTCAACAGAACCGGCAAAATCAATCATACGACCTATCGAAACTACCTGTCCTTTTTGGGCGGCGAGAGGGCCTTTTTGAAGGAATTCGAGTCGATCGCGACCGACGATCAGATGGCTCTCTGGCGCGAAACCGTCAAGGGTCCTGATGTGGAACAGACACTTTCCTGGCGCTCTGTAATTCAGAAGCTTCCGGAGACAAGGGAGACCCAGGGACTGGAAGGTGCGAGCTGGTTTGCAACGGCAACCGGACGGCTCAACCTGATGAAATTGATGTCAGATGATTTTATCAAAAGGGCCATACAGGCGGCTGACGCCAATAGCGCCCGTTTGGTCAGGCAGATCTGGATAATATCCGCAATTGCACTGGTCTTTCTTGTTGGCTCGGTCGTTCTGGTGGTGTCTCAGGTCTTGTCGCTGACCAGGACCCTGAATCGCCAGCGGCACACTATTTCCGAACTGGTGGAGGGCAATCTGGAAGTGGTTATCACAGATACCGATCGCCCAGATGAAATCGGGGACATTGCCCGGGCAACGGAAGTCTTCCGGGACGGGCTGATCCGCCAGAAGACGTTGGAGGATGAAACTGAAGCGGCCCGGATACAGCGCCGGAAGCGCGCCGCAAAGCTGGAAGAAGCAATCAAACACTTCGAAGCGTCGATCATGGCCGTTCAAGAGCAGCTTTCCAGTGAAACCGAAGGTTTGAGGACGAGCGCGGATCAGATGGTGTCAATTGCCGTGCACGCCGATGAAAGCGCCCAGGCGGCCAATTCGGCAACTGAAGAGGCAACCACCAACGTTCAAACGGTTGCGTCGGCGGCGGCGGAATTGTCTGCATCCATTGATGAGATATCGCGTCAGGCAAATTCGGCTACGGAGCTATCAGGTGTGGCGGCCACCAACGCCGTTGCCGCTGACCAGGACGTTTCCGATCTTGCAGATACCGCGGACAAGATCGGCGAGGTGGTTGAAATGATCCGCGCCATCGCGGAGCAGACCAATCTTCTGGCGCTCAATGCCACCATCGAGGCGGCGCGGGCGGGCGATGCGGGCAAGGGATTTGCCGTCGTCGCGGCGGAAGTCAAAGAACTCTCCACTCAGACGGCCCGGGCGACCGATGAGATAGCCAGCCAGATCTCCGGTGTTCAGAGTTCAACCCAGAAATCGGTCGCCGCAATTCGTTCGATTGTCGAAAAGATCGATGAAGTGAAGTCTGTGAGCGAGACAATCGCGATTTCCGTCGAAGAGCAGAACACCGCTACAAGTGAAATCACACAGAGCATCACCTTCGCATCTGACGGTGCCGCGGCTGCCGCGTCAAACGTGGCCAGCATGTCGAGTTCGATTGAGGAGACCCGCAAACAGTCCGAGACAATGAGCGTGTCGGCGGAACAGCTTGGTCAGGTCGCCTCCCATCTTTCCGAAGCCGTTCAGCGTTTCCTGGACGAAGTGCGCGAAGACGAGGCGGCATAGCCGCCACCGTCTTCGCCTTCGGAATTGTGAGGTCAGTACAGATCATCAAGAAGTCGATTCCAAGCTGGTCTGATACATCCGGGGTGTCATCCCGGTTTGGCGAAGCCAGGGCCGGGATCCAGTAGCCTCTGTAGTGCTGACAGTCTCAAGTGCCGGTGTTTACTGGATCCCTGTTTTCGCAGGGATGACATCGCAAAGGCGGCTCGGGTTGTGACCGCTTCAGGTCATTGCCCGATGTGCCCGGGTTGCTGTTCGGCGTGCTCGATTGTCCCCACCAATTCCTTGTTTCCCGCCTCGCCACGGCGGCCGTGTTGCTATATTGTTCTCATTTGAGCTTCCTGCGTTCAAAAGAATGCTGACTGGATGCTTGAACGGTTTGGTATTAGGCCGTTCTGTGTGTCTGCTTTCATGCGATTCTGTTTGACGGCAGGTTGATCTTGAAAGCTCTTGCGCAACTGGACCAGTAGACCATGGCAGACCCGGACGGGTACGACGATCCATTCGATGATCCCTTTCAGCCGATCGGCACCAAGGCGGAACCTGCGCCCGTGCCCGCGCGGCCAGAGGGCGGGATTGCGGCGCGGGCCATGGCTGCAAGGCGGGGTCCGGATTACCTGACCGGGCTCAATCCGGAGCAGCGGCTGGCCGTGGAAACCACGGAAGGCCCTCTTCTGGTGCTGGCGGGCGCCGGCACGGGCAAGACCAGGGTTCTAACCACGCGCATTGCCCATATTCTCGCGACAGGTTTGGCGCGGCCGTCGGAAATTCTCGCTGTCACCTTCACCAACAAGGCCGCGCGGGAAATGAAGGAGCGCATCGCCGGATTTGTCGGTGGCAGTGTGGAGGGCATGGCCTGGCTCGGCACGTTTCACTCCATCTGCGTCAAGATCCTGCGCAAACATGCTGAACTGGCCGGGCTGAAATCAAGCTTTTCCATTCTGGACACGGACGACCAGATCCGCCTGATCAAGCAGATCATCCAGGCCGAGGGGCTGGATGACAAGCGCTGGACCGCCAAGGCCTTTGCCAGCATGCTCGATGGCTGGAAAAACCGGGCGCTGACGCCGAAGGACATTCCGGAAGGCGAAGCGCGCGCTTTCGCGAATGGAAAGGGCCGCAAGCTCTACGAGCAATATCAGGACCGGCTGTCGATCCTGAACGCCTGCGATTTCGGCGACCTGCTGCTGCATGTCATCACGCTGTTCAAGACCCGGCCGGATGTTCTGTCGGAATATCAGCGCCGCTTCCGCTATATGCTGGTGGACGAATATCAGGACACCAACATTGCTCAGTATCTGTGGCTGCGCCTGCTGGCCCAGGGCAATCCCAATGTCTGCTGCGTTGGCGATGATGACCAGTCGATCTATGGCTGGCGCGGTGCCGAGGTCGACAATATTCTGCGTTTCGAGCACGATTTCAAAGGTGCCGAGGTCATCCGGCTGGAGCGCAACTACCGCTCCACCAGCCATATTCTGGCCGCCGCCTCGCATCTGATCTCCTTCAACGAAGGCCGGCTGGGCAAGACGCTCTTCACCGATTTTCAAGAGCCGGATCATGATCTGGTCGCCGTCACCTCCGTCTGGGATTCCGAAGAGGAGGCCCGAACGATCGGAGAGGAAATCGAAGCACTGCAGTCCAAGGGGCATGCGCTGAATGAAATGGCGGTTCTGGTGCGCGCCTCCTTCCAGATGCGTGAATTCGAAGACCGCTTCGTGACCCTCGGCCTCAACTACCGGGTTATCGGTGGACCGCGTTTTTATGAACGCATGGAGATCCGCGATGCCATGGCCTATTTCCGCTGCGTTGTGCAGCCGGCGGACGACCTTGCCTTTGAGCGGATCGTCAACACGCCGAAGCGCGGCCTAGGCGATGCGACGCTGAAGCTTGTTCACGGACTTGCGCGCGCCGAACGCATCCCGTTGATGGAGGCGGCCAGCCAGTTGATCGACACGGAGGAGCTGAAGCCGAAACCGCGCAATGCGCTGAAGACGGTGCTCGACAATTTCGAGCGGTGGCGGCGCCAACTCGAACAGATCAAACACACCGAACTGGCCGAGATCATCCTGGATGAAAGCGGCTACACGGAGATGTGGCGGCAGGACCGCTCGGCCGATGCGCCCGGACGGCTCGACAACCTGAAGGAACTGATCCGGTCCATGGAAGAGTTTGAATCCATGGGCGGGTTCCTGGAGCATATCTCCCTGGTGATGGACCGGGACAGCGCCGATGCCTCCGATGCAGTGTCCATCATGACGCTGCACTCGGCCAAAGGCCTGGAATTCGATACGGTGTTTCTGCCGGGCTGGGAGGAGGGCCTCTTCCCGCACCAGCGCTCGCTGGATGAAAGCGGCCGGGCCGGTCTGGAAGAAGAGCGCCGCCTTGCCTATGTCGGCATAACCCGCGCCAAGAAACGCGCGAAGCTCTATTTTGCCTCCAACCGGCGCATTCACGGCCTGTGGCAATCGACCGTGCCGTCGCGGTTTCTCGATGAGCTGCCACCCGATCACGTCGAGATCGCCGAACCGTCCTCCAATTATGGCGGATATGCCGGTGGCGGCTACGGGCCGTCACGCTTCGACAGTCACGATCCCTTCGAAACGGGAAGCTACTCGACGCCGGGCTGGAAGCGGGCACAGCGCAACAAGCAGTCCTCGGACGGTTTTTCGGATGGCGGCCGCCGCGGCTATCAATCCGCGCGGCAGAAGCGCCAGGGGCCGCTGACCATCGAAGGTGAACTGGTCGCCAAATCGGTCAGCGACACGCCATCGGAGTTTTCCATTGGCGAGCGGGTGTTCCATATCAAGTTCGGCTACGGCGCCATCAAGTCGATTGAGGGCAACAAGCTGACCATCGATTTTGAAAAGGCGGGCGTGAAGAAAGTCATCGACAGTTTTGTCGAGCGACATTGAACGAGGGTGCGTAGCAACTCCGGCAAAGTGAAATGCGGGCCGCGCAGCGGGGGTTACCGCAGGCTATAGGTCCACGCCTCCGGGCTGGATCAGCATGTTGCGCTCCTTCAGGTAGGGATGGATCCTGACCGCTTCGCGCAGCGCTTTCTGGCTCAGCTTCACACGGCCAAGGGTCATGAAGATCATGGCCTTGCCCGACAACGCCCCGAAGTGACGCGGTTCCAGTTCCAGCGCGCGCTCAATGTCCTCCAGGCTGTCTTCGTAGTTGCCCTGCAGAAACAGCACGAAAGCGCGCTGGTTCCAGCCTTCCGGATAATCAGGCGCTTCGGCGATGACTTCGTCAAGCAGATCCTTGGCGCCCTGAAAGTCATAAACGTTGCGCCGATGCATACCCTCTTCCAGCTTGGCCTGGATCTCGGGTGTAGGTGCGGCTTCCAGCCAGGATTTCCAGATCTCGTTCTCGATCTTCTCCGCTTCAAGTTCGCTTGGGGCGTTCTTCAATGCCTCGAACAGGGCATCCCGCTCAGGCATTGCCGGCGCGGGCAACGCCAAGGCCAGAAGCGCCAAAAGAGCGAGTGCCGGCACATGCAATTGTCTCATCCGCATTTCTCACACTCCCTGTGCCCCGCATCGCACAGCGTCAATTTCCAACTCTGATTTCCGGTTGAACCGGTCCAGGACGTAGAGAGGTGAGATACTCGGGCTGGCCGGACGGACAATCTTCGGATGGCAGGGCGTTGCTGTTTCCTTTCTTCTCAGCCAAGAAATGGGGCACTTTGCCGATTTGCCCAGTCTTTGCGGCATTCACGGCTGGTTTGAAGGTCGCGTTGCCGCTATACCGCACGCCTTGGACATCTGAACATTGAAGGCACTCTTGTCATGAACACCATCCGCGTGCGGATTACGGCCGAGGAACTGGAAGCCAAGCGGATCTCGGAGGTCCTGGAACGCGCTTTTGAGGAAGACGGCAACCCGGTCACCATCTACGAAGCTTCGCCGGATGGCCGGATCTGGTCCGCGGAAATCCTGCTTTTCGGAATGGACCCGGAAGAAGCCGCCGCGGCGGTGCGCGACAGAGTGGGGGCCGATGCTTTCGCCGCACCGCTGGAAGCGGAGGAGTTGCCGGACATCAACTGGGTGGCAAAGAGCCTGGAAGGATTGAAGCCGGTTCGGGCCGGGCGGTTCGTCGTGCATGGCGGTCATGACCGGGACAAGGTACCTCCGGGTGCCATCGGGCTGGAAATCGAGGCTGCCCTTGCCTTCGGAACGGGGCATCACGGTACGACGGCCGGATGTCTTGAGGAAATCGACCGGCTGCTGTCCATGCGCGAATATGACAGCATTCTGGACCTTGGAACCGGAACGGGCGTCCTGGCCATTGCTGCGGCGCTGAAGGCACGGCAGAGCGTATTGGCGACGGATATCGATCCGATCGCCACGAAAACCGCACTGGAAAACGCCAGGCTCAATGGCGCAAGCCATCTGGTGCACGGCTTTACCGCCAACGGCATGGAAGACCGGAGGTTCGGGCTTTATGGCCCCTTCGATCTTGTCGTCGCCAACATTCTGGCACGGCCACTGATGAAAATGGCCAAGTCTGTCGGCGCACACATGTCACGAACCGCAACGCTGGTGCTGTCGGGGCTGCGTGTCGAAGATGGCCCGCGGATCCTGTTCGCCTACGGCTGTCAGGGATTCATCCTGGACAGACGCCGGGAAAAGGACGGCTGGCTGACACTGACCTTGGTGCGCGGGCGTAAGACGGCCTGAGACCGAATCCGGTGACACCGGGACTTTCCGAACGGTCTCTGCTTCGGAAAACGAAAAAGCCCGCCGGACGATCCGGCGGGCTTTTTTTTAAGTGCATCGTACTTGCAGGCGCCTGAGCCCCGTTCGGAAGCCTGTCTTAAAAAGCGGTGGTGATGGAGCCTTCACGCTCAAGCTTTTCACGGTCGTAACCGTGTGCGGCGAGCGTCGCGTCATCCAGAGTCAGCAGGTAGCCGTTGACATAGCGGCGTGCCTGCTTGGCGCGGGCTTCCGACATGCGGTCGAATGCACGGCGCAGGAAGCCATTACGGGTGGATGTAGTTGTTTGTCTGCTCATGGTAATCATTCCCACTTGAAGTTTAGAGAGCTTCCCTAGGGAGGAACGTCTTTCTTGTTGTTTCGATTACAATATGCCAATTCCACTGCGCTTCCGGTAGGTCTCAAAGCGCATGACAGCCCTGCGCTCTTCGCAATGCAAAATTATTGCCGCGCCGCACAAACGGCGTGAGCATGTTCCTGCCGAAGGGGTTTCAAGGGAATAATTATCTGGCTTGATCCCCGGCATGGGGCAAATTACCGTGCCGAGCATGTTTCAGACTTTCGATGATCTCAGCGATCCCTCCTGCGGAGCGCCGCATGCGGCGCTCTTAAGGACCGAACTCAACCGCCTTGGCCTCGACGGCTTTCTGATCCCGCGCGCCGACGCCCATCAGGGCGAATATGTGCCGCCGCATGATTGCCGCCTTCAGTGGCTGACCGGCTTTACCGGATCTGCCGGTGTTGCGGCAGTGCTTGGGGATGAGGCTGCCATTTTTGTCGATGGCCGTTACACCATCCAGGTGCGTGAGCAGGTTGACCCGGACGTTTTTCCGGCGCGGCATCTGATCAATGAGCCGGTGACGGACTGGCTGGCCGCCCGGCTGAAGCCCGGTTGGAAACTGGGCATCGACGCCATGCTTCATACGGTGCGGGAAGTGCGCCGCCTGAGGGAGATCTGCGAAAAGGCGGGCGCCGAGCTTGTCACTCTGGATGCCAATCCGGTCGACAGCGTCTGGAAGGACCGGCCCGAGCCGCCTTTGGGGCAGGTAACGCTTTATCCGGTTGAACTTGCGGGCAAGTCCTCTTCAGAGAAGATCTCCGAACTCCAGGCCGCGCTGGCCGGAAAAGACGCAGACGCTTGCGTGCTGACCCAGCCCGACTCGATTGCATGGCTGTTCAATATCCGCGGATCCGACGTCAGCCACACGCCGCTGCCGCTGTCCTTCGCGACCGTTCCGGCGGTCGGCAAACCGTCGCTTTATATGGATGGGCGGAAACTTTCCAACTCGGTGCGGGATGTGCTTGCGGATCTGACGGAAGTGGCCGAACCGGCGGAGTTCAAGAGCGGCCTGGAAAAGCTCGGCGAGGCGGGGGCAAAGGTCATGATTGACCCCGCACTGGCCGGGATCGGCATTGCGGACGCCATAACCGGGGCAGGCGGGACCCTGATCGAAGCCCAGGACCCGGTACTGCTTCCCAAGGCGGTCAAAAACGAGGTTGAACTGAAAGGCGCGCGCGAAGCCCATATCCGGGATGCGGCTGCCTATGTCCGCTTTCTGTGCTGGTTTGACGAGGAAGCGCCCAAAGGAACGCTGGACGAGATCGGGGCAGCGGAAAAGCTGGAGGAATTCCGCCGTGAAACCGGTGTCTTGAAGGATATCTCCTTCGACACGATTTCCGGTGCCGGACCGAATGGTGCGATCTGTCACTATCGCGTAAGCAACACCAGCAATCTGAAAATCCCGGCCGGCAAACCGTTCCTGATTGATTCCGGTGCGCAATATGAGGACGGGACAACGGACATCACGCGCACGCTCGCTGTCGGTGCTGTCTCTGAAGAAATGAAAAGGCACTACACGCTGGTGCTTAAAGGCCATATCGCGATCTCCACCGCCCGGTTCCCCG
>JBNLAU010000020.1:0-3727 GCA_050302295.1 Roseibium sp. | reverse complement strand
CGGCGATCTCTCCTTCCGGCTTGTGCACCGGGAAGCAGAACCGGACGAGACCGCCTTTCTGGAAAGTCTCGGAACCGTTTCCCGCGTCGCCACCATGCGCGCCATGGCCCGCCGGTCCGACGGCGGCGAACAGGCGCTGGTGGAATTGAAGGCGGTAGACGATCCCTACCCACTCTACGGCTCGATTGATCTCAAATCCGGCAAACCTCTCGACACCGCCCTGGCCAGGAAGGACGGTGTCTGGGGAGCGGTTGCCGACCTGGCATTGCTTGCCCGTCTCGACGTTTCGATCGGCGACACGATTGCGCTCGGACGCACCACGGTGCGCATTGCCGATGTCATCGAGGCGGAACCGGACAAACTTGCCGGCGGCATGGAATTCGGTCCGCGTCTGATGATATCCGACGCAGCGCTTCCCGATACCGGCCTCATTCAGCCGGGCAGTCTCGTGCGTTGGCACTACCGCGTCCGCATGTCTCCGGCTCCCGGCCTCGACGCGCTGGAGGGCGTGGTTGAAGACGCAAAGACCCAACAGCCGGACGCGGGCTGGCGCATACGCTCGCGCGCGAACGCCTCTCCCGGGCTCCAGCGCAGCATTGACCGTTTCGCACAGTTTCTGACCCTTGTCGGCCTGACCGCCCTTGTGGTCGGCGGTGTCGGTGTTGCCAACGCCATCCGCGCCTATCTGGAAACCAAGCGCGAGGTCATTGCCAGTTTCAAATGCATGGGTTCCACCGGCGGCTTCGTTTTCCGGATCTATCTGGTTCAAATGCTCATCCTGGCGATGATCGGCATCGCCATCGGACTTGTCATCGGCGCCCTGATCCCCTTCGCGGCAGGCGCGGCCCTGTCAGGCGTGCTGCCGGTCGAGCTGGCAGCGGGCATTTATCCCACGGAACTGGCGCTCGGACTGGTCTATGGTCTCCTGACGGCGTTGGCCTTCGCGCTCTGGCCGCTTGGCCGCGCCCATGACGTGCCTCCCACCGCGCTTTTCCGCGACATCGTCACCGGCGGCTCGAAATTTCCCCGGAAGCGCTATCTGCTTGCAACGCTGGTCACGGTTCTGGCTCTTGCGGCGATCGCCATCCTGCTTGCCCACGACAAGCGGATCGCCGGCATTTATATCGCCGCGTCGGCAGGTGCCTTTGTGCTGCTGTTCGCGGTTGCGCGTATCATCATGTTTATCGCCAGGCGTCTGCCGAGTGTGCGCTCCACCGAACTCCGGCTGGCGATTGCCAATATTCACCGTCCCGGTGCCCTGACGCCATCGGTGGTTCTGTCCCTGGGGCTCGGGTTGTCACTGCTGGTTGCGCTGGCCCTGATCGACGGTAACCTGCGCAGGGAACTCACCGCCACGATCGCGGACAAGGCGCCGAGCTTCTTCTTTGTCGATATTCAAAACCATGAACGAGACGCGTTCGAGGCGCTGCTGGAAAAGCAGGCACCTGCGGCGGAGCTCCAGAGCGTGCCCATGCTGCGCGGCCGCATCGTCAGTCTGAACGGCATTCCCGCGGATGAATTCGAACCGGCACGGGAGGGCTCGGGCTGGGTTCTGCGCGGTGACAGGGGCATCACTTATGAAGGCAGCCTGCCGAAAAACTCCAACCTGGCGGAAGGCGACTGGTGGCCGGCGGATTATGCCGGCGATCCGCTTGTATCCTTCGACGCGGGAGCCGCCGCGGATCTCGGCCTGACCATCGGTGACAAGATCACTGTCAATGTGCTTGGCCGGCAGATCACCGCTGAAATCGCCAATCTGCGCAATGTGGAATGGCAGTCGCTGGCCATAAATTTTGTCATGGTGTTTTCCCCGAATACCTTTGCCGGTGCGCCCCATGCCCATCTGATGACGCTTGGCTGGCAAGAGGACGTTCCGGTGGAAACGGAACTGTCGCTTCTCAAGACCGTCTCCAACAGCTATCCCACGGTCACGGCAGTGCGCGTCAAGGATGCCATTTCACAGGTGAACGACCTTGTGGCCCAGCTTGCCTGGGCGATCCGCGGCGCCAGTTCCATCACCCTGATTGCCAGTGTCCTGGTGCTTGCGGGGGCCCTCGCCGCCGGACACCGCAGCCGGATCTATGACGCCGTCATCCTGAAGACCCTGGGAGCGACCCGCATCCGCCTGATTATCGCCTACGGTCTGGAATACGCCATTTTGGGGATGACAACCGCCGTATTCGCTCTTGTGGCCGGAGGTGCCGCCGCCTGGTACGTGATCACACATGTCATGGGCGGGTCGTTTGTGTTGATGCCTTTCACAGCGGCGGGCGCCGCGCTGGTTGCGCTCGTCCTCACCGTCGGGTTCGGCCTGATCGGGACCTGGCGCGTGCTCGGCGAAAAACCGGCACCGGTCCTGCGGAATCTTTAAGATAAACGCCCCGGTCAAACGTCAGCGCCGAATAACTTACATACTTTTTTCCTCAACGTTATCAGATTATGGTCAGTGCCAGACCGCTCTCTTTACATGATCAGATCTTGAAGCGGACTCTTGAGAAATGCGGACCAGAGGAAACAGGGACTCACTCCATGATTGAATTGACCGGAATATCTGCTGTGAAATCTTTCGCCAAAGGAGCGGCTCTTGCTGCGGCACTCACATTGTCCTTCGGCCAGGCAGCGATTGCGGAAAGTCCTTTTCACACCGGTGTCTGGCAGCTCAACACGCCTGAAGGCCCAAAAGGCCTGGTGGTCAGTGACTGGCTGGTCTTTGAAGACGGCCTGCCGAAGCGCTGGCTCTACCGCCGGGCAGGCACCAATGACGAAAACCAGTTCGACTTCTTCACCCGCACGATTAACGACAGCGGCTATACGCCTGTCGGCATCCGGGTCTACCGTACCGGCGACAATGCGATGAAATACACGCTTGCCCCCAAGGAGGGAGAGGTGGTGGAAGTATCCGCCGTGCGCCTGTCGATCCCCAATTTCGAGAATTCCTGTCTGTCGGTCGAGAAAAAGGGCAAGCGCTTCTTCGGCAATTGGGCCGGTACGGCCGGATCCAAGCTGAAAAAGCTGAATGTCGGCCAGAAGCGCATTGTCATCGACGGCGAGAAACGCGATGTCGCCATCGAGGACGTGCGGGTGGGCCGCATGGGCATCACTGAAGACGGCAAGCCGATCGCTTTTCTGACGGACGCCGGCGGGGATTATGCCGTCCTGCAATGGTTCAAGCCGGGCGTGACCCTTGAGCAGATGCGCAACAAGGAGAAGGAAATCCTCGATTTCGCCTCCGAGGAGATCATCCGCAATCCGCGTGGTGACTGCGACCGGCAGATTGCATCACGCCTGAAAGCCATGAAATAGGCATCTATTTTAAGCATAACGGCAATTGTTGCAGGCTCGAGAAGAAAAGATTACGCTTTTTTCAGATTATCTGTCTTGAGCTTGTGCCCGCATTTCCCCATATGTTGAGGGAGTTGTGTTGCATGTGATGGCACATGCCAACGTCGAACCAAAAGGGGATTACCACCACCATGTCGACCTTTGACCGCCAACCTCAGGGTGCCTACTCGTTCGCCGGCACGCGTGCCCAGGCCGGTATTGATGAGGGCCTGCGCGCTTACATGCTGGGCGTCTACAACTATATGGCCATCGGCCTCGCGCTGACCGGCCTGCTGGCGCTCGCCACCTCGATGATGGCCACGACGTCCGACCCAAGCGCGGCAGTCGCCAGCCTGCCCAACGGCCGCATGCTGACCCAGTTGGGCGTAACCCTCTATGGTACGCC
>JBNLAU010000019.1:0-14091 GCA_050302295.1 Roseibium sp. | reverse complement strand
GCACGGCTCGTCCTGCAGGACAGCCCGGTTGAATGGGTCGCCCTGCCCACAGATCGCGCCGCCTATGAACGGCTCAGCCAGTTGCTCACCCTCGGCAAACGGCGTGCGGAAAAGGGAGCCTGCCATTTGAACCTCGCCGATCTGCAGACGTCCTGCGCCGGGCTGATCCTGATCGCCCTGCCGCAGACGTCTTCGGCGCAAAACGGCATCTGCGGCACCGCCCGCGACCACATCCTTGCCCTGCGCCAGGAAGCGCCCGGCCACGTGTTCCTTGGCGCAGCGCCCCGTTATGACGGCACCGACCAGGCCTGGTTCCGCACCTGTGCCCAGGCGGCCCATTCGCTGGCCGCGCCCATGGTGGCCGTCGGCGATGTGCTGATGCACCGGGCCGACCGGCGGCGGCTGGCCGATGTGCTGACCTGCCTGCGCGAAGGCTGCACCATCGACGCGATCGGCACCCGGGCGCTGCCCAATGGCGAACGGCGGCTGAAAGCGCCGGAGGATATGTCCCGGCTCTACCGCCACCACCCCGCGGCCCTGCGCCGGACCCTTGAAATCGCCACCCGCTGCAGCTTCGACCTGTCGGAGTTGTCTTACGAATATCCTGACGAGATCGCGGGCGGGGAAAGCCCGCAGAACCGGCTGGAGCGTCTGACCCGGGAAGGCCTTGAAAGCCGCTATCCGGCGGGCGTGCCGGAGCACGCGATGGCGCTGGCGGACAAGGAACTGAAACTGATCGCCAAACTCAAATTCGCCGCCTATTTCCTGACCGTGCACGACATCATCCAGTTCGCCCGCGGCGAGGGCATTCTCTGTCAGGGGCGCGGTTCGGCGGCCAATTCCATCATCTGCTACGCACTCCGGATTACCGATGTCGGACCGGAGGTCATCACCATGGTCTCCGAGCGCTTCATCTCCGAGCACCGGGGCGAACCGCCGGATATCGATGTCGATTTTGAGCATGAGCGGCGGGAAGAGGTGATCCAGCATGTTTATGAAAAGTACAGCCGCGAGCGGGCCGGGCTCTGCGCCACGGTGATTCATTTCCGCACCCGCGCCGCGATCCGCGAGGTCGGCAAGGTGATGGGACTGAACGCGGATGTCACCGCCGCCCTTTCCGGCCAGATCTGGGGCAGTTCCAACAAGGGGCCGGAGGAAACGCGGATCAGGGAAATCGGCCTTGATCTTGCCAATCCGCGCATTCAGCAAACCATCGAGCTGATCCGCGAGATCATCGGCTTTCCGCGCCACCTCAGCCAGCATGTCGGCGGCTTCGTCATCACCAAAGGCCGGCTGGATGCGCTCTGTCCGATCGAAAACGCCGCCATGGAAAACCGCACGGTGATCGAATGGGACAAGGACGATATCGACGCTCTCGGCATTTTGAAGGTCGACCTGCTCAGCCTCGGCATGCTGACCTGCATCCGCAAGTGTTTCGCGCTGATCGAGACCCATCATGGGCGTCAGTTCACTCTGGCCAATGTGCCGCAGGCAAACACGGAAACCTATGACATGCTGTGCAAGGCGGATGCGATCGGTGTCTTCCAGGTGGAAAGCCGGGCGCAGATGAACTTTCTGCCGCGCATGCGCCCGCGCAAATTCTACGATCTAGTCATCGAAGTGGCGATTGTCCGCCCCGGCCCGATCCAGGGCGGCATGGTGCATCCCTATATCAACCGCCGCCAGGGCAAGGAGCAGGTCAGTTTCCCGAAAAAGGAACTGGAAGAGGTGCTGGGCAAAACGCTCGGCGTGCCGCTGTTCCAGGAACAGGCGATGCAGATCGCCGTGGTCGCCGCCGGCTTCACGGCGTCGGAAGCCGACAGGCTGCGCCGTTCCATGGCGACCTTCCGGCGCATGGGCACAATCCATCAACTCCGCGACACGTTCATCTCCGGCATGCTCAACCGCGGCTATGAGCGTGAATTTGCCGAAAACTGCTTCAGCCAGATCGAGGGGTTTGGCGATTACGGCTTTCCGGAAAGCCATGCGGCGGCCTTTGCCATGCTGGCCTATGTCTCTGCCTATCTGAAATGCCACTTCCCGGCAGAATTCGCCTGCGCGCTTTTGAATTCCCAGCCGATGGGCTTTTATGCTCCGGCACAGATCGTGCGCGATGCCAGGGAACATCAGGTGGACGTGCGGCCGGTTTGCGTCAATACCAGTTCCTGGGACAACACTTTGGAGCGGCGCAGCGATGGTGCGCTGGCGCTCCGCCTCGGCTTCCGCCAGATCAAGGGTATGCGCGAGGAAGACGCCAACTGGATCGTGGCAGCGCGCGGCAACGGCTATCCGGATACGGAAACCTTATGGCTCAGGACCGGCGTGCCGCCCGCGACGCTGGAGCGTCTGGCCGAAGCCGACGCCTTTGCCGGCATGGGGCTTTCCCGCCGTGCCGCGCTCTGGCAGGTAAAGACCATCCGCAGCCCCAAGCCCCTGCCGCTCTTCAACGATCCGATCGACGGCGAGGCCATCTTCGAACCGGACGTCCTTCTGCCCGCCATGCATCTGGGGCAGGAAGTGGTGGAGGATTATCTTGCCACGCGCCTGACCCTGCGCGCCCATCCGATGGAGCTGCTGCGCCCGCATATTGCCCGCCTGACGCCCCATGACCGGCTGGCACACCTCAGCCCCCGAGAGGCCCGGCATGTCTCGGTCTGCGGCCTCGTCATCACCCGCCAGCGCCCGGGCACGGCGTCGGGCGTCATCTTCCTGACACTGGAAGACGAGACCGGTGTTTCCAACGTGGTCGTCTGGCCGAAAATATACGAGAAATACCGCACCGCCGTCATCGGCGGGCGTTTGTTGAAAGTCACCGGCCGCCTGGAGCGGGAAGGCATCGTTGTGCATCTCATCGCCGACCACATCGAAGACCGCTCCCACGACCTCACCCTTCTCGGCCACCCCGACGACAGCGCCCTCGGGCAAACGACAGCCAAGGCGGATGACGTGCCGGCGCATCTGAAATCCGACGCACCGCCTCCCCGCGCACGGCATCCGCGCGAACAGGCGAAGAAGCTGTTTCCGAGCCGGGATTTTCATTGAGGGGGCCTGCGGCGGAAAAGGCTCTAACGGATCAGGTCACGATCATGACCTGATCCAATGTGCACATTAAGCAACGTCACCTTGCGGTGACGCGCAATTGGCCAAGGGCCATCACTCGACCGTTACTGGTTCCGGTACAGCCGGCGCGGTTTTCCGCTCGGCTTCCATCCGGGCCTTTTCTGCTTCTTCCGCCCGGAGCTTCTGCAGCATGGTCATGTAGACGGGCGCGCCGTCAATTTCCTCCAACGACGCCTTGATCACAACGGTCTGGTTTCCCGGTTCCGTTTTCGAGTGTTCGACGGACTCATAAGGAACGCCGATCAGCTTGGCACCAAGCCCCAGAAATCCGCCGGCCTCGATCACGACGGAAACGACCTTGCCTTCGGAATCGATTTCAAGCGCGGCAACCTCGCCGATAGTTTCTCCCCCCGGATTGGTCACTTCCTGACCGATAAGGTTGCTGGTCAGCCAGTGACCGGATTCCTGTTGTGTCAGGAAAGGGGTCATCCCTTTGACCATAGTATCCGGAGTGGCATCCTGCGCCAGTGCGGGACTGAGCGACAACGCCAAAGCAGCAACTGCAGTTGAAACTAGTTTGCAAGCCATGATTCACTCCCTGATTATCGCGCCGGACAAGCAAAGAACCCATCCATCCTTTCTGGCGCACTCCTTGAAGGATAGGGCGCAAACTTGACTTTTTCGGGAGAAAGGGCCCTGAACTTATTTGTTTAAAAACAATGATTTAAAAGAATATATCTACTGCCTCATACGTATAAAACGTGACAATTTGATGATCAATTCAATTTTAACGCGAACCATAAAGCCATTGCACTCCTTCAATATCGCTCGGCTGTAATTCGCGGAACTCTTCGGTGTATTTGAAGTGCATGATCGAGCGCTCATGCAGGTAGTGATCAAGGCCGATCGCATGGCCGATTTCGTGAGCAAAAGTGTAGCGCAAGTCGTAGGCGGTCAGGTCGCCGTCAAATCCGATTTTCCATTTGTGGGCCGGATTGAGACAGATGGCTGACTGCGTTATTTCGGCAAATCTTACGGCTCCTGTCAGAGCCGCCGGGTCAGCCACTTCGGAGCCGGGGATGCTGAAACCGCGATCTTCGCCGGCATCCTTGTGAGGCAGATCCGCAAGCACGCTGTGGTAGCGGACATTGGTGAAGGCATATCCCCTGGGAACGGACTGCACGCCCAGGAGGATGTCGGCTTCGTCCACATTCGCCGTTTCCTCAAACGAAAGACCGCTCACATCCTGCCAGAGCCGGAACGCCGCCACCGCCTGTTCGCGAATATCCTCCAAAACGAGACCGGATGCGCGCGCGAGACGATCAAGATTGTCCATTTCCCTGCAATTGCGCGCCTTTTCCTGAGCCATCGGCCCTTGCACAAAGGCATAGGTCACCTGAGCCGGAGCTCCCGATTCAGCCCGCCCCCATTTCACGAGGTGGTTGTCCAGCTTGAGTGGAGAAAATCCCTTGCCTGTCATCGCCTGGGCCGGAAAATAAGACCCGAATGTCAGCATCGCGGAAACAAGGAAAGTAATACCGATCTTCAAATTCACGCTCTTCCGGCTCAGGGGTCCATAAAAGGCCGCGCTTTTCCCGCAGCTGCATATCAGGTTATCAGCGACAACGGCGCCAACGTGCAACGTCACCATAGCTGCGATGAATGCCCGGAAAAACCCTTACGGACGCTACGTCCGGAGTTTTCTGTGGCTATCCCGTTCCATGGCAAGACGGAAGCGGATCGTCTTCCAGGCCCTGAGATCGATGGTGCGGCGACTCGCGCAATGTGCGCGCGCCCTGGCTTCTCCCGCTACGGATTGGGTGTCTTTCTGCTCTCGGCAAGCGAAATCGCAGCACGCCTGACCGGCTTTCGCAAGGCTGAACCCATCGTTTTGCCGGTTGGTATGAAGCTCTATCAGACGCGGATAAGCCGTGTGCACGCCTGACGTTCCCGAGGAATGCCCGGCGAGCACTCGCGCCGCACCGGTGGCGGCCCGCCCGACAGGGCATTGTCGCTACAAATAGAGAAATTCAACGCAACGCATTCAGGGCACGGCCCCATAAAGTCGATTCCCTGAGACGATACCAATCACAGCCCTGCGCCCGAGAGAACTGAATAGCACACCACACAACCCCTTTTAATTGCAGATTGTCAAAATTGCGAATAAATCTATTTATCTTGCGATAAAGCAAAAAAATTCGAAACAATTACTAGAACCAACGAAACGATATCCTTGAAATCATGTCCATTTTCTTACATTTTCAACCACTTCAGAGTAACACTTAAATAATTGAAGCCACAACGCACCTACAACCAAAAGTATAGTTAATTAAAATAGCGCTCATTTCTGCAGTTTTAGCGGTTAATTAACTGAGATTCGGGAAAATCGGGTCAAACACTCAGCATCTTGAAAGTTAATAAAAATGCTATTTGGTACCAATTCCTGGCAAGCAACATGTGAAGCCTTCAGCCGATCACAGGCCATGATCGAGTTCACGATCGATGGAACTGTTCTGACAGCAAACGACAATTTTCTCAACGCATTGGGTTATACCCTGGACGAAATCCGCGGCCAGCACCACCGAATGTTCGTTGATCAGACATATGCTGCCACTGGTGAATACACGGCGTTTTGGCAAGACCTCGCCCGCGGCGAATTCAAAGCCGCCGAATTTCTGCGAATCGGAAAAGGCGGCAAGGAAGTCTGGATCCAGGCATCCTATAATCCGGTGCTGAACAAGGCCGGTAAAGTGATCAAGGTGGTCAAGATCGCTTCGGATGTCACGGAACAAAAGAAGCGAAACGCCGATTTCGAAGGCCAGGTGAACGCGATCAACAGGTCTCAGGCGGTCATTCATTTCGACCTGGACGGAACCGTCCTGGATGCCAACGAGAACTTTCTTTCGGTCCTCGGCTACACGCTTGAAGAGATCGTTGGCAAGCACCATAGCCTGTTTGTAGAACCCGCCTACAAAAACAGCCCCGAGTACACGTTGTTCTGGGAAGATCTGGCCGCCGGTAAATTCCAGTCGGACGAATTCAAGCGCTTGGGAAAAGGCGGGAAGGAAGTCTGGATCCAGGCTACCTACAATCCGATTCTGGATTCTTCGGGCCGGCCGTTCAAAGTCGTAAAATTCGCGATGGACAGAACAGAACAGGTCCTGGAACGGCAGCGGCGCGCCGAGACGCAAAAGCGTATCGATCAGGATCTGGAAGAAATCGCCCGTTCCATTGCGGAAACAGCCGAACAGGCCACGAATTCGGCCACCGCCTCAGAACAGACGTCGTCCAGCGTTCAGACCGTCGCAGCTGCTTCCGAGGAACTCGTTGCGTCCATTCAGGAAATCAGCCGGCAGGTACAGGTCGCTCTGGATGTATCCAAAAACGCGGTCGGTGAAGCCGAACGGTCCAGCCAGATCATGTCCGGCTTGTCCGAAGACGCTAAAACCATTGGATCGGTCATCGAACTGATTGACGGGATTGCGGACCAGACCAATCTTCTGGCACTGAACGCGACCATTGAAGCTGCCCGTGCCGGGGAAGCAGGCAAGGGCTTTGCGGTTGTCGCTTCGGAGGTCAAAAGCCTGGCGTCCCAGACCAGCAAGGCTACTGAAGAAATATCCTCCCAGGTCAACTCCGTTCAGGCCACGACCGAAAGCGCCGTCGAAGCGATCGGCAAGATCATGGATGTCATCAACAACATCGGTGAGATCGCCGCGAGCATTTCATCTGCGGTCGAGCAGCAGGCATCTGTCACAAACGACATTTCGTCGAACATGCAGTCAGCCGCCCAAGGTGTCGAGATGATCACGACAAGCATGCAGGCGATTTCTTCTGCGACCGTGCAGCTTGATGCCGCCACACAAAATGTTCGGGAAGCTTCCAACTCATTGGGTTAGCCGGGAAGTACAACGCGTCAGTCCAGGGCGCGGACACCTCCCTGAAAGGGAGGGAAACAGGAAACCCGTCCGTCGGCAACGACTGGGCGGGTTTTTCATTTGTCAATCGGCCTTGAATGCTGATCTTTGTCAGCTTTCAAAAATGCTCCCTGGTTTGTGAGGAACCACCTCTCCTTGAGCGACATCAACGCCGCGCGAACGCGTGCCGCCTAGTCTTGCGCCCGACACTTCCAAACCGAGGAGAGACGAGATGGCCGTATCCGACTGGGAGACTTTCGTCGCGCAGACAGACGAACGCATGAGCGCCGTGCGCAAGGGCATTCCCGACGTCGCCAAGGGCTTTGGTGCGTTGGCAAAGGCGGCAACCGCACCAGGAGCGCTGGATGCCAAGACCAAGGAATTGATCGCGCTGGCAATCGGCATCACCGCCCGGTGCGATGGTTGCCTTGCCTACCACGCGCGCGCCGCCGCACGGCTGGGGGCAAGCCGGGACGAGATCCTCGAAGTGATCGGCGTCTCGGTCTATATGGGCGGCGGACCGTCAATGATCTACGGCGCAGAGGCGCTCGCGGCATTTGACGGACTGAGGGAGGAAGGCTGACGCGAGTGCAGCGGCCAACAGCTCCGGCTGAAAGACGGGCGGCATGCCGGAGATCGGCAGCTATTCGCTCAACACTGCCTCAAAGCCCTCGAACTGCGGATGGCCGGCGTAAAGATCCTTGTTGCCGCCTGCATTCCTGTGCGCCGCGCGGAAATGATCCGATTTCGTCCAGTTGATGAAATCCTCGCGGCTGTTCCAAATCGTATGGGTGGCGTAGAGCGTGGTGCCGGTTTCCTCGTTCTGCGGACCCTTGAGCAGATGAAACGACTGAAAGCCCGGCACATCGCGGAGCCTTGAATTCCGCTCGCGCCACACAGCCTCAAACGCGTCTTCGTGCCCATTGTTGATGGTGAAGCGGTTCATTGCGATATACATTCCTGTCTCCTGACGTAATACATAGCGCAATTCCGGCGGGAGGGCTGATTTATGCAAATCAGAACCAGGGCGAGAGAAAGTTCTATTACGTTTCCGGGACTTCAGCCGAAGAAGACGCTCTTTCGTCCTGATCCATCCATCGGCGCGCGAACCAACTCATAACACTGCTACCGGCAAGGTCTGTTTCCCCGGAAGCCGCCTCCTGGCACGCTTCAGCCTCACCTTCTCCGGATACCGCGGCGAGGACCGACTTAGCGATAGCCAGTTCCGAGTTGCGCCCCATTGCCTTGGCAATGCCGAGGGCATCAAGAGCAAGTTCCCTGGTCGTATCAATGTTGCCGCGTCGCATCTCCACGATCGCCCATCGCGTCAGAAGGTAGGCAAGTTCGAACTTCGAATCCGCCTCGCGAACAGCCTCAACGGCCTCACGCAATGCAATTGCGTCCGTCTCGCCCTGCCGAAACCCGGCCAAGGCCGACAGCGCCCTGGCAACCGAAGCTTCCGCGCCCTTGCGTACCTTGTCCCCAAGGGTGACGAGTTCCACCGCATGTCTGGCTGCCGAAGGATCGTCCCCCGTATCGAGTTCGAACATGACCTGATGTTCGAGTGCTCCAAACTCCACGAGATGTTCGCCGCTTTGCCGGCCGAGCAGGCGGGCTTCCTCGAATGCGGCCAAGGCCTGATCCGCTTCTCCACGATGGGCTGCAATCATGCCTTTTGCAAAACAGACAGCCGCACTTTGCCTGTTTTCGGATTTGGCGACCGTTTCGGCTTCAATCGCGAAAGCTTCGGCCTGCGGCAAGCTGCGTTCGAGCAGGACGAGACAGCGGGCGGCATAGGCCAGAGCATCCGTTCGATCCCCGGCCGCGCCCGCCCTGCTGACCCGTTCGGCTTGCAAGATATTTTCATGCGCATCCTTGAGTGAACTGCCCTCCCAGCGCAGGAAGGAGAGCATCTGGAACCCCATGCGGGCGGCATGGGTAAGGCCCAGGTCCAACGCCTGGTTTGCCAGTTCGCGAACCTTACTGATAGCCGCCTTACGCTCTGGTGTCCGGGCGGAGTAAAGAACATGCAACAGATCCAGCGTCGCCTCGATCCTCTCGGCCTCATCAAGTTCCTCGGCCAGGCGAAGGCCACGTCTCGCAAGCGCCGAGGCATCCGCATTGGCAAACACGCGCAAAGCCGAAGACCCCGCCTCGACACAGGCCCTGACAGCAATCAGCGCTTCTCCCGCAAGATGGGCGTGATGAACCAGATCGGCAGTGAGTGCGAAAGTATTTCCGGGTTGTGTGAGCAATTGCGCAATGCGTCTGTGCATCAGCCTGCGGCGGGGAGAAGAAAGTTCGTTATAGATCGCGTCTCTCACCAGCTGATGAGAGAAAACGTATCGGCCCTGGCTTCGCTTTGCATCGATGTGCAAAAGGGAATGGCGCTCAAGACGCTCCAGCGAGGATAACAATTCATCAGGCGAAAGTGACGTGACCGCTTCCAGGATATCCGGGTCGAAGGAATGCCCCAGTACGGCGCCCCAGCGCAGCACATCCGCGGCAGCATCAGGCAGCTGCGCAGTGCGCTCGCGCACCAACTGAAGCAGCGTAGGCGGCAGGCCTTGCCCTTCGTCCACCCCTGCCCTGACATATTCCAGCGCGTAGAGCGGATTTCCGTTGGAAACCGCAAAAAGCTCTTTTGCATCCATCTCAGATAGGCCTTCCACGAGGTCGGCAAGGTCCTCTTTCGGCAAAGGCTCGAGCGTCATCCTGTGCAGCTCGGTCTCTCCACGCAGGCTGCGCAGGAGACGGACGGCATTGTCGTTGTCATCAAGTTCACCTTCGCGCGCCAGCAACAGCGCGAAAAAGGGTGACTGCCGATAGGTTCTCGTCAGGAAATGCAGGAACTCCGTGGAATTTTGGTCGAACCACTGCAGATCGTCCAAAACCAGAAAGACACCGGAGGAAGCGGTCGACGCACGTGACAGCCGCTCGCTTATGGTGACAAACAGCTCCTCGCGGCTCAACAGCGATGCGGAATTCACGGTCTGCTCGATGTTTATGTCCAACGCATCGGCCCAGGGGCTGAATGGCCGGCTGCTTTCAGCCTCAAATGCGCGCCCCCGAAACACCGAGAACCCGGCCGAGGCTGCAATGTCGGAAAACCGTTCCGCAAGACGGCTTTTCCCAAGTCCCGGCTCGCCGGTGATCAGCGCGAGTGCTGGCCGGTTGCTCTGCCTTGCGCTGTCGAACAGGTGCGTGAGCTTTTCAAGCTCCTTTTTCCGGCCGACGAAATGTTCCGGCTCAACGCCGCTGTCGGCATCGGAAGGCGACGTCGGCACAACCGGCTCGGGCCGCGTTGGCTGGGGCTGCTCCTCGGCGGCCTCCGACTTGAGCTTGCGCCACGCCATTTCAAGCGCCATCGCGTCCTTAGCAGAAACCTGGCGAAACAACCGCTGCGCGTGATCCGCCATTTTCCGGGCTTCGCCCTGCCGTCCGAGCCTGAGGAGAAGATCCAGAAGTTTCTGATAGGCCTGCAGGTTGACCGCGTCGACATCCACCAGCTGGCGCGCATACGGCAATGCGCTCGCCGGATCCAGCCGTTGGACAAGTTCGGTCAGAAGATCGCAGATGGCCCGGCGGCAGTCTTCCCGCCGGCCGATGCACCAGGAATCGAAATCCAGAAGCTCGGCCAGATCCAGGCTTTCCAGAAACTCGCCGCGGTACAGTCCGGCCGCCGCCTCCAGGCGCTTCGTTTCGACGTCCTCCAGGGGCATTTTCCCGAGGTCGAGAATGTTGCAGACGTCAATGTTGATGGTCGCCGTATCGAGGGCAACCTGTTGGTTGTCGGCGACGATGCAATCGGCCCCTCTCATGCTCTTGCGCAGGCGCGACAGGCTCCAGCGCAAGGCACCTCGCGGATCGTCTGTCTCATCCCATAGCAGGGAACACAGCCGCGTTCTGAGGACGGGCCGGTCGGAAACACCGAGATAGGCCAGGAGCGCGCGGGTCTTTTTCGATTGCGGAAGATCGGCCCGGACACCGTCGACAAAAAGCTCCATCGGGCCAAGAAGGCGCAACTCAATGGCGGGAGCGCCGGTCTGCCGGGTAGCATTCAAAACGATGTTGCGGGCCAAAGACTGCTGTAATCCATGCCCGCGGACTCCAACGCACGGCGCGCGGTCTCAAGATCGCGCGCTGACATAACGCAAATGAAGCGCTTGCGGTCGTCGGACGCGTAGGTGATCTCGCGCGTCATATCATTGATTTCAAAACAGACCTCCGTGGCCTGCCGCATTTTGTCAATTAACTCGTCGCTCGCAGGTTCCTCGAAGTTTTTCTCCATCAAAAACAACGGCATTCCTTCATCTCCCCACACATTTCCACGTTGAACGGAAATTACCACGCTCGTTCACACGCTGCTTCTCACACGCCCATCCTAGCTTGCACTCGAGGTCACGAACCTCACGGATTTGAATTTAAAGCAAAGACAGGATGAACAAAAATGGAAAACGCACAAGACAAACTGGCCATCGTGGTTTCCCGCGGACACGACGATGAACGTGCAACTGTTGCATGGACCATCGCCAACACCGGCCTGGCAGCAGGACGTGAAGTGACCATGTTCCTCGTTTCGTCCGCCGTCGACACGGTCCGCAAGGGCGCGATCGAACATGTGCGTATGAACCCATTCGATCCGCCACTGAAGGAGCTGGTTGAAGGCTTTCTTGCCCGCGGCGGCAAGATCATGGTCTGCCCGCCCTGCGCCAAGGTGCGTGGTTACGTGGACGACAACCTGATGGACGACGTCCAGGTCGTCGGTTCTCCCGCCCTGCACGCCCTGATCGCCGAAGGCGCCTCGACGCTCTGCTTCTGAGCCTGCCCGTTCCCCAAACCAACTTACATCGAACAGAGAAGAACCCAGTCCAATGGAAAAAACATTCGCAGAACGTGTTGCCGAAGCAAAGACAGCCGTTTCCCCGGTAAGCACCAGGGAAGCCCAGGCCCTGCAGACCCGCGATGACGTCATCATCGTGGACCCGCGCCCGGCCGAGGCTATCGCCGAGACAACCGGCCTCATCCTCGGAGCACACAATGTGCCCATGGCAGAGATCGCCGCAGGGAACCTTCCCGAGGCCATCTCAAACCGGAACCTTCATGTCATCACCGCATGCCAGGCCGGTCCGATGGCAGCGATTGCCGCCCACGAATTCACCAAAGCCGGTTTCACCCGCGTCAACTACACGGACGGCGGCACCCCGAGCTGGCTCGACGCTGGGAACGCGACCGTTCGCTAGGACGTACCGCCCTCTGCCCGATAGTCCGCCGCATGCGGCCCGAAAGGGCACTGCCACGCCGAACTATCGGACGGCCCCATGCATAGACTTGCGTCCGGTCGAGCAGGGCTCACCGGACCAGACCGCCACAGGAGAACCGAGTTGTTCAGTCCCTTTCCAGCCGCCCGCCCAGTCCAGCAATCCGCCGAACCGGAGGGGGCTCCCATCTACATGGACTATAACGGCAGTGCACCTGTCACCCGGGAGGTCGCAGACGCCATGATGCCGTATCTGACGGAGCATCAGGGCAACCCGACAGCGCGGCATTGGGCGTCCCGCTACGCTGCAAGCGCCATCGAAGACGCCCGGAAAAATGTTGCCCGTCTGATTGGGGCCGAAGCAGACGAAATCGTCCTGACGAGCGGGGCAACGGAGGCCAATAACATGGCGCTAAAGGGTGATAACATGGCGCTGACGGGTGTCTGGGAGGCGCGTTCAAGGTCTTCCGGGCATGTCATCATCGGCGCCACGGAGCATGATTCCGTGCTGGAAACTGCCCGGTCCCTGAAACTTCGCGGAGCGAGCCTGACCCTTGCACCGGTCGACAGGTTCGGGCGCGTGACGCCCGAAGCCCTGGAAAAACTTATTACGCCGGAAACGGTTCTGGTCTCCATCATGCACGCCAACAATGAAACCGGCACTATCAGCCCCATTGCGGAGCTGGCCCGCGTCGCCCGGCAAAAGGGCGTCCTGTTTCACACGGATGCGGCCCAAAGCACCGGCAAGATCGGGGTCGACGTCACCAGCCTGGGAGTTGATCTCCTCTCCCTGACGGGTCACAAATTCGGAGCCCCCAAGGGTATTGGCGCGCTCTATGTGCGCGCAGGGCGCAGGCTCAGCCCCCTTCTGCATGGCGGCGGACAATCCGGGGGAATGCGTTCGGGCACTGAAAGCGCCCTGCTGGCGGCGGGGCTGGCGGCCGCGGCCAATCTGGCAACCAGCCGCGACATGAGTGAAGTGCGCGCCTTGAGGGATTATTTCTGGAAGCGTCTTCAGCAAGAATTCGCAGAGCGCGTTGTGCTCCAGGGCCATCCCGAGCACCGTGTTCCCAACACTTTGAGTGTCGCATTCCCTGGCCACTTCGGCGCCGACATCCTGGCGCAGATGCCCAATGTCGCCGCCACCACCGGCTCGGCTTGCCACGCCAGTTGCACAACCATGTCGCATACGCTGACCGCCATGGGTATTCCCTTGTCCCAGGGCGAAGGAACAATCCGCTTTTCGCTCGGCCCCGGAAACACAAAGGACGAGGTCGACCGGATTGTCAGAGTCCTGTCACGGCTGCTCGGCGGAAAGGTAGACAGCAAAGAAAGTTTGTCCAAACGAATGCTCGCATACTGAGCCGGGCTCCTGACCCTAATTCGTGAAAACTTCCGTCTCACCAATGTTCTTTGCACTGACAACAAAGCGCTTGTTGAATTTGCGTTTCTGGACGGCGTCGAGCTCGCTCCAGAGTTCCCGGCTCATGCGGATGCTGCCGAGTTTCGCATTGCCTTCGATGATTTCGCCGGAGTGGATCTGCTCCAGGCGGGCGGCCTTGTTCACTTCGGTTCCGATGAGGGTGAACTGGTGGCGGGTGGCCGAACCGAAGTCGCCGCTGATGGCAAGGCCCACATGCAGCCCGATCCTGAGCGACAGCGCTGCGTTGCCGATGGTGATGGCGGAAACGTCCTTCGCCGCACTTTCAGCTGCCTGGACTGCGTCCGCGCAGACTTTCCGCGTATTCCCGGCCTTGTCAGACAACACCCAGAAAGCCATCAGGCCGTCACCGATAAACTTGTCAATGTGCCCGCCCCGCTCAAGGATCGGGGCTGATTGCGCATTGAAGAAAC
>JBNLAU010000018.1:0-11915 GCA_050302295.1 Roseibium sp. | reverse complement strand
GCAAATTATTATCCTGAAGAAGAGGAGGAGCGCAGGCAGATACGCGAAGCCATCCGAATCCATGAGGACGTGACGGGAGCCCGTCCGCTCGGCTGGTATACGGGCCGCTGTTCCATGCGGACTCGTGACTTGATTATGGAGGAGGGGAGTTTCCTCTATGACTCAGATAGTTACGCCGATGACCTGCCGTATTGGGTGGACGGTCCGCACGGCGACCATCTGGTCATCCCCTATACGCTCGATACCAATGACATGCGCTTTGCCTCGCCTCAGGGCTTCAATTCCGGCGATCAGTTTTTCACCTACCTCAAGGACGCTTTTGACACGCTGTACGCGGAAGGTGCGGCAGGGGCTCCGAAAATGCTGAATGTCGGCCTGCATTGCCGGCTGGTGGGGCGCCCCGGACGGACAGCGGCGCTTACTCGCTTTCTCGACTATGTCCTCAGCCATGAAGATGTCTGGATTGCGCGGCGGATCGACATCGCCTGGCACTGGCATGCCCATCACGGCAGGAGTTGAGTGTTTCTTGCCTGTTCTGAATGCGGTTGTTCGCGAAGGGTGTTGCTCCGGCAACGCCCTTTTTTGCTCTTCGCAATGCCATGGCTTCGATTAACCAAGATAGATAAAATACAACTTAAAACGTAAGGGTTGCTGTTGCGCTTGAAAGTTGAGTCGGCTACCACCCTAGGCAGCGTTAATGGTTTCTTAACTTATGCTTGGGGTTGCAATGAGATTCCTTTTGAGAAATTTGCATATCTTTGGTTTTGCATTCTTTTCCGTGTTTGCGGCCTCCTGGGTGGCCAGTGGCCCGCAAAAGGCTGTTCACCTGATGCGCCCCCTGGTTGCGGATGCCGTTGAGATTAGGGATTTGGCAGTAGAGGCCAATCGGGAGATCCGGCAGGTCAACTGGCAACAGGCGGCGGACGAGTTTGTCTCGATGTATGTCGCCGCCATGCTCATGCCGACCAATCTGTTTGAACGGTTGGCGGAACGTCTTCATGACGTTGAAACCGAACTAGAGCGGCGGCAAAGCGCTAATGCGCGTGAAGAAGAACTCGAATTGCGGGCGAGCCGGCGGACCGAACCCGTTCATCTGGGCAGTGACAATCCGGCAGAAATACGCCCATTGCCCAAGCTTCACGAATTGCGCACGGGAGCCTGACCTCATACCACCCGCTACAAACAAGAACCGATCTGATGGCGCTGTTGTTCAGATAGGTTCCTATTTGGTGCAGGTGGTTTCAGGCCGCCGCAAGCGCGAGGGCAATGCCCTGGCCGACACCGATGCACATCGTTGCCAGGGCCAGTTTGCCGCCGCGTTTTTTCATCTCCAGAGCCGCCGTTCCGGTAATCCGCGCTCCCGACATGCCCAGAGGGTGGCCAAGGGCAATCGCGCCGCCATTCGGGTTGAGCGTTTCGCTGTCTTCCGGAAGGCCGAGATCGCGCATGACGGCGATGGCCTGGGCTGCAAACGCTTCGTTCAGTTCAATGACATCGAATTCGGACGGCGATAATCCGAGCCGCGCGCACAGCTTGCGGGTCGCGGGCGCCGGGCCAATTCCCATGATCCGCGGGGGAACGCCGGCAGTGGCGCCGCCAATGACGCGGGCAATCGGGGTCAGGCCGAACTTTTCCACCGCGGCTTCGGAAGCTATCAGAAGCGCGGCGGCGCCATCATTCACGCCCGAGGCGTTGCCGGCGCTGACCGTGCCGTTTTCGCGAAATGGCGTCTTGAGCCCGGCAAGGGATTCCAGCGTGGTTCCGGCCCTCGGGTGTTCATCCCTGTCGACAAGGACCGGATCGCCCTTGCGCTGCGGGATCATGACCGGAACGATCTCTTCGGCAAATCGGCCGCTGTCCTGGGCTTTGGCGGCCCGTTGCTGGCTTCTGAACGCAAACGCGTCCTGATCCTGGCGGGAGATGTTGAAGTCCTCGGCGACATTTTCCGCCGTTTCCGGCATGGAATCGATGCCATATTGTTTCTGCAGGAGCGGATTGACAAAGCGCCAGCCGATGGTCGTATCGTGGATTTCCGCGGCCCTGGAAAAAGCGGTTTCCGCCTTGGGCATGACGAAGGGCGCGCGAGACATGCTTTCAACGCCGCCCGCTATCGCCAGATCGATTTCGCCCGATATAATGGCTCTTGCAGCCGTCAGGACCGCGTCCATGCCCGAACCGCACAGCCGGTTCAGGGTCAGGCCCGGAACCGTGTCCGGCAGACCCGCAAGAAGCGAGCACATGCGCGCGACATTTCGGTTGTCCTCACCGGCCTGGTTGGCGCAGCCGTAAAAGACATCATCCACCTCGGCCCAATCCGTGTCCGAATTGCGCTCCATGAGCGCTTCAATCGGAATTGCCCCGAGATCGTCGGCTCTGACGGAAGAAAGCATGCCGCCAAACCTGCCGATCGGGGTCCGGATATAGTCGCAGATAAAGACGTGGTGCATGGGCCTTTTCCCGAAATTACGTGCGACAGTCATGCCCAACGATAAGGGGACGGGAACGTCACAATTGCAAAGTGTTGCCGGAAATCAGGAGCTAAAGCAAGGAAACATCACGGATAATATGAGAGTGTCAGGTATCTTGTGATGTTTCATCGTAGCGAATGATGTCGTCTTCCCGTAGGTAGGTTCCCGATTGCACTTCGATCATCCGAACGGGAATTTTCCCCGGATTGTTCAAAGTGTGTTTGGCACCAAGTGGCACATAGGCCGACTGGTTTTCCGCCAGAAGTCTCGTCTCGCCGTTGATGGTGATTTCAACGGTGCCGGAGACGACAACCCAGTGTTCAGCGCGGTGCAGATGGCTCTGCAGGCTGAGGCGCTTGCCCGGTTTGATCATCATAGTCTGTACCGCAAACCGGTCACCGGTGTTGATCCGCTCTGTGTACCCCCAGGGCTTGTAGGTGCGCGGGTGATGATCGACTTCCTCCCGGCCTTCCGACTTGAGCTGCTCGACCACATCTTTCACGTCCTGCGCCCTGTCCTTGTGGGCGACCAGAACGCTGTCGGAGGTGGCGATCACCATTACGTCTTCAAGGCCGATGACCGAAACGAGACCCTGGTCGGCATAGGCGAGACAATTCCTGGCATTCAGAAAGCGGGCATCTCCCAGACCGGAATTGCCGTCGGCATCCTTGTCCAGAACGGTCCAGATGGCCGACCAGGAACCGAGATCGTCCCAATCAGGCGCGATCGGCGCGCAGACCACATTGTCCGCTTTTTCCATGATCGCGTAGTCTATTGAAATGTTAGCGAGTTTTCCGAAGGCCTCTTCGTCGAAACGGGTGAAATCAAGATCGCCGTGCCGTGTCTGCATGACGGCGGCTATTTGTTCGAAGAGCTCCGGCTGATGCTTTTTGAAAGCCTCGATCATGGTCTTGGCAGAATAGAGGAAAATTCCGGCGTTCCAGACATAGCTTCCGTCCTTCAGAAATGCCTCCGCCCGGTCGAGATCAGGCTTTTCGACGAAGGCTTCCACCGGCCTGACCGGCTCGCCACCGTTCGCGACCTTGATATAGCCGTAGCCGGTATTCGGCTCGGTGGGCGTGATGCCGAAAGTGACGATCAATCCGTTGCGCGCCGCCGGTTCCGCGTTTTTGACCGCGTCGAGGAACACCTGTTCCTTGCCGATGATGTGATCCGATGGCAGTAGAAGAACCTGAGCTTCAGGGTCGGTCTCGGCCGCCGTCATTGCCGCCATCAGGGCAGGAGGGGCGGTATTGCGCCCGACCGGCTCCAGCAGGATTGCCTGGGCGTCCAGGCCGAGTTCCGCAAGCTGCTCGCCGATGAGAAACCGATGTCCGTTATTGCCGATCACAATCGGGGAGCCGAATCCCGGAGAGCTGACCCGTTTGCATGTTTTTTGAAACAGACTTTCCCCACCGAAGAGCGGCAGAAACTGTTTGGGCCTGTCCTTGCGCGACAGCGGCCACAAACGCGAGCCGACGCCGCCGGACAAAATGCAAGGGAATATCATTGGCTGATCCTGAAATCTGGCCGCGCGATCACGAAACACGACGATGGTCAATTCAGTCCGGATTGTTAAACAGCGCCGGTTCAAGTTGCAAGATGGGGGCTTGACGGCTATGTGTGTTATAAAGTAACGCCTCCGACCGTTGCCATCGGGAGCAGAACAGGCGCGCAATGACATGAAAAACTCAGAAACCAGTCTGGTGCGGCTGGAACGGGCGGGCATCCGCAAAGGCTCCGACTGGCTGGTGCGCGGTGTGGATCTGTCTGTCTCACCCGGAGAGATCGTGACCCTGATCGGTCCTAACGGTTCGGGAAAGTCAACGACGGCCAAATTGGCGCTTGGCATTCTGAAACCCAGTGAAGGCACAGCGGTGCGCGCTCCGGGGCTCAAGGTGGGCTATGTCCCCCAAAAGCTCGCTATCGACTGGACCTTGCCGCTGAGCGTGCGCAGATTTCTGCGCCTGACCAATCCGCTGACAGACGAGGAATGCGCGGCAGCCCTTGTGAAGACGGGCGCCGCACGGCTCATGGATGCCGAATTGCGCACGCTGTCCGGCGGCGAACTGCAGCGGGTCATGCTGGCGCGCGCGATCGCCCGTTCTCCTGACCTTCTTGTTCTGGATGAACCCGTTCAGGGGGTTGATTATGCTGGCGAGATCGCGATCTACGAGCTGATTTCCGAGATCCGCAGCACGCTCGGCTGCGGAATTTTGATGATCTCGCACGATCTTCATGTGGTTATGGCTGCGGCCGATCAGGTGATTTGCCTGAACGGCCATGTCTGCTGCCGCGGAACGCCGTCGGATGTCAGTCAGGACGTCAATTATCATGCGCTGTTCGGCACCCGGACGGGGGCGGGGCTGGCCGTCTACGAACACCACCACGATCACGTTCACCTGCCGGACGGCAAGGTGAAGCACGCGGACGGCTCTCTTTGCACAAGCTGCCCGGGAGAGCATCACGATCACGCGCCGGACGGTCAGGATAAGAAGGAGGAGGTCAGCTAATGCTGGATGACTTCTTCACCAGAGCGCTGATCGCCGGCATCGGCGTTGCGCTTGTTGCCGGCCCTCTCGGCTGTTTCATCATCTGGCGGCGCATGGCCTATTTCGGTGACACACTGTCTCATGCCGCGCTTCTGGGCGTGGCGCTGTCCCTGCTCTTGAACATCAACACAACGGTCGCGGTCGGGGCCGTCTCCATATTGCTGGCGGCATTGCTGGTGCTTCTGCGCCGGAGCGATACCCTGTCTTCCGACGCTCTGCTCGGATTGCTGTCCCATTCCGCGCTGGCGCTGGGGCTGGTCTGCCTTGCCTTTATGGCTTGGGTCCGTGTGGATCTTTTGGGATTGCTTTTCGGGGACATTCTGTCGGTCACGCGGCTGGACATTGCGATGGTTTATGGCGGCGGCGGCTTTGTACTGTGTGTGCTTGCGGTAATCTGGCGGCGGCTGTTCGCCGCCACTGTCAGTTCCGATCTTGCTGCGGGGGAGGGGCTGCAGCCGGACCGGGCGGAACTGATCTTCATGCTGTTGACGGCGATCGTCATTGCCATTTCCCTGAAAATCGTCGGAGCTCTCCTGATCACCGCGCTGCTGATCATCCCGGCCGCGGCCGCGCGCCGGTTGTCAGTCTCGCCGGAGCAGATGGCTGTGCTGGCGGCAGTGATCGGCGTGGCAGCGGTGATCGGCGGTCTTTATGCGTCTCTCAACTACGACACGCCTTCAGGCCCTTCGATCGTGGTTGCCGCCATGGTGTTGTTTGCCATCAGTCTTGTCCCCGGGGGACTACTTGTGAGATGGATGAGAGCAACGAAACGGGGAGACCGGCCGTGACCGCTCATGCGCATCCCGAGCTGACCAAGAACCAGTCGCTTGTTTTCGGATCCTTGTCGGATGCCGGAGGCCCGCTGACGGCCTATGCGATACTGGATCTTCTGCGGGACAACGGATTCCGTGCCCCGCTGCAGGTTTATCGCGCGCTGGACAAACTGGTCGAATACGGCATGGTCCACCGTCTTGAGAGCCTCAATGCCTTCGTCGCCTGTTCTCACAAGGGCTGCTCCGGCCACAGCACGGCCGCCTTCGCCATCTGTGAGGAATGCGGTGATGTCAGCGAGTTCACACCGGACGAAGCGATCGGACTGTTGAGAACGTGGACGGAGAAACGGGGATTTCAGCTTTCCCGCACCACCATTGAATTACGCGGCACCTGCAAGACATGCCGCGCGGCCCATTGATGTTTTCCGTCGTTGAATATTTGGTGGTGCTTTCCGAGACTTAACCTGTTACCGAGGTGGGAATATTGTCGCGGCGAGGGCTGCCGCGCAGGCATGTCATATCACTTGTGCTCAGCCTGCGGTCCACGCATTTTGCCGATCGGACCGGCTGCACGCGAACAGACTGAGGGAGAGCGGCCATGACGATACTGATTGCCGGTTTGATTCTGTTTTTAGGGAGTCACACGGTGCCGATGCTGCCGGCCTTTCAGGCCGGCCTGAAATCGAAACTCGGTGAGAACGGCTACAAGGGCCTCTATACGCTGGTCGCGATCATAGGGTTCGGATTGATTGTTTACGGATATGGCGCCGCCCGTCTTGCTGGGCCGCCGATTGTCTATGACCCGCCCTTCTGGTTGCGCCACGTTACCATGCTTTTGATGGTGCCGGTGTTCATCTTTCTGGTGGCAGCCTATGTGCCAAGCAAGATCAAGCGTGCCCTGAAGCACCCGATGCTGGTCGCGGTGAAGCTCTGGGCTCTTTCGCACCTGCTTGCCAATGGCGATCTTGCATCGGTTCTTCTGTTCGGCGGCTTTCTCATCTGGGCGGTGATTGATCGGATCTCGGTCAAACGGCGTGGTCCCGGCGCAAGTCAGATCCCCGGCGCTTCCGGTGAGCCCGGAAAATACGCGGATATCTGGGTGATTCTGGCAGGGCTTGCCGTCTACGGCCTGTTCGTCTGGAAACTCCACGGCTGGCTTATCGGAGTGCCGTTGTTCTAAACAGCGGCAAATTACCGAAAAACTGCTCCGCTTTTGTCTTTTCGCGGCTGTTTGCCCCACTTGCGCCATGAAATGCGGGTTAAGCCCGATCAGGGAATTGCCCATGCCGGATCAAATGGATAATGTGCGCCCCTCATGAAGGGGTGACGATCCGGCATATGCGCCGGGCCCGGTAGAGAGAATGCAGGAACAAGACACATATGTCTGATATTTTTCGTGAAGTCGATGAAGACATCCGTCAGGAGAAATACCGTCGGCTTTGGGACCGTTTGGGTCCATGGGTGATCGGCGTTGCGATTTTGATCGTGGTCGGCACCGGCGGCTACCGCGGCTGGCTCTACTGGCAGGAAACCCAGTCGCAAAGCGCCGGGGACAAGTTCTTTGAAGCCGTGAAGCTTTCCGAGGCTGAGAAGTACGAGGAAGCTGCCGCGCTCTATGGTGAGCTGGAAACGTCAATTGGCGGCTATCCGGCGCTGGCAAAGCTGCGCACGGCGACCGATCTGGCAAACGCGGGACAATCCGCTGAAGCGATTGCCGAGTTTGACGCCCTCTCGCGCGACGACAGCCTGATGGATGCGCTCAAGAACGTGGCAGCGCTGCGCGCTGCCTACCTTGCCGTTGATCTGGAAGATTACGCGGCCGTTGCCGACCGGGTGGAAAAGCTGACCGGAGACACCGGGCCTTTCCGCTCTGCAGCACGTGAAATTCTTGCGCTGAGCGCCTGGAAAAACGGCGATATCGAAACGGCGCGACAGTGGATTGCCGCACTTGAGGATGATCCGGAAACACCAGGCGACGTCAGCCGCCGTGTTTCGATCCTGAGCAATGTTATCAAGGCTCGCAATGGCGATCAGTCCTCGGACAGCGAAGGAAACAATCAGTGAGTTTTTCGGCCGTTTCTTCACTCGGGCGCGGCATGCTGAGCGTCCTGACACTGTCTCTGGTTCTGACTGGCTGCGGCTCGGTGAGCGAGTTCACCGAGAACGTCAATCCTTTCAGCCGTGAAAAAACACTTCCCGGCGAACGCAAGCCGGTCTTCGACGGTGCCGATCCGGCGCTGGCGGCCCTCGGTCAGGCGGCCAAGGTAGGCCCGGCATCCGGCGGACAAACCTGGACGACGGCTGGTGGCGGGCTGACCAACGATCCGGGCAATATCGCGATTTCCGTTTCGGGCAACAGGGCATGGCGGACAAGTGTCGGCACGTCCGGACGCGGCCTGACCACCGCGGCGTTGAGGCTCTCAGTGCGGCCCGTCAGTGATGGGAGCCGCATCTATGTTTACAAGCCCAACGGCGAAGTGGTGGCACTGTCGGCCAGTGGCGGCCGCCAGTGGACCCAGAACCTTCGCCCGGAGGGTGAGCGTGATGTCGGACCCGGCGGCGGAGTGAGCGTTGCCGGCGGCGTGGTATATGCCGCGACCAGCTACCGGCAGATCGTGGCGCTTGAGGCCGGCTCCGGCCAGGTTATCTGGCGGGCGGATCTGGATACGCCGGCGCGCGGAGCCCCTGTCGCGGGCGCAGGCCACGTCTTTGTGGTTTCCCAGTCCAACGAGGTTTACGCGCTGTCCCAGTCAGACGGCAGCGTTGCCTGGTCCTATGCGGGCGTGGAAGAAAGCGCGGGCCTTCTGTCGGCAGCCAATCCCGCGATATCCGGCAACCGGGTGATCGTCCCGTTCTCGTCCGGGGAAATCATGGCGATTGACATCAAGTCTGGGCAACCGGCCTGGATCGATGGCGTGTCGCGTGGCTTCAGGACGCTCGCTCTTTCCGGTCTTGCGGATGTTTCTGCGAGCCCGGTGGTCGCCGGAAACACGGTTTACGCGACCGGTGTCGCCGGGCGAACGGTGGCGGTGGACATTCGAACCGGCCAGCGCCGCTGGGAACAGAATCTTGGCAGCGTGCACACGCCGGTGGTATCCGGCAACGCGATATTCATGGTCGATCTGGACGACCGCATGGTTGCACTCAGCCTGAAGACCGGCGAACCGCTCTGGGCGACGTCACTGCCACGGCCGAAGAAAAAGAAAAGACGCCGGAACTGGGCCGGACCGATCCTTGCGAACGGATCACTGGTCGCATTCTCCAGCGATGGCCAGATTGCCGTGGTCGATGCCGCTTCCGGCAAAACCATGTTGACGCAGAAGACCAATACCGACGTCTATGTGACGCCGATCGTGGCCGGCGGGCGTATCGTGGTGTTGACGGGCAACGACGGCGTGGCCGCCTTCAACTAGCATTTAAGTGGGCGGGCTCACCGAGCAGCCCGCCTATCAGGAGTTACCGCTGTGGGCGCTACTGTCGCCATTATCGGACGGCCGAATGTCGGCAAGTCCACGCTGTTCAATCGTCTTGTCGGCAAACGCCTGGCACTGGTTGACGACACACCTGGTGTGACTCGTGACCGGCGGCCGGGCGACGCCCGCTTGGGTGACTTGCGCTTTACAATCATCGATACGGCGGGTCTTGAGGACGCGGACAAAAGCTCTCTGGAGGGGCGAATGCGCCGCCAGACCGAAGAAGCGATCGAGACCGCGGATGCGGTGCTGTTCTTGATTGATGCCCGTGCAGGCGTCACGCCGCTGGATGCCCATTTCGCCGATGTTGCGCGCAAGACCACACGTCCGGTCATCCTGCTGGCCAACAAGGCCGAGGGCCGGGCTGGACAAAGCGGGCTTTATGAATCCTATTCGCTGGGCCTCGGCGAGCCGATTGCCATATCCGCCGAACACGGCGAAGGCCTTGCTGATCTTTATGACGCGCTCAAGCCGCATGTCGATCGTGTGAGCGAAGAGGAAGAGGCAAAGCGCGACGAGGCCGTTACCAACGTTGATGTCGATGAGGACGGTGAAATCATCGACGCGGAAGACCCGGTCGGCACGGTGGAGCGTCCGCTCCGCGTGGCGATTGTCGGCCGTCCGAATGCGGGCAAGTCCACGCTGATCAACAAGATGCTGGGCGAGGACCGCATGCTGACCGGTCCGGAAGCCGGCATCACACGGGATTCCATATCCGTCGACTGGAGCTGGCGCGAGCGGCACATCAAACTGTTCGACACGGCCGGCATCCGCAGGAAGGCCCGCGTTCAGGAAAAGCTGGAAAAGCTGTCCGTTGCAGATGCGCTCCGGGCGATCAAGTTCGCCGAAGTTGTTGTCGTGACCCTTGACGCCACCATGTCATTCGAAAAACAGGATCTGCAGATCATCGATCTTGTCGCGCGCGAGGGCAGGGCGCTGGTCATTGCGATCAACAAATGGGACCTGATCGAGGACCGGGAGGCTGCCTGGAAAAAGATCCGCGATGCCAACGAGCGATATTTCAATCAGATCCGCGGTGTCCAGATCGCGACCCTGTCGGGATTGCAGGGGCAGGGCATCGACCGGCTGGTGGAAAGCGTCTTCACGGCGTATGAAGCCTGGAACTCGCGCGTGTCGACCTCGAAGCTGAACCGCTGGCTGGACCGTGTGACCGTGAATCACCCGCCGCCCGCCGTCGCGGGCCGCAGAGTGCGCCTGCGCTACATGACGCAGGCCAAAACCCGGCCGCCCCATTTCATTGCTTTCTGCTCCCGCCCGGAGCAGTTGCCGGAAAGCTATACGCGCTATCTGGTGAATTCGTTGCGTGAGACATTCAATATTCACGGAACGCCTATACGCCTTAGCTACCGCAAGGGAGAAAACCCTTACGCGACCCGGAAAAAGCGGAAGATCCAGTAATTGGATCTGGCTTGAGCCAAAGCGCTTTCCGCGCGTGCCTCAGGCTGCGTGTGACGTGCAGGGCCTGCACCTTTGAAGGAGATTGTTGATGTCAGTTGAACGGCTTGACTTTGCCGAGGCACTCGCCCGCAAGGCCGGCGAACTCGGTCTCGATTATTTCCGCAAACTGGATACGTTGACGATCACGCACAAGGGCCATCAGGATCTCGTGTCCGAGGCCGACCGGAATGTGGAAACGCTCATTCGCGAGGAACTGGCCGCGTCTTTCCCCAAGGACAGCATCCTGGGGGAAGAGCTCGGCATGGAAGAAGGCGAGTCGGGCTATACTTGGGTGATCGATCCGATCGACGGCACCGCCAACTTCGTCGCAGGCATTCCGCAATGGTGTGTGATCCTGGCCTGCGTCAATCAGGGGCAGGTGATCGTCGGTGTCATTCATGATCCCGTTGCCGGCGAAACCTTCAAGGCCGCGGCTGGTCATGGCGCCTTTCTGAATGGAAAGCCGGTGAAAGCGTCCGGCAGCCAAAGCCTGTCCAATGGATCTGTCGGTGTCGGCTTCAACGGCCGCACGGCGATAACCGATGCTGTCAACGCCGTTGGCGCGCTGGTTTCAAAGGGCGGCGTCTTTTTCCGTAACGCTTCAGGTGGGCTGATGCTGGCCTATGCGGCGTCCGGCCGTCTGATCGGATATGTCGAATCCCACATGAACGCCTGGGACTGCCTGGCAGGCATGCTGATCACCAGGGAAGCAGGCGGCAAGGTGATGGATCAGGACGTCAACCACGCGCTTTACCACGGCGCGCGCGTGGTGGTCGGCGCTCCCGGCGTGTTCGATGACCTCAAGGAAATAGCCGAAAGCTCTTTCGCGCCACTGGAAGTAGCTTGAGGTGAGGCCCGGCCTGGGAACGTAAGTCCGCCGGCTTTGCGGGCGCCGCCGGCAACGGCGGAACCATCCACCCATCGCCCCGTCAAACGTTCTGATCGACCAGGACCGGATTACCGTCCGGATCGATCAGCATGAAGCTGGCGCGGCCGGTGCCGGTTTCGTCCGCTTCTGACATAAAACTGTAGCCTTTGGCCTTGAGATCCTTCTGCAGCTCGCGCACGTCCTGAAATTCGTCCAGAACTCTTGCGTCCTGATCCCAGCCCGGATTGAAGGTCAGGATATTCCTGTCGAACATGCCCTGGAAAAGGCCGATTATCGTGTCGCCGTTTTTGAGAACGGTCCAA
>JBNLAU010000017.1:0-3541 GCA_050302295.1 Roseibium sp. | reverse complement strand
AAGATAGGCCAGGTTGACAAGCGACTTCTTCGAATATTCGGAATAGGGATAGAGCTTGTCCAGCTCTTCGAATTTTTTGGTGGAATCGCGCAGCTTTCCTTCGGCACGCAGGGCAAGTCCTTCATTGAAGAGGACTTCCGGCGGCGTTTCGTTCAGCGCCAGTTCGTCCAGCTCGTCCTTGCCACCGCATGCCGCGAGGGCAACTGGAAGCGCCAGCACTGCCATCCTGAGGAAGAGTTTCATCCGCTTGGTTCCGTTCTGCGCAGAACCAGTATCCATTCCGTTCACGCCCATACTCCCGAGCCATCCGGCCCTTGAGGCCGCCTGTAAACCGGCCTTCTTAGTTCTTCGACAGGAGTGTTTAGCGGAAATCACCTGTCTCAGTCACGTCTTCATCGGCCATCTGACGGTTTTTTTGAGCTTTTTTATGGCAACAAAGCAAAATTGCCCGGATTTCCGTGAATAAGAAAAGGACCACTTTCAGCAAGCGGTCCTTGATCTGAAATCAAAAAACTCAGGAAACGTCCGGTCCGAAGGCCGCCGCGGCGGCCAGACCGCCCTTATCCACCTGTCCAACCTGGCGGAAAGCAGGAGATTCGATGATCTCGAAGGAACTCGGATCTTCAAACAATTTCACCAGAACGGCGTGGTTCATCTTGTGGCCGCCCTTGTAGGACTGATAAAGGCCCAGGATCGGCAGGCCGGCCAGCGCAAGATCGCCGACGGCGTCCAAGGCCTTGTGCCGGGCGAACTCATCCGGCCAGCGGGTGCCTTCCGGATTCAGAACCTTGTCGTCGGCAATCGCCACGGAATTTTCCAGCGATGACCCCAGCGCAAAACCCATTTTCCAGAGCTGCTCCACATCATTCACATTGCCGAAGGTCCGAGCGCGGGACAGCTCGTCGCGGAACACATCCGGGGACATGTCGGAAACGAACCGCTGGCGGCCGATCAACTGCGTTTCGAAGTCGATTGTGATATCGAACCGGGTGCCCTGATACGGATGCAGCTCACACCAGGCACTGCCGTTGTCGACGCGGACAGTCTTTTTGATTTTCAGGTAACGGCGGCCACGGTCCAGCTTTTTAAGGCCGGTCTGCTCGATAGCCTCGACAAACACCGCGCTGCTGCCGTCCATGATCGGCATTTCCGGTCCGTCGATTTCGACGATCAGGTTGTCGACGCCCATGCCGACCAGCGCCGCCATCAGATGTTCGACAGTGGAAATGCCTTCCTTGGACGGATCTCCGAGGACGGTACAAAGGGCAGTCGCGGAAACCTTGTTCCAGAGAGCGGGGACTTCTTCGGCGTCATCCTGGTCGGTGCGGGTGAATACAATTCCTACGGAAGCTTCGGCGGGCACCAGTGTGATTGACGCGGGCTTTCCAGAATGAACGCCTATACCGGTCAGGGTCACCTGATCGGCGAGCGTCGTCTGTCGGTCAACATATGAGGTCATAAAGCCCTGCCCTTCCAGTTTGCGGCCGGAAAAGTCCAGGATTCTCCCTTTCGGGGATACGGACTTTTAACGATCACGAATTGGTGGGGAAGATAGTCGCGAACCCCGCAAGTGCGAAATAAAGCTTTATTACGTTTTGTAACGATCCACAGATTGGCAAATCACTGAACTCAAACGGATAATCCACTCCGCAACGGAAACAGCCCGAAGCGTGAGCTCCGGGCTGTTACGATCAGGGAAGAAGATCGTGTGTCGAATCAGTTGGCCTGCCGGCGGAGAAAGGCCGGAATTTCCAACTGTTCGTCTTCCGAGGCATTGACCGGCTTGGGCGCAGCGCGGCCCGTACCGTCCAGTTGACCAGCGGCACCCTGCGAGGCAGAGCGCTGCTGCGGTGCACGCGGAGCAGCCTGGGGCGCAGGCTGCATCTGCGGCGCCTGACGGGGAGCAGGAGCACTGGCCTCATGGTCATACTCATGCTCGTGTTCTTCGTCCTCTTCCCGGCGGCCAAGTCCATTGGCAAGGCGGCGCAGAAGGCCCATCGGACGCCGGTCTTCCTCGTCGTGCTCGTCATAATGAGCAGCCGGTGCGGCCGGGCGGGCCGGAGCGGGCTGAGGAGCGGTTGCCTGCTGTGCAGGCGCGGCGGTCTGCTGAGCCCGGATTTCACGCTGCGCGATCGGCGGGAAATCTTCCACGCGCGGCATGCGCGGGGCCGGGCTGTGCTCTTCGGCTGCCGGCGGGATATACGGCTTGCTGACGGGTGTCTCGTCGACAACCGGAGCCGGTGTGTCGTCCTCGATATCCATCATCTGCGCCTTGCCGGTGAGACCACCGCTGGCTGGTTGAATTTTCTTGATCTCGACAGCCGGATCGCTCGCGACGGAAACCGTCTTCGGTTCCGGAATGGCGAGTTCTTTTTCCAGGTTGGCGATTGCCTTCGCGGACGCTTCCTCAGCATGCGGCCTGTCGGCAGCAGAAGCGGCCCTCGCCGTTGCGATCTCCGGTGTGCGTACTGCAGCCGGAGCTTCCATCTTCAAAGACTGTGCTGCCGTTGCGGGAAACGGAGCGGCGGCTTCGCCCTCCTCCCTGTCGATGCCGGTTGCCACGACGGAAACCCGGATGATGCCATCCAGCGTTTCATCGAACGTCGCGCCCAGAATGATATTGGCGTCTGAATCGACTTCCTCGCGGATGCGGGTTGCCGCTTCATCCACCTCAAACAGCGTCAGGTCATTGCCGCCGGTGATGGAGATCAAGAGGCCCTTGGCACCCTTCATGGACGATTCATCCAGAAGCGGGTTGGCGATGGCAGCCTCAGCGGCCTGCTGAGCGCGCTTTTCGCCACTGGCTTCGCCGGTACCCATCATCGCCTTGCCCATGCCGCGCATCACAGAGCGGACATCGGCGAAGTCGAGGTTGATGAGACCTTCCTTCACCATCAGGTCGGTGATGCAGGCAACACCGGAATAGAGCACCTGGTCGGCCATCGCGAAAGCGTCGGCGAAGGTCGTCTGCGCATTGGCAATCCGGAACAGGTTCTGGTTCGGAATGACAATCAGCGTGTCGACGTTGCGCTGCAGTTCATCAATGCCGCTGTCGGCAATGCGCATCCGGCGGGCGCCTTCGAACTGGAAGGGCTTGGTGACCACACCGACGGTCAGTATGCCCTGTTCGCGCGCCGCGCGGGCAATGACCGGAGCAGCGCCGGTACCGGTGCCGCCCCCCATGCCGGCGGTGATGAACACCATGTGCGAACCGGACAGATGGTCGTTGATTTCGTCGATCACCTCTTCGGCAGCGGCAGAGCCGACTTCCGGCTGAGAGCCGGCGCCGAGACCTTCCGTGACGGCCACGCCCATCTGGACGAGGCGGTCGGACTGGTTCATCGCCAGTGCCTGGGCATCCGTGTTGGCGCAAACGAAATCGCACCCCTGGAGGCCTGCTGTGATCATGTTATTGACGGCGTTTCCGCCCGCGCCGCCGACGCCGAAGACCGTAATGCGTGGCTTCAGCTCCTGAATGTCGGGCATCTTCAGGTTGATGGTCATATTATCCTCGCGACCCACTGGCTCCCCCGATACGGGA
>JBNLAU010000016.1:0-3494 GCA_050302295.1 Roseibium sp. | reverse complement strand
TGGCGGGGCTGGCGCTGCTCAATACCATCGGCAACAGTCTCAGTGTTGCCCTGGCGCAGGCGGATCAGAGGGAAGCGGCGCTCGTCACCTTCATGACCACAGTCTCCGGCATCAGTTTCTTCGGTATCGGTGCGCCGCTCTGGGCGCTTCTGTTCGGGGCGGCAACCAGCTTTGCTCTGTCTTCACGCAGCGGTTTTCCCGGTGTTGAAGCGCGGGGCCATGTTCAAACCGGCAATACCGGCCAAAACTGACAGAAACCGGAGAATTTTTTCAGATGCGGGCCCTATAGGTCAAAGCAAAAACGGAAATCCGCCCTCGAGCTTCAGCAGCGCGATCTTGGTCTCGGTGCCGCCCGCGCCCGAATAGCCTCCCAGGCCGTTTGCTGACAGGATGCGATGGCAGGGGATGATGATCGGGATGGGATTGGCGCCGCAGGCCTGGCCTATGGGCTGGCCGTAGGTGCCCAACTCCTTCGCCAGATCGCCATAGGTTCTGGTTTCGCCATAGGGAATGGCAAGCATCGCCCGGAACACTGCCTGGTGCAGATCACCGCCCTTCGGGGCAAGGGGCAGATCGAATTTTCTGAGGCTGCCGTCAAGATAAGCTTTTACCTGAGCAGCCGCCTCTTTCAGCAAAGGTGTTTCGTTTTTGCCCGAAGGGCCATCCCAGTCTAAGCGAGCGATTGCGCCGTCATGTTCGTGGATCGACAGGCGCCCCAGCCACGTTTCAAATTTCAGAACAGGCATAACCGACCCCGCGCCTTTCAGGATTCTGTATCGGTTGCCGGTTCCGGACGCAACCGGGCTGCTTCAGCCGGAGTAATCGGCTCGAGCCGAGATCATGCGTGCGTGGAACAACAAATGGCGGGCCAATTGGCTCAAGATACACAGAATAGAGCCGCCATCTAACCGGCCCTTTCCGCCGCGCCGTTTGCCGGTATCGGTCTGATCGTTCTGGCTTGCCTCAGCTTTTCGTTTCTGGATGCAACTGCAAAATACCTTTCGGCCAGCGTGCCAACCCTGCAGATTGTCTGGATGATCGCGCTCGGCTATCTGATCTTCGCCGATGTGCCGACGTGGACCACACTTGCCGGGGCTGCGATCGTGGTTTTATCCGGACTTTATATTCTTTGCCGGGAGCGGGTGCGGGGCATGTGACGCTCCTCCGCCGAGGGCGCGTCAATCACTCATTCTTCTGCAGGCGGTTGACGCGTTCAGTGTCTTTCCGTCTTAATACGCCCTGATTTGGGCTCCGGCCGGAAAGCGCCGCCTGCCTGACTTGGAGGAGTTGGATGGAACTGAACCGCCGAGCGTTTTTGGGAGGGGTCGCGGCCGCTGCGGGGACTCTTGCGATGCCGCATGTGGCAAAGGCCAATGCCGCCGCCAATGCCTATTTCAATGGCTACCAGGAGGACAATGGTTTTCAGTATCGGAGAACCAATTTCAAGCGGATTGATCCTGTCTGGCACCGTCAGATGGTGAAGTACTTCAGTCCCGAACCACCTGGTACCGTCGTCGTCGATACAAGCAACCACTTTCTCTACTGGATCTGGGAAAACAACACGGCGCTGCGTTATGGCGTCGGCGTCGGCAAGGAGGGTTTCAAGTGGTACGGCCGGGCGCGTATCGACCGCAAGGCCCTTTGGCCACGCTGGGTGCCGCCGCCTGAAATGCTTGAGCGCCGGCCAGACCTGCCGCGTTTGGTCGAAGGCGGCGCTGCGAACAACCCGCTCGGTCCCCGGGCCATGTATCTCTACAGGGACGGCGGCGATCTTGGCTACAGGCTGCACGGGACGCTGGAGCCCTGGAGTATCGGCCGGGATGTTTCCAGCGGCTGTATTCGTATGTTTCCGGAAGACGTCATCGATCTTTATCAGCGCTGCCCGAAAGGGACGGGCGTTCTGGTTCTGGAGCATATTGCCGGCTAAAGCCGGTGCCTAACTACTATGAAAAAAAAGGATTTGGGGGCTTTGTTGACAAAGTGGATGGGCCGGTTCGGCCAGGGCGCTGCGGTTGCCTGTTTGTGTGTTTTGGGACTGGCGGGCTGCAACAGCGCCGGTGGACTGTCATCGCCGGATGTGACGAATGCGCCTGCTGCCGGCTTTGTCAATGTCAGCTCGGGATCGGAGGAGGAATTCATCGTCAACGTGGGCCGGAGGGTCTATTTTTCGAAAGATTCCGCCGTCGTCTCCGACGAAGCCCTCATGACAATCGAGAAACAGGCCGCGTGGCTGAAGAAGAACAAGAAGTGGCTGGTGAAGCTTCAAGGCCATGCGGATGACGGCGGCAGTGAGGCAGCCGAAAAGACCCTCTCCCAAAAACGCGCCGATGCCGTCATGGCCGAGCTGGTCAAGCTTGGCGTGCAACCAAAACGGATGTGGGCGAAGGGCTACGGCATCGAGCGGCCCGTAACGAATTGCGACGAGCTGACATGTCAGTCGCAGAACCGCAGAGTGGTCGTCAATTTGAGAGAGGAGTTCGACGATTCCGCTCCGCAGGCCAAGCGTTAGGGTTCGTTAGCGTTCAGGAATTTGATCAGGGTTCGGATAAAGATCCCTTCGGCCGGCCGCCGGTTTGGGTTCCAGGAGTGTCGGAAAGCGGCATCCGCGGAGCGCCCTGACTGGGGTCCAAGTCTCAACAGAACCCGGCCAGTTGCCTTAAGAAGAACAGATTAGTTCTGTTTACCCCGGCGGCGGAGAGATATAACGGTCTCTCTTGCTGCCGCCGCGGTCACCCGAGAATAAAATATGTCTGAAGACAATGGATCCCCGTCACCTTCACCGGATTTTCCGCAAAAACCCGGAAAGCGGCTGACACTTGGACACATCGCCGACCAACTCGGGATTTCGACAGCGACGGTGTCGCTGGCTCTGCGCGACAGTCCTCTGGTGGCCGAGGAAACGCGAGAGAAGGTCAAGCAGACCGCCCAGGAAATCGGCTATATCTACAACCGGTCGGCAGCCTCTCTGCGCACGTCCCGCAGTCAGATCGTCGGGGTGGCGGTCCACGACATCCTGAACCCCTATTTCGCGGAAATGTTTTCAGCTCTCGAGGATGTGCTTGAAGAGCAGGGGCAGATGATTTTCATCTGCAATCACCGCGACGACGTCAAACGCCAGCGGGCATTCGTCAACACGTTGCTGCAGCACAGGGCAGATGGCCTGATCCTGTGTCCATCGGTCGGAACCTCCTCTGAGGAAATCAACCGGCTCGTCGATCAGGGCATACCTGTGACGCTTGTTGCCCGGGAAGTCCCCGGGGTCTGGGCGCCGTGTGTGCGCGGTGACGATCTTGCGGGCACCTACCAGATTACCAAACATCTGATCGATCAGGGCCACACCGAAATCGCCATGGTCGGCGGCCGCCGCGGCAGCTCAACCGGCAAGCTGCGCAATGCAGGCTGGCGGCAGGCATTGAGCGAAGCGGGCATCGATGCGGACAAGCAGATCGATCTGCCGGAACTGATGACACAGGCGGACGGCCGCGCGGCCGTTC
>JBNLAU010000015.1:0-12506 GCA_050302295.1 Roseibium sp. | reverse complement strand
AGCAGTCTTCTGGCCAGACATGCGCCGGATCTTCTGCTGGTTCCTTCCATGACCGAAAAGCTGTCCGGATATCACCGGGTCTTCGGCTGCGCCCGGGCGCGGTCGGTGGAACTCATGTGTGCGGTTGCCGTATGCGGTGTGGTGGGGATGTCGAAAGGCACAACCCAAAACGACACCAATGTTTCCGGTGCCGCACTTTATCTGCCCTGCGAAGAGGAATTCGGGTTCACCGGAATCGCATCAGAAATAGCCGCGACAGACGGTGTGCAGGGGGAAGAACCGTTTCTGATCGCGAATGTTCCGTCGGAGCAGCTCCGAGACCTGAGAGCGGGCAAGGCAGAGGTCTGGCCCGGGGCGTGGACGGCGGATCATGTATCAATTGTCGAGGACTGATACCACCCGGCATTAGTTATGACTCATCTGATGGATCATATCGGTTTGCCGGCTAGGCGCGATGCGCAGCGCGACCGGTCCGGTCGGGCAAGCAGCGCAACGACTTCCGGCGGGCCGATATGGTCCACCGGAGGTCGTGTTTTCGAAGCGCCCGGACGGCGTCGCGCTTCTTGGCCGATGCCCCGCATCGACCTGCAAAATCCTCCTGGCCGAACGATCCGAAAACACGGTCGGATGGGTCATAACTAATGTCGGGTGGTATAAGAGCCCGAGCAATCCCTGAGGTGCGGTTAGATAGGCGCCACAGGCGCTATTTATCGGATAGGGCTTACTTTTGTCAGGCAAAACAGAGTTTGAAATCTTGCCGGTGCCATGGTCAATCACATCGATTTCGAACCAGAGCACACAGGGAATGCAACCATAGTGTGCTGATAATTGCTCGTATGCACTTACTTGACTGTGTCTTGTGCTCTATAAGCGCATCCTGTGCACTTTTCTGGACGGAATCAGATATCTGTCATATCCTTGTGCTCCCTTACTTGCCTGAAAGGACGACATGTCGCTTATCCATCCCAGTCTTGCCCGCCAGCCCTCCTGGTTTCGGAATTTCTTGTTGTTGTTCCGGCGCCCCGCCAGATTGCAGGTTGCCGCACTTTGCCGCCGCGTGCGCAATGGCAAAACAGAAGTCCTGCTCGTGACGACCAAAACGACACGCAGGTGGATATTGCCCAAAGGCTGGCCGATCCAGAAGTTCAGGGCGCATCGAACTGCTGAGATTGAAGCTTTCGAAGAAGCCGGTGTGACTGGAAAAGTGCATGAGATTCCCTTTGCCAGCTTCCAGTCGCATAAGGGCGCCGCAGCCGGATTGAAATTAAAGACCGAAGTGCTGGTGTATCTCATCGATGCGGAAGCCGACGCGCAGGATTTTCCCGAATCAGGCAAAAGAAAAGTCCGCTGGGTATCTATCGATGAAGCAATCAAACTGACTGATGAACCCGGTCTCATTGATGTTCTCCAAAGGCTGAAAGACATATCCGATTAAGAAAAATCGGACTTATTCGACCGTTTCCGTTGACCTTTCCGAACGATTGTTTATGGCAGGCGCAGAAATATGATTTCTGCGCAGAATATGCCACGTGAGAATGACCGGACAGGAACACCCATGCGGACACTGAAGAAGCCGACTCTCGACAAGGATCTCGACAAACTCAGCTATATGGAAGAGGCGGCCGGCTCCTTGGGCCGCGGCCTGATAGGTCCAGGCATCGCGCTGGTGTTCATCGTGCTTTGCGCTCTGGGGGCCGGGGCCTCCATGTCAGGTGCCCCGGGAACCGTTCTGATTGTCGCCGCAGCGGCCATTGGTGCCTATATGGCACTCAATATCGGAGCAAACGACGTTGCCAACAACGTTGGCCCCGCCGTTGGTTCCAGGGCCATGACGCTTGTTATGGCGCTGACCATCGCCGCCGTGTTCGAAAGCGCTGGCGCATTGATTGCGGGGGGAGATGTCGTCGGGACGATTTCAAAAGGCATCATTGATCCCAGTTCCGTTGCGGATGCGGATGTCTTTGTGGCGGCCATGATGGCGGCCCTCGTGTCCTCTGCCTTGTGGATCAATCTGGCTACCTGGATAGGGGCCCCGGTTTCGACCACACATTCGATTGTTGGCGGTGTTATGGGTGCCGGTATCGCTGCTGCGGGTGTTGGTTCGGTCAACTGGCCAACAATGGGCAGCATTGCCGCCAGTTGGGTTATTTCTCCGTTTTTGGGTGGACTGATCGCGGCTGGATTTCTGGCTTTCATCAAGACTTTCATCATTTATCAGGACGACAAGATCAGCGCAGCGCGCAGGTGGGTTCCGGTACTTATCGGGATCATGGCAGGAGCATTCGCAAGTTATCTCGCACTCAAAGGTCTCAAGAAGGTCATCAAGATCGACATGCCGATGGCGCTTGTCCTGGGGTGTTTGGTGGGCTTGGCTGTCTGGGTTTTGGTGCGCCCTGTCATCGCGAGGCAATCTGAAGGTCTGGAAAATCGAAACCAGTCGTTGCGTATCCTGTTTTCGGTTCCACTGATCTGTTCAGCCGCGCTGCTGTCGTTCGCCCATGGAGCAAACGATGTAGCGAATGCGGTTGGACCGCTGGCCGCCATCGTACATACCGCCGAATTGGGAGACGTCGCCTCGAAGGTAAGTATTCCTCTCTGGGTGATGGCTGTGGGAGCTTTCGGCATCTCGTTCGGATTGCTGCTGTTTGGCCCAAAACTCATCAATATGGTGGGTCAGCAGATCACAAAGCTTAATCCGATGCGGGCCTACTGCGTGTCATTGTCGGCTGCCATCACAGTCATTGTCGCGTCCGGCCTCGGCTTGCCGGTAAGTTCGACGCATATTGCGGTTGGGGCGGTGTTCGGAGTCGGGTTTTTCCGCGAGTGGTATACCGACCGTTCCACGCGGCGCCTGGAATATGTGAACAAGGGGCAGAACGCGGACCTCGTCACAGTGCGGCCGGTTCGAAACCGCGAGGAGCAGGCTCGCCGTCATCTTGTTCGCCGGGCGCATTTCATGACAATCGTGGCTGCGTGGATTGTCACGGTTCCGGCGGCGGCAGTCCTTTCGGGAGCGCTCTATTTCGTTCTTGTAAAGCTGATTGCCTGACCGCCTCGTCAATCAAGCGATATGTCTCCGGTCAAACAGCTCTAATTGAACGGACGTCGATCTGGCTCGCTCAACCTGGCAGATGACCTGCCGGTTCCAGCGTCAATTGGGCCCAGACCGGTAGATGATCGGAGGCGACCCTTGCGGTTTTGGATTTATGCACTCCAGCTTGTGTCACCGTGAATTCCGGGCTGGTAATGATCCTGTCGAGACTGCCAACGGGCATAGGGCTTGGGAAACTGCGGCCGGGAGTTGTCACTTCATAGCGTTGCTCGAACAGCTTGATACTGCCTGCCGCGTCTCGCCACTCGTTCAGATCGCCGATCAGCACAGTGGGCAGGTAGTCCAGGTGTTCGTGCAGTTGGTGCATGAGAGAAGTGATCTGCTTCTTGCGAAAGTGCCCGACGAGACTGAGATGCATTGCCGCCACGCGGATCTTTTCACCACCGACTTCAAGGTCCGCCACAACCGCCCCACGTGGCTCCAACGTTGGCAGGTTGATCCGCCGGTGTTCCAGGATGGCAATCGAGTCACGCACCAAGATGGCGTTACCATGCCAGCCGAGGCTCTTTTCGCTGGTTCCGAAAGGCACCGGGCGATAGTCGGTCTCGCGGATGATGCTGTCGCGATTCAGAGTGCTTTCGCGCGGTCCGAAGCGTTTGTCGGCCTCCTGTAGAGCCAGGACGTCGCAGTCCAGCTCGCGGATCACCTTCAGTGTCCGGTCGGGCCGCCGCCGTGCATCAACGCCGATGGCTTTTTGAATGTTGTAGGAACCGATCTTGAGCATGTTAAGAAGTGGCGGGTGTCCTTTCCAAGTCGTGGTTAGACCCTAACCACGACCCTGGATGCAAGCTGAACTGTACTCAGAAACCGTTTAAGCCGGCAACTCAAGAGAATTTGGGACGATCCGTACGTTTTGCGGGCGCAGTGTCCGCGCTGCCTGCTTCGATTTTTCGACCGTCACATTGGCTGATCGCAGGCGCAACAAGCGCATATTCCCGCGTCATTGCCGGAGCAATTGGGCTCTATCAGGCGCAACGCGACTGTTTCAGGGCTATAGGTGCGCAAACAGAAATCCCCGCGGAATTGGAATTCCGCGGGGATTGCCGTTGTTGAACAGGACGCTCGCTGCGTCTCAGGCGGCTTCCAGTTCCCGAGCCGACTGCACAAGAAGACCGGCGACATAATCCATGAAGGATACCCAGGCATCGATCACGAATGCGTCCGGGCCTGTGCGCCAGACCAGCACCGGAGACTTGTGGAAGATGGTCCGGGTAACGGTACCTACCGGAAAAGCCTCCAGAGAGAAGTCGACGAAGATGCCGGTGTTGAGCAGCCAGACGGCTTTCTCACCACTGACAATGATCGCTTCTGACCGCTCGGAAATGTCGACAAGCGCATGCGGCTGATCGCCGAGCTTGGTTTCGATGCTGTCAAAGACGCTCTGAAGCTCGTCTTCCGGAGCCAGGAGTATCCATTCGTCCGGCCCCATCCAGAGAGCGGCGCGTTTGTCAGCTGTTGCGGACCCTAACGGTTTCACCGGCAGGTCGACGCCGAAGGCGGCGCCTGCGTCCTTCAGAGAGGTTTCTCGTAGCCGGATGGAAAGGCGCGTCAGTGGAGCCGCCTTCAGGATCGATACGTCGTTCGAGCTCAGGAGCGGCGTTTCACCCGCATCCGGCGTTATCAGGTCGCTGGCCAGAAGATCAGACATTGAGCCGTGCTCCTTCCTTGTCATAGAACACCGTTCCCGTCACTTCGACTGGAATGCCGCCATCAGGCATCGGTACATAGAGGGTTTTGCCATCCAGGGCGTGACCGTTCTTGACGATCGCCAGCGCGATCGTGCGGCCGAGAGCCGGGCTGTAGTAGGACGACGTCACATGACCTTCCGCCGGTGTTCCCGTCGCCGGGTTTTCCACCGTGGTGATCTGCGCGCCTTCCTCCAGTTTCACTTTCGGATCCTTGGTCAGAAGGCCGACAAACTGCTTGCGGTTTTCAGCAATGAGATCGGGTCTTTCCAGACCGCGCTTGCCGACAAAGTCCGGCTTCTTCTTGCCGATCGCCCAGCTCATACCTGCGTCCATAGGCGTAACCGTGCCGTCCGTGTCCTGGCCGACAATGATATAACCTTTTTCAGCGCGCAGAACGTGCATGGTTTCGGTACCGTAGGTGGTGCCGCCGTGCTTTTCGATTTCCTTGGCGAGCGTTTCCCACATCATCTTGCCATGCCGGCGCGGAACGTTGATTTCGAAACCGAGTTCACCGGTAAAGGAAATGCGGAACAGCCGGCAGGGAACGCCGCAGAAAGTTGCTTCCTTGACGCTCATATGCGGGAAGGCATCGGCCGAAATATCAACTCCCTCGATGAAGGGCGCGATTACGTCCCTGGCCTTCGGACCCTGGACGGCGGCAACGGCATACTGCTCGGTTGTCGACGTGATCCAGACATCCAGATCCGGCCATTCGGTCTGCAGATAGTCTTCCATTGTGGCAAAGACGCTGGGAGCTCCGCCGGTCGTGGTCGTCACGTGGAACCGGTCTTCCGCCATGCGGCCGACGACACCATCATCAGTGATGAAGCCCGCATCATTCAGAAGAAGGCCATAGCGGCAACGTCCGGGTGCCAGTTTCTTCCATGGGTTGGTGTACATCCGCTCCAGGAATTCGGCCGCATCCGGTCCGACCACTTCGATCTTGCCCAGTGTGGACGCATCGAAAAGTCCTACGCTTTCACGCACTGTCTTGCACTCGCGCGCAACGGCCGCATGCATGTCCTCTCCGTTTTTCGGGAAGAACCAGGTGCGTTTCCATTGGCTAACGTCTTCAAAGACGCCGCCGTTCTGGACCGCCCATTCGTGGGACGGCGTCTTGCGAACGGGATCGAAAAAGTCACCACGCGCAATGCCGGCAAACAGGCCGAAAGTTGTCGGCGTATAGGGCAGGCGGAACGTGGTGAGACCGACTTCCGTCATCGGCCGCTCCAGCGAGCCGGATGCGATCTGGAGTGCGTTCATGTTGGACAGTCGGCCCTGGTCGGTTGCCATGCCGGTTGTCGTGTAGCGCTTGATGTGCTCGATCGAGTGCATGCCCTCACGCACCGCCAGCTTGACGTCCTTTGCGGTGACGTCGTTCTGGTAGTCGACGAAGGCTTTCGCCCGCGCGGCATTGCGGTCGTGCGGCAGTGCACCGAGCGTGCCGCCATTGCCGGCTTCGCCGCCGGTCGCAGCCGCGTAGGTAACCTTTGCCGTCTTTCCGATGGCCGCTTTTGCAGCTTCTTCACCTGCAGCATAGCCGTCTTCCAGGGTTGCCTGCAGGCCGTAAAGGCCCTTGGCGGCGCCGGTGGACCGCTCGTGCTGTACGGACTTGCCCGGCACGTAAGCGCCTTTCTCCGCATCCCAAACCACTTTACCGCGGGATTGGGAATAGAGGCTGACGGTCGGCGTCCAGCCACCGGACATGAGCAGCGCGTCGCAGGCAATCTGCCCGCCGGACGCCACTTTCCCGGATGTCATCAGGCGGCCGAGCAGTGCAGCCTTGATACGCTTGCGGCCCAGGGTGCCTGTGACCACGCACCCTGCTTCAACGCGGATGCCGCGTGCCTTGGCTATCGCCAAAAGGTTTTCGGGCGGCGTGTCGCGCATGTCGGCAATTGCGACAACTTCAACGCCGTGATCGGCAAGGTCGAAGGCTGCCTGCCAGGCCGTATCGCAGGCCGTTGCCACCAGAACCTTGTTTCCGACCTTGACGCCATACCGGTTGAGATAGGTCCGTCCAGCTTCAGCGAGCATGATGCCGGGCCGGTCGTTTTCCGGGAACACCATGGGCCGTTCGATGGCGCCGGATGCGATCACCACTTCCTTGGCGCGGACCTGCCACAGACGTTCGCGCGGCAGTTTCGGATCCGGATTGGCCAGATGTTCCGTCACCCGTTCGGCAAGCGCGATATAGTTGTGCGCGAAATAGCCGAATGCCGTCGTGCGAGGCAGCAACGTGACATTGTCCATCAGGCGGAGTTTGTCGATCGTTTCAGCAACCCAGACAGTGGGCTCCTTGCCGTCAATGCTTGCGCCGGCTTCTGTCAGAAGCGAACCGCCGAATTCGGCCTGCTCGTCGCAGAGAATGACCTTCGCGCCCGTTTCAGCGGCAGCGAGCGCGGCTGCAAGGCCGGACGGGCCGGACCCGGCAACCAGCACATCGCAATGGGCGTAGGTGTTGCCGTAAAAATCGTGGTCTGGATTCTTTGGCGGTTTACCCAGGCCGGCTGCCGATCGGATGATCGGCTCATAGACCCGATCCCAGAAGGACTTCGGCCACATGAAGGTCTTGTAGTAGAAGCCCGCCGGAATGAACGGTGCCATCATGTCGTTGACAGCGCCTATATCGAAGCCGAGCGACGGGAACCTGTTCTGTGAGATGGACTGCAGGCCCTGATAAAGCTCGACCTGGGTCGCGCGCAGGTTCGGGGTCTGATCGCCGTTGCGGTAAACTCCGACCAGCGCATTCGGTTCTTCCGACCCGGCGGTGATGATGCCGCGCGGACGGTGGTATTTGAACGAACGGCCGACCAGGTGAACACCGTTGGCCAAGAGGGCTGAGGCGAGCGTGTCACCCTTGTGCCCCTGCATCTCCTCGCCATCAAAGGTGAAGGTGAGTTGTTCGGCCCGGTCGATCCGGCCACCTTTTTCAGTACGGAATGGCTGGCTCATTTGCCGGCCTCCTTGGCAATAGCATCAAGATCCGGCATCGGTTCGCCGGTCTTGTAGAATTTCAGGAAATTGTCGCTGACTGTGTCACGCACAGCGTTGAAGAACCGTCCGCAGCCGTGAATGTGGCGCCAGCGCTCGGCGTAGACACCCCTGGTGTTGGAGCGCTGGTAGAGATAGCCGACCCAATCCTCGTCCGAGGTCTGAGAAGGATCGAGCGGGCGGGCGATATGGGCTTGGCCGCGGCAGGCGAACTCCGTCTCGGCGCGCTCGACGTCGCAATGGGGGCAGTAAACAAGTAGCATCTTGGAAATCTCCCCTTAGTGAGCCACGGCGGCGGCGGCCGCTTCGTCGATCAGGCGTCCGGTGCGGAACCGGTCGATGGTGAAAGGTGCATTGATCGGATGCGGCTCGTCTTTCGCGATCGTATGGGCAAAGACGTGGCCGGAGCCTGGCGTTGCCTTGAAGCCACCGGTGCCCCAGCCGCAGTTCACGTAGAGACCCGGAACCGGCGTCTTGGAGAGGATCGGCGAACGGTCCGGCGTCACGTCCACGATGCCGCCCCAGTTGCGCAGCATGCGCATGCGCCGGAAATGCGGAAAGAGTTCGCAGATCGCGTCGATCGTATGATTGGTGATGTGAATGCCACCAGCCTGGGAATAGGAGATGAACTGGTCGGTACCGGCACCGATCACCAGTTCGCCCTTGTCCGACTGGGAAATATAGGCGTGGATCGTGTTGGACATGACCACACACGGGAAGGCGGGTTTGACCGGCTCGGAGACCAGCGCCTGCAGCGGGAAGGATTCCAGCGGCAGACGGACGCCGGCCATATCCATGACAACAGAAGTGTTACCCGCTGCCACGACGCCGACTTTCTTGGCCTTAATGAAGCCCTTGGCAGTTTCAACGCCTTCGACGGCACCGTCCGCCGCGCGGCGAATGCCGGTGACGGCACAGTTCTGAATGATGTCGACGCCCAAAGCGTCTGCACCGCGGGCATAACCCCAGGCAACTGCGTCGTGTCGCGCCGTGCCCGCGACCCGTTGCAGGGCTGCGCCCATCACCGGGTAACGGATGTTCTTGGCAATATTGAGCGGCGGGCAGTATTCTTTGGCTTGCTCCGGCGAGAGCCATTCGTTCTGGACGCCGGCAAGACGGTTTGCGTGAATATGCCTTTGAGCAACCTGAACGTCATGCACCGTGTGGGCGAGCATCAACACGCCGCGTGCGGAGTACATGACGTTGTAGTTGAGCTCCTGGGACAATCCCTGCCACAGACCCATTGCGTGATTGTAGAGCCCGGCGCTTTCCTCCCAGAGGTAATTGGAGCGCACGATCGTCGTGTTTCGGCCGGTGTTGCCACCGCCCAGCCAGCCTTTGTCCACGACCGCGATGTTGCGGATGCCGTGCTGGCTGGCAAGGTAATAGGCTGTCGCCAGGCCATGACCGCCGGCCCCCACGATGACCACGTCATACTCGGCCTTGGGTTCCGGGGAGCGCCATTGGCGGCCCCAGTTCTGGTGCGCGGAAAAGGCATTTTTTGCCAGTTCCAGAAAGGAATAACGCTTCATGAAGCAGCGGCTCCGCACAATGCCGGCCCATCGACACGAAGTTCTCGCGGTGAAGGCCGTCGGGTTCAGGTTGCACTAGACGCGGCAACCTGCCGAAAGCGGCAGGACTCCGGTCCATTGCTGGGCATATTCACGATTGGGTGCCGGGTTGCGTATCAGGTTTCGGTCGCATGCTTGTCAGAATGCGACATAGGTGCCGGATGTATCGAAACCACAGCTTCCGGGAAGGCGCAAACTACGGAAAAATAGTCGTTATTTTGCATTATCGAAGACGGGTGCGCGCAATAGAATGCTCGGCAATACGAGATCCGGATGGCCTTTGCCGTTTCGGTTCTTGCAATTGGTGTCCTGAGTGATAACTGTCCGGGAACGTGTAATCAGGGAGATTCAACCATGGAAGTTCGTGCAGCCGTGGCCGTTGGGGCCGGCAAACCTCTCGAAGTCACCACTGTGAACCTGGAAGGTCCGCGCGCTTTCGAAGTGCTGGTGGAAGTTAAGGCCACGGGCATTTGTCATACGGATGAGTTCACGCTCTCCGGCGCCGATCCGGAAGGGCTTTTCCCTGCAATTCTCGGTCATGAGGGCGCAGGTGTCGTCGTCGAAGTCGGCCCGGGTGTAACGAGCTTGAAACCCGGCGATCACGTCATTCCGCTCTATACGCCTGAGTGCCGCAGCTGCGAATACTGCCTGAATCCGAAGACGAACCTGTGCCAGTCGATCCGCTCGACCCAGGGGCAGGGGCTCATGCCGGACGGGTCGTCGCGTTTCACGACGCTCGACGGTGACCCCATTCTGCACTACATGGGCACCTCGACCTTCGCCAACTATACCGTTGTGCCGGAGATCGCGCTCGCCAAGATCCGCCCGGACGCTCCGTTCGACAAGGTCTGCTATATCGGCTGCGGTGTTACCACGGGCATCGGCGCGGTCATCAACACGGCGAAAGCTGAAATCGGCTGCCGGGGGATCGTTTTCGGTCTCGGCGGCATCGGCCTCAACGTGATTCAGGGGCTTCGTCTTGCCGGCGCCGACCAGATTGTCGGTGTCGACCTTAATCCGGACAAGAAAGAAATGGCCGAACGCTTCGGCATGACGGATTTCGTCAATCCGAGCGAAGTGGACGGGGATCTTGTTGCTTATCTCGTCAACCTCACCAAAGGCGGCGCGGACTATACGTTCGATGCTACCGGCAACGTCAATGTGATGCGGACCGCCCTGGAATCTGCCCACAAGGGTTGGGGCGAAAGCATTATCATCGGCGTCGCGCCTGCAGGAGCCGAGATCTCGACGCGTCCGTTCCAGCTGGTCACGGGCCGGGTCTGGAAAGGCACCGCATTCGGCGGAGCGAGAGGCCGCACAGACGTGCCAAAGATTGTCGACTGGTACATGGACGGCAAGATCGAGATCGACCCGATGATCACGCACACGATGCCGCTGGAAGACATCAACAAGGGCTTCGACCTGATGCATGCCGGCGAGTCGATCCGCTCTGTCGTGATCTACTAATTGAACGGGCCGGGAAACCGGCCCATCATTCCATTCTTACGGCAGGGCTTTGTCCTGCAGTCCATGGCGGTTTGCCTGGTCGTTCAAGCAAGCAATTGAACCGACCGGCAGAACGGCCTGTTTCCGTGGTTCGTCCGCGGGGCGATTGACCATTGGGTAGGTGTGATTTGATGAAGACCGTTTCCGAAAACAAATCCTTTGGCGGTGTGCAGGGCGTCTACAGCCACATGTCCGAGGCTTGCGGCTGCGAGATGACCTTCGCAGTCTATATGCCGTCCCGGGCGCAGGAAGAGCCGGTACCTTGCCTTTGGTATCTTTCGGGCCTCACTTGCACCCACGAAAACGCCATGACCAAGGCTGGCTTGCAGGCCCATGCCGACGAGTTCGGCATAGCACTCGTCTTTCCGGACACCAGTCCGCGCGGCGAAGGCGTTGCCGATGACGAAGCCTATGATCTCGGTCAGGGCGCCGGATTTTATGTCAACGCGACGGAAGCCCCCTGGAAACCGCATTTCCAGATGGAGACCTATATCGCCGGCGAGTTGCGCGATCTGGTGACCGAGAAATTCCGAATTTCCGTCCATCACGGCATCACGGGGCATTCCATGGGCGGCCACGGTGCGCTGACCCTGGCCATGAAGTATCCCGGTCACTATCAGTCCCTGTCGGCTTTCGCACCGATTGCCAACCCGACGAATTCAGACTGGGGCCGCAAGCAACTCCAGGCCTATCTGGGTTCGGATGAAAGTCTCTGGTCCGCCCACGATGCATCTCTGTTGCTTCAGGACACGGGCTGGAGCGGTGACATTCTGATCGATCAGGGCGCTGACGATCAGTTTTATGACCTTCTGAAAGGGGATGCCCTTGTCAACGCGCTGGTGAAAACCAAAACAGCGCATCAATACCGGCTCCAGCGCGGCTACGACCATTCCTATTATTTCGTGTCGACATTCGCGCGCGATCATATGGCTTGGCACGCGGAGCGGCTAAAGGGCTAACTCGGGCTCGCTTCAGATCCTGACAGATTTTCAGCATTCGAGTGAGCAAGGCCCTTGGAAAAGGTGCCTTGCTCAAAGTCTTTCGACAGCCTCAATTCACCGAGCATGTACCACTCCTCGATGTGGTGGAGCACGATGGGCTCGAATGTATTGTTCAGCGCGCGCAGGGTATCCTGAATGTCGTAAGACTCCGTTCCGCCGGGACGCTCTAGCGGAGGCAGGATGACCATCCTGAAGCGGGCCGGCCCAAGCCTGGTCAGATAGGTCGGAAGGATCGTGCCGCCGCAGGAATTGGCAATCTTGATGGCCACGACCGCATTGCCTCGGTCCGGCATCTTTCTGCCAAACAACGGCAGATGAACCTGATTATCACGGACCTCATCGATGAAGATGGTCATGGAGTAGCGCCCGCTATTCATCAGCCGGCGCAGGCGGTAGGCGCTGCGCTGTCCGGGCGGGAAGAGGTACTGGTTCCGTTCCTTGCGAATGGCATGGACGATCCGGTTCTTGAAGCGGTTCGGTTCTGGTTGAAACGGACCGATGCTGGGACCTGCGAGGCCCTCATGGATCGCCACAAACAACGCTTCCCATGTGGAGATATGCATGGATGTGAAGATCAAGGGACCACCGGACTTCAGGGCATGTTCAAGATGCTCCACACCTTCAACCTCTATGC
>JBNLAU010000014.1:0-8604 GCA_050302295.1 Roseibium sp. | reverse complement strand
GACGTGTGCTCTTCCGATCTCGGTCAGTCGAAAAGGTCCGGACGCTCTTGCGCCAGGGGCTCCAGCCTGGCGACCAACTCGCTCAGGTGTTGCCTCATGGCACTGCGGGCCGCGTCCGGATCCTGCTCGGCGATCGCATCGATGATTTTACTATGTTCGTGATAGGCCCTGGCCGCGCGTCCGCTGAGCGGCAAGAGCAACTGTCGGGCGCGGTTGACCTGGACCCAGCCAGTGGTCGCAAGGGTGTTCAGCTTCGGAAATCCTGTAAAGGTGAGGATGAGTTCGTGCATATGCTCGTCTTCCGCGTAGAAGCCGGCCTCGTCACCTTCCTCCAGGCACATGGCCTGGAGCCGCAAGTTGCGCTTCAGCTGGGCAAGCTGTTCATCGGTGCGCTCTGCGGCCACCTTCGCGACAGCGGCAAGTTCTATGGCTTCGCGCAGAAAGGTGCCCTCGTGGATTTCCGGCATCGAGAATTTGGTGACGCGCGATCCGGACTGCGGAATCACTTCCACCAGTCCCTCCGAGGCAAGGCGGGTGATGGCTTCCGTGACCGGCGAGCGGGACACTCCGAGCTGTTCGCAGATCACCTGTTTGCGAATCGCTGTCCCCGGTGCCAGGTCCAGCGAGAGAATGGCCTGGCGCAGCGATTCATAGACACGTTGCGCCAGAGAGCCGCTCATCTTGCTGATATCTGCGAGAATGTAACCGTCATCAGGTTGATCAGGTGCCGGTGTCATGGTGTCCTCAAGTTAGAATGCTAACATGTTAGTTGACTCAGTTCTCATGTCAAGATATGCATTGCTCCTGCCGGTGCCGTTTTGACGCCGCTGAAGGAGGATCAACGTGCTTGAAAACCACGCCAATGCGATTTTGCTGCACGAACAGGACAACGTTGTTATCGCGCTGCAGGATCTGAAACCGGGCGATACGGTGGCATATGTTGATGATAATTTGAAAGAGCCGGTTACGCGCGGCCACAAGATTGCCCGCCAGCCGATTGCCCAAGGCGCGTTCGTGATCCGCTACGGCCAGATCATAGGTCAGGCGACGGCGGACATCGCGGCCGGCGAGCATGTGCATGTTCATAACCTGGGAATGGGGGAGCACACCCGGGACTATGGTTATGCCGAAGATTCTGTCGCTCTCGAGCCGGTCGCGGAAACGCGCACGTTTCAGGGCTATGTCCGCAACACGGGCAAGGTCGGGACGCGCAACTATATCGGCATCCTGACATCGGTGAACTGTTCCGGATCGGTGGCGCGTTTTATCGCGGAGGCTGCCGAGCGCTCCGGGCTTCTGGACGCGTTTCCGAATGTCGATGGTGTCGTGCCGATCGTTCACGGTACCGGGTGCGGCATGTCGTCAAAGGACGAGGGATACGCAACCCTCTTCCGCACACTGTCCGGATACGCTCAACATCCGAATTTCGGCGCAATCCTGCTGATCGGACTGGGCTGCGAAGTTATGCAGATTGCCGATCTGGTGGGCGAGAGAAAGATCCGCCCCGGCGGCGACCTGCGCTATATGACCATCCAGCAGACCGGTGGCACGCGCAAGACGATCGAAGCCGGATTGAAGGAATTGCGGCATCTTGCGGAACTGGCGAACAAGGCTACGCGCAGTCCCGCGCCCGTTTCCGAGATCACTGTCGGAATGCAGTGCGGCGGTTCTGACGGCTATTCAGGCATCACCGCCAACCCGGCACTCGGCATTGCCTCTGATCTTCTCGTCCGCCATGGCGGCACGTCCATCCTGTCCGAAACATCCGAGATCTACGGCGCGGAGCATTTGCTGACCCGGCGCGCGGTATCGGCCGAGGTCGGCAAGAAACTGATCGAACGTGTGCGCTGGTGGGAAGACTATACCGCCAGGAACGGTGGAGAGATGGACAACAATCCGTCTCCGGGAAACAAGCGCGGCGGCCTGACGACGATCCTTGAAAAATCACTGGGCGCGACCGCGAAAGGCGGTGCCGCACCTTTGACCGAGGTCTACAAATTCGGTGAACGGATCGACAAGAAGGGCTTTGTCTTCATGGACAGCCCCGGCTTCGATCCGTGTTCCGTCACCGGCCAGATTGCGTCGGGAGCGAACATCATCGTGTTCACCACCGGCAGAGGGTCGGTGTCGGGATATCAGCCGACGCCCTGCATTAAGCTGGCAACCAATTCGGAAATGTACGGCCGCATGTCGGAAGACATGGACATCAATTGCGGAGATGTCATCTCCGAGGGCGTCAGCCTCCAGGACAAGGGGCAGGAAATCTTCGATGCAATCATCCAGGTTGCATCGGGAGAACATACCAAAAGCGAAGAGCTTGGATTCGGCGGTGTCGAGTTTGTGCCCTGGCAAATCGGTGCCGTGATGTAAACGGCAAGCTGGACGGCAACGAGGCAAATGTTCAAGGGAGGATCCGGGGTGCGCCTGGACGGAAAAACAATTCTCATTACGGCGGCTGGTCAGGGGATCGGCCGCGCCAGTGCAATCGCTTGCGCCAGGGAAGGCGCACACGTGATCGCGGCGGACATCAACGAGACAGCGCTTGCGAGCCTCAAGAACGAGGTGCCTGAAATCGATGTGCGGACACTGGATGTGCGCGACCGCGCGGCGATCGACGCCTTGGCCGCAGAGCTGCCGCCGCTGGACGGCCTCTTCAATTGTGCCGGTTTCGTACACAACGGCACAGTCATGGACATCAGCGAAGAGGACTGGGCCTTCAGTTTCGAACTGAACGTCACATCCATGTTCCGCATGACGCAGGCTTTTCTGCCGGGGCTGCTGGAACAAGCCGCCAAGACCGGCGCCGCGTCGATCCTGAACATGTCGTCCATGGCTTCCTCGATCAAAGGGTTTCCGATGCGCACGGCCTATGGCGCGACCAAAGCCGCTGTCATCGGGCTGACCAAAGGCGTCGCTGCCGACTATGTCGCCAAGGGGTTGCGATGCAATGCCCTGTGCCCGGGAACGGTGGATACGCCGTCCCTGCGCGGCAGGATCGAGGCCGCACCGGACCCGGTCGAGGCGGAAAAGAATTTCATTGCACGACAGCCGATGGGGCGTCTGGCGACAGTCGACGACCTGGCGCCGATGGTCGTCTATCTCCTGAGCGACGAAAGCCGTTTCGTATCGGGGCAGGCCCTTCTTGTGGATGGCGGCGTGACCATCTGAATGCTGCGCTGAAAGGGATCGGGAGGACCACCAGCAATGACAAATCTGGTCACCATGACGGGGATCGAAAAGCGATTTCCGGGTGTGCATGCCTTGAAATCCGTGAATTTCGAGCTGGAAAGCGGTGAAGTTCACGCGTTGATGGGCGAAAACGGCGCCGGCAAATCCACGCTGATGAAGATCCTGTCGGGGATTTACCCGAAGGATGGCGGCAGCCTGAAGGTGTGCGGCGAAGAAGTGGAAATCGATGGCCCGCGCGCTGCGCAGGAACTCGGCATCGGGATTATCCATCAGGAACTGAGCCTGATGAATGATTTGACGGTTGCGCAGAACATCTTCATCGGCCGCGAACCCCGCAAGCGGTTCGGCCGCCTTGATGAGGCGGCTCTCAACCGGCAGACGGCCGAAATCTTTGCGTCAATGAACCTGAACCTCGACCCCAAGACAATCGTTGGCGGGCTGACCATTGCCAAACAGCAGATGGTCGAGATTGCCAAGGCGCTTTCCTTCAAGTCGCGCATCCTGATCATGGACGAACCGACGGCGGCCCTGAACGATGCGGAGATCGCGGAATTGTTTGAAATCATCCGCCAGCTCAAGGCGGATGGCGTCGGCGTCATCTACATCAGCCACAAGATGGATGAACTCAAGCGGATCGCGGATCGGGTAACGGTGATGCGGGACGGCTCTTATGTCGGCACCGTTGATGCCGCAGCTACGCCGGTTTCCGAGATCATCGCCATGATGGTTGGGCGCGAACTCACCAATGAACCGGTTGAGATCCCCGATCTGAGCGCCGCGGAGACGGTTCTCGAAGTGACCGGGCTCAACCGGGGACGCGAAATCCGCGATGTCAGTTTCGAGGTGAAGAAGGGAGAAATCCTTGGCTTCGCCGGCCTGATGGGCGCCGGCCGCACCGAGGTTGCACGAGCGATCTTCGGCGCCGATCCGCGCGATAGCGGCGAAATCCGCGTTCATGGCAAGCAATGCGATATCTCCCAACCGGCCGAGGCGGTCAAGGAGGGGATCGGATATCTTTCTGAAGACCGGAAGCACTTTGGCCTGGCAACGGGCATGGATGTGCGCACCAACATCGCCCTGGCGAGCCTGGACCGGTTTTCGGGTCGCGGAGGCGTGCTGCGGGAAGACGAAATGCGCCGCACTGCGCAGGATTATATCCAGAAGCTGGGCATCCGCACGCCGTCCGACCGTCAGGAAGTCCGGCTGCTCTCCGGCGGCAACCAGCAGAAGGTGGTCATCGCCAAGTGGCTCTACCGGAACTGCGATATTCTGATTTTCGATGAACCGACACGGGGAATCGACGTTGGCGCCAAATCCGAAATCTACAAGCTTTTGAAAAACCTGGCGGCGGAGGGGCGGGCGATTATCGTGATCTCCTCCGAATTGCCGGAGATCATGCGTCTCAGTCACCGGATCGCGGTGATGTGCGAAGGTCGGCTGACTGGCATTCTGCCGGGCGGTGAAGAAACCACACAGGAAGACATCATGCACCTGGCCACGCTGCGCGCGCCGGCCATGCAGCCAGAGGAAAGAGTACAATGACCATGGCCAGCCCGTCTGCGAGCCAGTCCGTGTTCGCTAAACTGATCGACACCGGCGCTCACCAGAAGCTGCTGGCCTTTGCCAGCTTGATCATGCTGCTCATCGGCTTTTCCATAGCTTCGCCGAATTTCATGCAGACCTCCAACATGATCGCCATCCTGCAGGCGACTTCGGTGAACGGGGTTCTTGCGGTGGCCGCGACACTGGTGATCATCACCGGCGGTATCGACCTGTCCGTCGGAACGCTGATGACCTTTTGTGCGGTGATCGCCGGTGTGACGCTGACCAACCTGGGCCTGCCGTTGCCGCTGGGTGTGCTGGCGGCGATCGGGGCAGGTGCGTTTTGCGGCCTGTGTTCGGGAACCTTTATTGCCAAGATGAAAATCCCGCCCTTTATTGCCACCCTCGGCATGATGCTGATCCTGAAGGGCCTTTCGCTGGTCATTTCGGGAACCCGTCCGATCTACTTCAACGATACGCCCGGCTTCGACAAGATTTCCCGGGGCTCGATCATTGGCGAACTCATTCCGGCGCTGCCGATCCCGAACGGCGTTCTCATCCTGTTTCTTGTGGCCGGAGTTGCCGCCTACATCCTCGGCCGCACCGTGCTTGGCCGGTACACCTTTGCGCTCGGCTCCAACGAGGAAGCGGTTCGCCTGTCCGGAGTGAATACGGACTTCTGGAAAATGGCCGTCTATTCGCTGGCAGGTTCGATCTGCGGCATTGCCGGGCTCCTGATCGCTTCGCGCCTCAACTCCGCCCAGCCGGCGCTTGGCCTTGGCTATGAACTGGAAGCCATCGCCGCTGTTGTCATCGGCGGTACGTCGCTGGCGGGCGGCCGAGGCACCATCCTCGGCACACTTATCGGTGCCCTCATCATGGCCGTGCTCACCAACGGCTTGCGGGTGCTGTCGGTTGCGCAAGAGTGGCAGACCGTGGTCACTGGCGCGATCATCATTCTGGCTGTTTATGCGGACATGGTCCGCAAGAAGAAGGCCTGAATCGTTCACCAAAGAAGGGGAAATCCCCAAAAATGCCCGAAAAACGGGACAATTAAAGGAGAGGAATATGCTGACAAGACGTGGATTTATTGGCGCGGCAAGCGCCGTGAGCCTGATGCTGTCGGGCACCATTGCGACAGCTGAGGAAATCTACATTCCGTTGATCTCGAAGGGGTTCCAGCACCAGTTCTGGCAGGCCGTTAAAGCGGGCGCCGATCAGGCGGCTGAAGAATTCGGCGTGACCATCACGTTCGAAGGACCGGACAACGAGACCATGGTCGACCGTCAGATCGACATGCTGGCTGCCGCCCTTGCCAAGAACCCGAAAGCGATCGGTTTTGCTGCTCTGGACAGTCAGGCGGCTATCCCGCTTCTGCGTCAGGCTCAGGAGAACGGCATTCCAGTGATTGCATTCGACAGCGGCGTCGACAGCGATATCCCGGTTGCTACGGCCTCCACGGATAACGTGGCCGCGGCATCTCTTGCCGCAGACAAGATGGCTGAACTGATCGGCGGAGCCGGCAAGGTAGCTGTTGTCGCTCATGACCAGACCAGCCGCACCGGTGTCGACCGGCGTGACGGTTTCTTGAACCGGATTGCCGAAAAGTATCCGGATATTGAAGTCGTCACCGTTCAGTACGGTGGAGGCGATCACCTCAAGTCGACCGAATTGACCAAAGCGATGCTGACCGCAAACCCGGATCTCAAGGGCATTTTCGGCACGAACGAAGGCTCCGCCATCGGTGTTGTGAACGGCGTCAGCGAAATGGGTAAATCCGATCTGGTGATTATCGGCTACGACAGCGGTACGGCTCAAAAGGATGCGATCCGCAGCGGCGTGATGGCTGGTGCCATCACCCAGAACCCCGTCGGCATCGGCTATGAAACGGTCAAGGCGGCCCTGGCGGCTGCCAATGGTGAAACCGTCGAAAGCAATATCGACACCGGGTTCTATTACTACGATAAGAGCAATATCGACGATCCGAAGATCTCGGCTGTTCTTTACGATTGATCCCGCTCCCCAGTCACCCGGATCTGAAGCTCGTCTCATTCACGGCATGCCCGGAACGAACTTCAGATTGAAATGGGTGACTGGCAATATTTAAGTGTGGGATTGGAACTCACCACGCCAGGGCCTGCGGACAACGCAGGCCCAATCACACAAAGGAAACACTCATGAAACTGTTGCGCCATGGTGCGAGGGGTGCCGAAAAACCCGGACTTCTGGATGAAAATGGAACCATTCGTGACCTGACCGGGATCGTACCCGATATTGGCGGCGCGGTTCTGTCGGATGCAGGCCTGTCAGCCCTGCGCGGGATTGACGTGAAGGCACTGCCCGAGGTTGATCCGGCAACACGTCTTGGACCGGCGGTCGCCGGGACCGGGAAATTTATTTGTATTGGCCTGAACTATGCCGACCATGCAGCCGAAAGCGGTATGGACGTTCCGCCCGAGCCGGTCATGTTCATGAAGGCAACCAGCGCGATCTGCGGTCCGAACGACCCGATCATCATTCCGCGCGGCAGCACCAAGACCGACTGGGAAGTGGAACTGGCGGTCATTATCGGAACCGCGGCGAAATATGTCTCCGAGGCTGACGCGATGAACTATGTCGCCGGCTTTGCGGTCACCAATGATGTTTCCGAACGGGCCTTCCAGATCGAGCGCGCGGGACAGTGGACCAAGGGGAAATCCTGCGACAACTACGGTCAGATCGGCCCTTGGCTGGTCACTCGGGACGAAATTGCGGACCCGCAGAATCTGAAGATGTGGCTGACCGTGAATGGCGAAAAGGTTCAGGACGGTTCGACGCAGACCATGGTTTACCAGGTCGCTCATCTGGTCTCCTACCTCAGCCAGTTCATGACGCTTCATCCGGGAGACGTCATTTCCACCGGGACACCTCCGGGCGTCGGCATGGGCATGAATCCGCCGCGCTACCTCAAGGCAGGCGATGTGGTGGAACTCGGCATCGAGGGACTTGGCCAGCAGCGCCAGGACGTGATTGCCGACTAGGCATACTGCGTTCCCGCAAACGTGGACCGTTCGCGAACAGGACCACGTGCAGTAACAGGACGGCCCGGATCTCAGGATCCGGGCCGTTTCAGTTTGTAGCCTTAAGCCGGCAGGATGTCTGTAACGCTCTTGCGGGCTGCTGCGGCAATCTTGTCCGCTTCTTCACGGCTGAGGCACAGCGGCGGGGCAAAGCCGAGAATGTCTCCCTGGGGCATCGCCCGCGCGATGACACCGTTCTTCAGGAGTTCAGCGGCAATTGACGGACCGGTCTTGCGGGCAGGGTCGAAGAAAGTACGGCTCTCCCGGTCTTCGACGAATTCAACCGCGATGAGGAGGCCGTCCCCCCGGATTTCACCGACGTTCGGATGATCGCCGAGGGCTTCGCTCAGGGCCTGTTTCAGATAGGCGCCGGTGTCTGCCGCATTTGCCACCAGACCAAGACTGTCGACCAGTTCGAGATTGGCAATGGCGGCCGCCGCGCCGATCGGATGGGCCGAATAGGTCCAGCCATGGCCGATCGGGCCGTTTTCATCCGTTCCCCGGGCCAGAACGTCCCAGACCTTGTTGGAGATGATGGAGCCGGAAAGAGGGGCATAGGCAGAGGTCAGGCCCTTGGCGATGGTGATGATATCCGCCTCGATGCCGTAGTGGTCCGATCCGAACATGGAGCCCAGACGGCCGAAACCGGTGACCACTTCGTCGGCAATCAGCAGGATATCGTGCTTTTTCAAAACGGCCTGAATTGCCTGCCAGTAGCCTGCGGGCGGAGGTGTGAGGCCGCCGGTGCCAAGTGCTGGTTCACCAATAAAGGCGGCAATCGTGTCTGCGCCCTCGCGGGCAATCAGCTTTTCCA
>JBNLAU010000013.1:0-3654 GCA_050302295.1 Roseibium sp. | reverse complement strand
CGCGGCGAACTGAAACAGGGCGTTCTCAACCTGCCGGACGAAGCGGAAGAATCCTCCGCCGCCCTGCGCAAGGTGGTGAACGAGCAGATCCGCGCATTGACGGAACTCTCGGAGATTGTCGCCAAGCAGTCCAACGTGCTCGACATCTCCCGTCCGCAAGCCCAGGCAGCCTCGGCAAGCGCCACCCCTGCTCCGCAACCGGCAGCCCCGCAGCCGGCTCCGGCCAGCTTCGCGCCGGCCAGTGACCAGGTCGCGCCGCAGAGCCGTCCGGCCGGCCCCCGTCGTCAGCAGCCGGCCTCGGCCGATGGCGAAGGGTCCAGCGGCAAGGGCTGGGTAGCTGATCTCCTGCGCCGCGCTTCACGCGACGAGGACGCCAGCGCCGACACGGATATGAGCCGCACACCGTTGCAGACGGTGGAGAGCCTCAACTCCCTGTCCGTCGACATCGCGCGTGCGATCGACCACGAGACTTTCATCGATCTGTGGAACCGGTACCGGAACGGCGAGCGGCACGTCTTCACGCGCCGTCTCTACACGCTGCAGGGTCAGCAGACTTTTGACGAGATCCGTCAGAAATATGCCCGGGACCCTGAATTCCGCACAGCCGTGGAACGCTACGTGGCAGACTTCGAACAGCTCCTGTCCCAGGTTTCGCGCAACGACCGCGACAACATGCTGGGCCAGACCTACCTCACCTCCGATACGGGCAAGGTCTACACCATGCTGGCCCACGCCAGCGGCCGTCTCGACTAAGCGGAGCGATCCATACAAACATGAAAAAGGCGGCCCAACCGGCCGCCTTTTTTGTGTCTTCATCAATGCCTGAAAACCATTTCCCTCGGGGGAACGACGCTATAGCCAAGCATGGACTGCACAGCCTGCACGTCTCGCCCGGTCGGAGTTTGGCGTCATGCATCTGAGCAAAGGGCACAGGGCATCGCAGACGCCGTGGGGCGCTCTTGAAAGAAAGAGACTTTAAGGCACAGCCCAAACCGGCGACAGATTGCGCCGCATGGCATGCCATTAGCCCACGACGCCACTCCCCTGCCCATGCGCCTCTTTCACGCAGGACATAAGGGAGTGTGAGAGATGCTGGTTAGACGTTCCGCAGTATACCGGTATTAGACGTTCCGCAGTGTCCAGGCCGCCATTTCGGAAAAAACGCGATCCGCGGAACTGTTCATGGCCTCGACTGCCTTTTCGACCGATGTGCTGCCTGATGGGGTCTCCGCGCGGAACACTTCGGTCGCAACCGTGCGCCCATTGCGATCGTTGACAACACGGGCAGAGATTTCGACGACTCCGCGGTTTGCGCCCTCGACCCTGAGTTCAAATGCCCGGATTTCGGTCTGCAGCTGATAATCGATCAACAGGCCGTCGCCGGGAAGGCCGACACCGCGCAGCCGGCCGGTGTTCTGCAATGTCTCGACCAGTTTCAACTGCACCACGTTGGGCAGCGTATCCGCCCAGGCTGACTTCGGGAAATAGCTGTAGATCGGCCCCTTGTCGACCACCGCGATATAACTGGTGTCCAGTGCCTTCAAGGCTCTTGGCGGCGCCACAAGAACCTGAACCCGCCGCGAACGGCCGGTGAGGCCGCCGACGTCGGCGGCTGCGATGCTGTAATAGGCGGACGGGGTGGTGCTTGCGCAACCGGACACAAGCACTCCGAGCCCGAGTGCGCCGAGCACACCGCGCCGGGACATGTCTGTGGTTGCCTTGTTCATAAGCCCCTGCCTCTTCTATTCCTGATCACCGCCTGCGGCCGCCGCCATAGGTCGGTACGTCCTCACCCCCGAAGATCACGCGGTTTGGACTACGCTCAAAACTTTCTGCGGCCCGCTGGATGGCCACCAGAGTACGGTTCACCTGTCCGAGTGCAGCGGTAAAGTCAGCCGACCCCTGTGTTGCAAACTTGGACAGGCCGCCGGCGATCGAATCCGCACGGCCTTCGAAGGCCACCGCAACCTTGCGGATGGCTGTCGCAGCCAGCGTGGCTTCCTTGATCAGACCTTCACCATCGCCTTCCACCATGGTCGAGACCTTTTCAACCAGGCTTTCGACACGCACCGAGGTGGAATTCAGCGTCTCCGCCATTTGCTTCGCATCGGTGATGATCTGATCCACATCCGGCGTGCGTTTGGCCAGATTGGCGGTCATCTGCTCCACATTGTCGGCAGCCTGATGTGCGCTTTCCAGAATCGCCGGAATGCCGTCCTCGGAATTCGCAAGACCAGAGGTCGCCGTTTCCACGGACCCGACGATATTGGCGATCTTTTCCGGATCGACCGCTTTCATCAGATCGTTGGCGGTTTCCAGCGTCGAGGCGAAACGTTCCGCCGCCGCCTGGACATCCGTTATCAGCGCCGCAATCCGGTCGTCCTGACCGCGGACGGTCGCCGACACGGCCTCGAAGTTTTGCACCGTCGATTTGGTGGAGGCGATAATCTCGTTGATCTGGCTCTGCTGGCTGTTGAAGTTGTCGATCACGCTCGCGACGCCATCAACCGCGTTGCCGACCTTTTCCGGATCGACGCTGGCCAGAATCTCGTCCACGCGCTCAAGGGACGCATTCATGCCTTCGGTGAAGGTGGAAACCGAGGCGACCACCTCCTCCACCCGGATCGGATCAATCGCAGCGGCGATCTCGACCCCACGGGTCATAACGGTATCGACCTTGGCGACGACATCGCGTCCGCCTTCAAGAATGTCGGTGATCGTCCCTTCCTGCTTCTTGAAGACATCAACGAGATCATTGACGTTCTGCATGGTCTCGCTCGTGGAAACCACCAACTTGTCGATATCGCCGGAGCGGTTTTTAAGCACGTCGCCCAGTGCGGCAGCTCCTTGCACGACTTTTTCGACGTCTTCCGGCTTGACCGTCTGAACAATCGCGTGGACATGATCCAGCCCCTCGTTCAGGTTTTTGGTAAAGGTCTCAAGTTCCTTGGCAGCCTTTTGCGCATCGGCCATCAGAAGATCGATATCCTCGCCGGCATCGCCCAGGCTTTTGGAAAATTTGGTCAGATTGTCGACAATCGAAGTGACCTTGTCGGACGGCACAGCCGCCATCAGTCGTTCGCCCTGGTCAACCAGTTTCTCCATGCGTCCGGCCAGATTGGAAAAGGCATCCGAGGCCTTGCCGATACTCGCCATGAAGTCTTCCACGCCGTCGGAATTGGCCGCCAGCGCGGCGGAAAAGGTCTCCGCATTGTCGATGATCTTGGAGATCGCCGGGCCGTTGTCCTTCAACAGATCATCGACCGTCTTCATCGTCGAATCCGCGCGTTTCAAAACATCGCGGGCGCCATCGACAATGTCGTCGAAAAAGGACCGTTCCGCATAAATGACCGGAACTTCACCGTCATCATTGCCGAGGAGAAGAGGCGAATCGGACGTGCCGCCGCTCATGTCCACATAGGCAACACCGGTCAGGCCGGTGAAATTCAACGTGGCCTTGGTATCCTCGCGAAGCGGCGTGCTCGGCTTGATGCCGACAGTCGCGACAACCTTTGTCGGATCGTCCGGAGCAAAATCCAGCGACTTGACGTCGCCAACCTTGATACCGTTGAACAGAACCTGCCCGCCGACCGGCAGGCCCGTTACGGGCCCGGGATAGATGACTTTAAGCTCGACATTCTGCCGGGACTCGGC
>JBNLAU010000012.1:0-10801 GCA_050302295.1 Roseibium sp. | reverse complement strand
ATTGCTACGACCGCTATCTGATCCGCATGGAAGAGATGCGCCAGTCGGTTCGGATCATGAAGCAGTGCCTTGAAAAGCTGACCATTGAGACCGGTCCGATCTCCTCGACGGACGGCAAGATCGTGCCGCCGAAGCGCGGTGAGATGAAGCGCTCCATGGAAGCGCTGATCCATCACTTCAAGCTTTACACCGAAGGCTATCACGTGCCGGCCGGCGAGGTGTACGCCGCCGTGGAAGCGCCCAAGGGCGAGTTCGGCGTGTTCCTGGTCGCCGACGGCACCAACAAGCCGTACCGCTGCAAGATCAAGGCGCCGGGATACGCTCATCTGCAGGCAATGGACTTCCTGTGCCGTGGCCACATGCTCGCCGACGTGTCGGCGGTGCTGGGGTCCATGGACATCGTGTTCGGTGAGGTCGACCGCTGATGCGGACGGCCCGCCACATTTTTTCGACCCTGGCAGCCGTCCGTCCGGCTCCGGTCATTGTGACAGAACGGGGATAACACCATGGCAGTTCGCCGACTTGCCGCGGAACAACCAGAAAGCTTCGAGTTCACCGAGAAGAACCTCGCATGGGCGAAGAAGCTGATCGACCGCTATCCGGCTGGCCGTCAGGCCTCCGCGGTCATTCCGCTTTTGTGGCGCGCGCAGGAACAGAACGAAGGCTGGGTGAGCGAGCCGGCGATCCGCTATATCGCGGAGCTGCTCGACATGCCGAAAATCCGCGTTCTGGAGGTGGCGACTTTCTACACCATGTTCCAGTTGCAGCCGGTCGGCAAAAAGGCCCATATCCAGGTTTGCGGGACCACGCCCTGCCAGCTGCGCGGTTCGGAAGATCTGGTCAAGATCTGCCAGTCCCGGATTGCCAAGCACATGCATGAGATTTCCGAGGACGGCATGTTCTCCTGGGAAGAGGTCGAGTGCCTGGGTGCCTGCGTGAACGCACCAATGGTGCAGATCTTCAAGGATACCTACGAGGATCTCACTCCGGAAAGCTTCAATCAGCTGATCGACGACATTTCGGCGGGCAAGGAAGTCACGCCGGGGCCGCAGAACGGCCGCCGTTTCGCGATGGCCGAAGGCGGCCAGACCACCTTGACGGATATTGACGACAATACGAAGGGCGAACTGCCGGTTCCCCACATTGTCGATGGCGCGGAACAGGCGTCGCATGACTTCGCCGGCGCCTCGATCAACGCCGGCGGCAAGGACTTCAATGGTGTGCCGACCCCGGCGGAAGAGGCTGTTGCCAAGGTGAAGGCCGCATTTGCGGCGAAAGCCGAGAAAAAGTCCGACGCGCCTGCGGCAGCTCCGGCCGAGAAGAAACCGGCAGCAAAGGCCAAGGCGGCGCCGGCAGAAAAGCCGGCAAAGGATGATGCGGAAAAGAAGGCGGCGACACCCAAGGCGCGCAGCCAGAACAAGGCCAAGCCCGTGTCTGACGACCGGGCCGAAGTTGAGGTTGCCCGGACCGCCGACACTAGCGGTGCCGAAAAAGAACCCGAAACGCTGAAAGCGGCGCGCGGGGGCAAGCCGGACGATTTGAAAAAGCTGAAGGGCGTCGGTCCGAAACTGGAAGCAACACTCAACGAACTGGGGTTCTTCCACTACGACCAGGTTGCCAACTGGGGCCCCGAAGAGGCCGCCTGGGTTGACAGCCGATTGAAATTCAAGGGCCGTATCGAACGCGATGGCTGGATTGAACAGGCGAAGATCCTGGCTTCCGGCGAAGCGACTGAATTTTCCAAACGCGTGGAAGCCGGCGAAGTGGCCTCCTCCAAGAGCGAAGACTAGGGGGAAGAGATGCTGAAGGATCAGGATCGGATCTTCACCAATATCTACGGTCTGCACGACTGGGGCCTTGAGGGCGCGAAGAAGCGCGGCCAGTGGGACAACACCAAGGGGCTGATCGACAAGGGCCGCGACTGGATCGTTCAGGAAATGAAGGATTCGGGTCTGCGTGGCCGTGGCGGCGCGGGCTTTCCGACCGGCCTGAAATGGTCGTTCATGCCCAAGGAGTCGGATGGCCGTCCGGCTTATCTGGTTGTGAATGCCGATGAATCTGAGCCAGGCACCTGCAAGGACCGCGAAATCCTGCGCCACGATCCGCATACGCTGGTTGAGGGTTGCCTTGTTGCCGGTTTCGCGATGGGCGCTATCGCGGCCTATATCTATGTTCGCGGCGAATTCATCCGCGAGCGCGAGCGCCTGCAGGCGGCGATTGACCAGGCTTATGACGCCGGTCTGATCGGCAAGAACAACAAGAACGGTTACGACTTCGACATCTACGTGCACCATGGCGCCGGCGCTTACATCTGCGGTGAAGAGACCGCACTGCTGGAGAGCCTGGAAGGCAAGAAGGGCCAGCCCCGGCTTAAGCCGCCATTCCCGGCCAATGTCGGTGTTTATGGCTGCCCGACGACGGTGAACAACGTGGAATCGATCGCGGTGGCGCCGACCATCCTGCGCCGCGGCGCGGCTTGGTTCTCCGCTCTCGGCCGTCCGAACAACACCGGCACCAAGCTTTTCTGCGTTTCCGGCCACGTCAATCAGCCCGCCACCTTCGAGGAAGAGCTGGGCATTCCCTTCAACGAAATGATCGACAAGCATTGCGGTGGCATCCGCGGCGGCTGGGATAACCTGCTTGCCGTGATCCCAGGCGGGTCTTCCGTTCCGTGTCTGACGGCGGAAAATGTCAAGGAAGTGCTGATGGATTTCGACTCGCTACGCGGCCTCGGGTCCGGCCTGGGAACGGCGGCGGTGATTGTCATGGACAAGTCCACCGACATCATCAAGGCGATCGCGCGGCTGGCTTATTTCTACAAGCACGAGAGCTGCGGCCAGTGCACGCCGTGCCGCGAGGGCACGGGCTGGATGTGGCGCGTGATGGAACGCATGGTCAAGGGCGAGTCCTCCTACGAGGAAATCGACATGCTGTTCAACGTGACGAAGCAGGTTGAAGGGCACACGATTTGTGCTCTCGGGGATGCGGCTGCCTGGCCGATCCAGGGTTTGATCAAGAATTTCCGGCCGGTCATCGAACAGCGCATCGACGACTATGTTGCCAAGTCGAAGTCTTCTTCGACGATGGTCGCGGCTGAGTAAGCGGAACGGGATTTGGAGAGCAACGGATGACGAAGCTCATCATCGACGGCAAGGAAGTGGAAGTACCGGCGGACTACACGCTGCTTCAGGCCTGTGAAGAGGCGGGCGCCGAGGTTCCGCGCTTTTGTTACCATGACCGGCTGTCGATCGCCGGCAATTGCCGCATGTGCCTGGTGGAAGTGAAGGGCGGACCGCCCAAGCCGACCGCCTCCTGCGCGATGGGCGTAAAAGACCTGCGTCCGGGCCCGAACGGCGAACCGCCTGTGGTCGAGACCAAGTCCGAAATGGTCAAGAAGGCCCGCGAAGGGGTGATGGAGTTTCTGCTCATCAACCACCCGCTGGACTGCCCGATTTGCGACCAGGGCGGCGAATGCGACCTGCAGGACCAGGCAATGGCCTACGGTGTCGACGGCACCCGCTTTCATGAAAACAAGCGCGCGGTCGAAAACAAGGAAATCGGTCCGCTGATCAAGACGATCATGACCCGCTGCATCCACTGCACACGCTGTGTCCGCTATACGACGGAAGTGTGCGGCGTCACCGATATGGGCCTTGTCGGCCGCGGTGAAGATGCGGAGATTACCACCTATCTGGAAGCGGCCCTGTCGTCCGAAATGCAGGGCAATGTGGCTGACCTGTGCCCGGTCGGCGCGTTGACGCATAAGCCGTACGAATTCCACGCCCGTCCGTGGGAACTGACCAAGACGGAGAGTGTCGATGTTATGGATGCGGTTGGATCCGCCATCCGGGTCGACACGCGCGGCAAGGAAGTCATGCGCGTCATGCCGCGGCTCAACGAAGAGATCAACGAAGAGTGGATCTCCGACAAGGCCCGCTATATCTGGGACGGACTGAAGACCCAGCGTCTCGACCGCCCTTACGCGAAAAAAGACGGCAAGCTGCAGCCGGTTTCCTGGTCTGAAGCTTTTCAGATCATCGCTGACAAGGTCAAAGGGGCATCTGCCGACAAGATCGGTGCGCTGGCCGGACAGATGGCAAGCGTCGAGGACATGTTCGCGCTGAAGAGCCTGATGGAAAAGCTCGGCGTCGCCAATCTCGACAGCCGCTTCCCCGGTTCACCGTTGCATCCGCAAAACGGCCGCGCCAGCTACATCTTCAATTCCACCATTCAGGGGATTGAAGAGGCCGACGCGATCATGCTGATCGGCACCAATCCGCGCCACGAGGCGCCGGTATTGAATGCGCGCATCCGCAAGCGCTGGACCCGCGGCAACGTCAATATCGGCCTGATCGGCGAAAACGCCGACCTGACCTATCCGGTGACCTATCTGGGAGCGGGACCTGACAGCCTGAAGCAGTTTGTCGATCATGCTCCGGCAAAGGCCGAACGCCCGATGTTCATTATCGGTCAGGGCGCGCTGAACCGTCCGGACGGGGCGGAAGTGCTGGCGACCATCGCCGCGGCTGCGAAGTCGCTCGGTGTCATCAAGGACGGCTGGAACGGTTTCAACATCCTGCATACCGAAGCCTCTCAGGTCGGAGCGCTTGATCTCGGCTTTGTGCCGGGCGAGGGCGGCAAGGACACCGGTGCCATGCTCGAGCCGGGCGCGCTGGACGTTCTGTTCCTGCTGGGTGTCGATGAAGTCGAAGTTCCCGAAGGAGCTTTTGTCGTCTATCAGGGTACTCATGGTGATCGCGGCGCGCATCGCGCAGACGTCATCCTGCCGGGTGCGGCCTACACGGAAAAATCCGGGATCTACGTCAACACCGAAGGCCGGGTACAAATGGCCGACCGGGCAGCCTTCCCTCCGGGAGATGCGCGGGAAGACTGGGCGATCCTGCGGGCGCTGTCCGCGAGCCTCGGGCAAACGCTCGAGTTCGATTCGCTCAGTGAGCTGCGCGCCAAACTGTTTGAAGCGGTGCCGCACATGGCCGCTATCGACGAGATCGAAGCAGGTGATGCCGCCGGTATCGAAAAGCTGGCCAATGCTTCGGCAAAAATGGACAGCGCCGGATTTGCCAATGCAATCCGGGACTTTTATCTGACCAATCCGATCGCCCGCGCCTCCAAGGTGATGGCCGAGTGTTCGGCGCTCGCGAAAACGCGGGCGGCGGAAGCAGCTGAATAAGGGGTAGGGGACCGATATGGCTGAGTTCATGACGACCTACGGTTTGCCGTTCCTCTGGATGGCTTTCCAGAGCGTGCTGCTGATGGTCGTGCTTCTGGTGATTGTCGCCTACATTCTGTACGCGGATCGCAAGATCTGGGCTGCCGTCCAGATTCGCCGCGGCCCGAACGTTGTCGGTCCCTGGGGGCTGTTGCAGAGTTTTGCCGACCTTCTGAAGTTCGTACTGAAGGAACCGGTCATCCCGGCAGGGTCGAACAAGGTTCTGTTCCTGCTGGCGCCGCTGGTGTCGGTGCTGCTGGCCTTGACCGCCTGGGCAGTGATTCCGGTGGCCGACGGCTGGGTGATCGCGGACATCAATGTGGGCGTGCTCTTCGTTTTTGCGGTTTCCTCGCTTGAGGTTTACGGCGTTATCATCGGCGGTTGGGCATCGAACTCGAAATATCCGTTCCTGTCGGCACTGCGCTCCGCCGCGCAGATGGTGTCCTACGAAGTCTCGATCGGTTTCGTGATCGTGACCGTTCTTCTGTGCGCAGGCACACTGAACCTTTCGGGTATCGTCCACGCGCAGGAAACGGGCCTTGCCAACATGCTCGGTGTGCCGTGGCTGTCCTTCCTGAACTGGTACTGGCTGCCACTGTTCCCGATGTTCGTCGTCTTCTTCGTTTCGGCGCTGGCGGAAACCAATCGTCCTCCATTCGATCTGGCCGAAGCTGAATCTGAGCTGGTTGCCGGGTTCATGGTGGAATACGGTTCCACGCCGTACATGATGTTCATGCTCGGTGAGTATGTGGCCATCAGCCTGATGTGCGCTCTGATGACCATCTTCTTCATGGGCGGATGGCTGCCGCCCTTCGATTTCGCGCCGTTCACCTGGGTGCCGGGCATCGTCTGGTTCCTGTTGAAGAGCCTGCTCGGCTTCTTCATGTTCGCAATGGTGAAGGCGATGGTGCCGCGCTACCGCTATGACCAGCTGATGCGCCTGGGCTGGAAAGTGTTCCTGCCGCTTTCGCTGGGAATGGTTGTTGTCGTCGCCGCGGTGCTGATGGTCATGGGCTGGGCGCCGGGCGGGGCGTGAGTATCTCGCTCGCCGGTGTGATCGGGGCCTTGGTCGGTCTTTATGTCGGCTGGCTCGATTACAGGATCCTGAAGGGCATGCTTCAGGCGGCGGAGACGAAAAACAGACAGGCCGGTGGCGACGGTGGCGCCCTGGCCAAGCACAGGGCGCTTCTGCGCGCACTGATTTTTGGAGTTCCGGTGATCGGCTTTCCGATTATCGGGTATTGGGCCGCCAGCCTGCTGGCTGGTTGAGGAAAGAGAGGCAAAAAGCGATGGGACTTAGTCAAGCCGTCAAATCGCTGTTTCTGCAGGAGTTCGTATCGGCCTTTATCCTGGCGATGCGTTACTTCTTCAAGCCGAAGCCGACTGTCAATTATCCGTTTGAGAAGGGGCCGGTGAGCCCGCGCTTCCGCGGTGAACATGCTTTGCGCCGTTATCCCAATGGCGAGGAGCGCTGCATCGCGTGCAAATTGTGCGAGGCAATCTGCCCAGCCCAGGCCATCACGATCGAGGCCGGTCCGCGCCGCAATGACGGCACACGACGGACGACCCGCTACGACATCGACATGGTGAAATGCATCTATTGCGGCTTCTGTCAGGAAGCCTGCCCGGTGGATGCAATCGTCGAGGGACCGAATTTCGAATTCGCCACGGAAACCCGCGAGGAGCTCTACTACGACAAGGAAAAGCTGCTTGCGAACGGTGATCGCTGGGAACGTGAAATCGCCCGAAACATTGAAATGGATGCTCCTTACCGCTAGGAGCTAACCGCAACTTCGCTTTCCGCCCGGCAATCCGGCCGGGCACCGCACTTCCGGCCGAAAGGCCACACGACAGGCAGGTCTTTGAAATGATCCTGAATGCCCTCTTTTTCTACCTGTTCGCCGGCGTCACGGTTGCGTCTGCCTTCATGGTGATCGCGTCCCGCAATCCGGTGACTTCGGTTCTGTTTCTGATCCTGGCCTTTGTGAACTCCGCCGGTCTGTTCATTCTGCTTGGCGCCGAATATCTGGCGCTGCTTCTGGTGGTTGTTTACGTAGGCGCGGTCGCGGTGCTGTTCCTGTTCGTGGTCATGATGCTGGACGTGGACTTTGTCGAGCTGCGACAGGGGTTCCTCCAATACCTGCCGATCGGCGGCCTGGTTGGGCTGATCCTACTGGTCGAACTGCTGATGGGCGTGGGGGCCTGGGTTATCGTTCCTGAAGCGCTGGGGCAGGGAGCTGAGCCAACGCCGGCACTCTCCGAACTCAGCAATATCCAGGCGCTCGGCTCGGTGCTCTACACCAAATACATCTACTTCTTCCAGGTTGCTGGCCTGGTTCTTCTGGTGGCCATGATCGGGGCGATCGTCCTGACCCTGCGCCACAAGCCGAATGTCAAACGTCAAAGCATTCCGGATCAGGTTGCGCGCAATCGCGAAACCGCCATCGAGGTCCGGAAAGTTGAGACGGGCAAAGGTATCTGACGCAATCTGATTGCTTGCGTCTTTTGAGAAAGTCCGGGAACCGGCACGCTCCTCCGTGCGGTTTCTGGTTGGGGTAAACGAGGGGAGCACGGCGAGGCGCCCATGGAAATCGGTCTGTCGCACTATCTGTCGGTCGCGGCGATCCTGTTCACAATCGGGATCTTCGGGATCTTTCTGAACAGGAAAAACGTGATTGTTATCTTGATGTCTATCGAGCTGCTGTTGCTGTCGGTGAACATCAACTTTGTCGCTTTCTCGTCGTTCCTCGGCGACATGATGGGGCAGGTCTTCACCATGCTGGTGCTCACCGTGGCCGCCGCCGAGGCGGCGATCGGTCTGGCAATCCTGGTGGTCTTCCACCGAAACCGCGGCTCTATCGCCGTGGAAGACGTCAACGTGATGAAAGGGTAGGAGCTGATGTATTACGCAATCCTGTTCCTGCCGCTTATCGGCTTCCTGATTGCCGGCCTCTTTGGCCGGGCCATCGGGGCAAAAGCCTGTGAGTATGTTACCAGCGGCTTTCTGATCATCGCCGCTTTGCTGTCGTGGATTACCTTTTTCGGCTTCTGGCTCGGCGGCTCGGAATTGCAGATCGTCGAATTGTTCCGCTGGATCGATGCCGGTGATCTGAAGGTCTCCTGGTCAATCCGTGTGGACACACTGACGGCGGTCATGCTGGTCGTGGTCACCACCGTTTCCGCGCTGGTGCACGTCTATTCCATCGGCTACATGCATCACGATCCGCACCGGCCGCGCTTCTTCGGCTATCTGTCGCTGTTCACCTTCGCGATGTTGTCGCTTGTGACTGCCGACAACCTCCTGCAGATGTTCTTTGGCTGGGAAGGCGTGGGCCTTGCCTCCTATCTGCTGATCGGCTTCTGGTACCAGAAACCTTCGGCTAATGCGGCCGCCATCAAGGCATTCGTGGTCAACCGTGTCGGCGACTTCGGCTTTGCGCTTGGCATATTCGGCGTCTTCTACGTTTTCCAGAGCATCGATTTCACCACGATCTTCAACGACGCGCCGTCCTTCATCGAAGAGCACGGCGAGGTCCTGACCTTCCTCGGCTATCACCTTGATCCGCATTCGGCGATGACGGTCATCTGCCTGCTGCTCTTCATGGGCGCAATGGGTAAGTCCGCTCAGTTCCTGCTGCACACCTGGCTGCCGGACGCGATGGAAGGCCCGACGCCGGTCTCCGCGCTCATCCATGCCGCGACCATGGTGACCGCCGGTGTGTTCATGGTTGCGCGCCTGTCACCGCTGATGGAACTGTCCCACACCGCGCTTGCCGTGATCGTCTTCTTCGGTGCGACCACCGCCTTTTTCGCGGCGACGGTCGGTCTGGTTCAGAACGACATCAAACGCGTGATCGCCTATTCGACCTGTTCCCAGCTCGGCTACATGTTCGTGGCGCTCGGGGTCGGTGCCTATTCCATCGGCATCTTCCATCTGTTCACGCACGCCTTCTTCAAGGCGCTCCTGTTCCTGTGCGCAGGTTCGGTGATCCACTCCGTCAGCGATGAACAGGACATGCGCAAGATGGGCGGCCTCAGGAAGCACATTCCGATCACCTACTGGACGATGATGATCGGGACGCTTGCGCTGACCGGAGTCGGTATTCCGTTCACCCATCTCGGCTTTGCCGGTTTCATTTCCAAGGATGCGATCATCGAAGCCGCATTTGCAGGTTCCGTCGGCGAGCATTCCAATCCGATGGCGCTCTACGGCTTCTGGCTGACGGTGATCGCGGCGGCGCTGACGTCTTTCTATTCCTGGCGCCTGACCTTCATGACCTTCCACGGCAAGCCGCGCGCACCGGTGGATGTCATGAAACATGTTCATGAATCGCCGCTGGTGATGACTGTACCGCTGTTCATTCTGGCGATCGGGGCCGCACTTGCCGGCATGATTTTCTATGGCGCGTTCTTCGGCGAAGGCTATACGGAGTTCTGGAAGGCGTCGCTGTTCAACAGCGAAACCAACCATATTCTCCATGCCATGCACGAAGTGCCGGGCTGGGCGAAAGTCTCGCCATTTGTGATGATGGCTCTCGGCTTCCTGGTTGCCTACAAGTTCTACATCCGCTCGCCCGAAATGCCGAAGCAACTGGCGGAGCGCCATTCCGGCCTCTACCAGTTCCTGCTCAATAAGTGGTATTTCGACGAGCTTTACGACTTCATCTTTGTCCGTCCTGCAATGTGGCTCGGCCGGGTTCTGTGGAAGAGGGGTGATGGCACCGTGATCGACGGCTTCGGGCCGAACGGTGTTGCTTCCCGGGTCCAGAACGTTACGACCTGGGTTGTGAAACTGCAGACCGGATATCTCTACCACTATGCGTTTGCGATGCTGATCGGGGTGGCGGCGCTCATTACCTGGTCGATGTTCACCGGTGCTGGCGCCGGCGGGGGTGCACACTAATGATTGACTGGCCAATTCTGTCACTCACAACCTTCTTGCCGTTGCTCGGCGTGCTCTTCATTCTCCTGGTTCCGGGTGATGACGACGGCAGCAAGAAGAATATCCGCATGGTCGCGCTGGTGACGACAGGCGTCACCTTTGTCCTGTCCCTGTTCATCTGGGCGAGCTTCGACTACGCCAATCCCGGGTTTCAGTTTGTCGAGCACCGGGCCTGGCTGGGCGGCAATGTCAGCTACCGCATGGGTGTCGACGGCATTTCGGTGCTGTTCGTGATCCTGACTACCTTCCTGATGCCCTTCTGTATTCTGGCCTCCTGGGAAAGCATCCAGAAGCGGGTCAAGGAATACATGATCGCGTTCCTGATCCTGGAAACGCTGATGATCGGTGTGTTCTGCGCACTGGATCTGGTGGTCTTCTACGTCTTCTTCGAGGCTGGCCTCATTCCGATGTTCCTGATCATCGGCGTCTGGGGTGGCAAGCGCAGGGTCTATGCGTCCTACAAGTTCTTCTTGTACACGCTGCTCGGCTCGGTGCTGATGCTGATCGCGATCATGGCCATGTATTGGACAGCGGGCACGTCGAACATCGAGGAACTGCTCGTCTCCTCCAGTTTCCCGGCGCAAATGCAAACCTGGCTGTGGCTGGCCTTTTTCGCCAGCTTCGCGGTG
>JBNLAU010000011.1:0-8446 GCA_050302295.1 Roseibium sp. | reverse complement strand
AGCTTCCTCGGGTTCATGAAGGCGAACCACTTCGCAAAGGCCGTTGTGCAGTTCCACAAGACGTTCCGCCAGGCTCTTTTTGTTATCCGAGGTAACCGTTCCGGACGCAATGAAGGACAGCCTGTTACCGGCCGCCTCAATCAAGCCCCAACCGGTGCGCCGCAGTCCCGGGTCAATGCCCAGCAATCGAATCGCATGTGTCATGGAACAAATCGGTAACAAAACTTGCTCGCAGATACCAGAAGAAGCGAAGCTTGCGGCCCCCAAAAGCACTATTTTGGTGTTAATCGCACAAGGAACCGCCGCCCAGGCGGCCAAACCGCCCCTGAAGGCATTTTCTTTGCTGAAGTTTCGGCAGGCCTCAAGTAAGTATTCTTCAGCATGCCCCCCTGCCCCGGCGCAGCACAACCTGCGAGCCTCCATGTTTCAGCTTTTCAGTTCTTTCCCGCCCGAACTGCTTCTGTTTCTCGCAGCCGTTCTATTCGTCGCCGGCTGCGTGCGCGGTTTTGCCGGGTTCGGAGCCGGGATGATCTTCATGCCGGTGGCCACCAGCGTGATGCTGCCTTCAACTGCGGCCGCCGCCTTTCTGTTCATTGACGGCATCGTCGCCATGCCGCTGGTCATCCGCGCCGTGCGGCAGTGCGATTGGGGGACGGTGCTGCCGGCAGTCCTTGGGGCCGTCATCTTCGTTCAGTTCGGGGCCTGGCTCCTGGCGAATGCCGATGTCCTCGTCCTGCGCTGGACCATTTTCGCGATTGTGACCGGGTTGCTGCTGTTGCTGATTTCCGGCTGGCGCTACGACAGGAAACCGACCAGCCCCCTGTCCTTCAGCGTCGGTGCGTTGGGAGGAGTTCTTGGCGGGATCTCCCAGGTCTCAGGTCCGCCGGTGGTTGCTTTCTGGCTCTCCAGCGCAAGGGCACCGGCCATTGTGAGGGCCAATCTGATTGTCTTTTTCGCCCTTGCCAGCGTTGGAACCTTCGCCGCCTACATTCTGAACGGCTTTTTCACCCTGGAAGTGTTCCACCTGCTCATCATGGCCATCCCGGTCTACGCTTTGGCAATCTACCTGGGTTCCAACGGCTTCAAGAAAGCCGATCCGGCCCTCTACCGACGCGTTGCCTATGGGCTGATCGCTATCGCCGCCCTCTCAAGCATGCCTGCCCTGGATCCGCTTTTCCGCTAATTTCCCGAGGCGAGCTTTTCCCGCCATTTCGCACATTTTTGCCCCATCAGCCGGTCAAGTTCGGCCTCGAATTCCGCCTTGCTTGAAGAGGCCTGGGCAAGAACGCTGAGGGCAACGATGGCGGCATCGGCTGCTTCTTCGCGGACATCGGCCAGACTGTGGTTCTTGTATTCGCTGCCCGGCGCCCCGGTCACCGACAGCACGGCCTGCGCCAGTTCACCGGCTTCCTCTGCCAGTTTCAGCGACCGTTCCTGCAGGGACTTCGGGTCTTTTTGGGTGAGTTCGAAGATATTGAACATCAGGACGCTTCCAATCTTTACGGTGAGGACCCCCACCCCTAGCCCCTCCCCACAAGGGGGAGGGGGATTTCCGTCTCACGCTCGGTAAGTCCGAGGTTCCAATATCACCCTTCCCTAAATGGGAAAAAACGCCCCTTCAGCGCGCCGCGTGTTGTTCCCCTCCCCCTTGTGGGGAGGGGCTAGGGGTGGGGGTCCACGCCAAAATGCAAAAACCCCGGACAAGCCGGGGTTTTCAACGCAACAGGCAGACGTCCGGTCAGGACGCCAGCGCCGCCATCGTTTCTTCGTCGACATCGAAGTTCGAATAGACGTTCTGAACGTCGTCGTCGTCTTCCAGCATGTCGATGAGCTTCAACAGGGTCTGTGCCTTGTCGGCATCGACCGGTGTCAGGTTCTGCGGCTTCCAGATGATTTTGGTGGAATCCGCTTCGCCCAGAGCATCCTCGAGCGCCCTCGCCACCTCGTTGAGATCTTCAAAAGCCGTGTAGATCGTGTGACCGCTTTCGTCGGACTGAACGTCCTCGGCACCGGCTTCGATCGCCGCTTCCAGAACCGCGTCCCCTTCGCCAGCTTCCGGCTTGTAGATGATCTCGCCGACCCGGTCGAACATGAAGGACACCGAACCGGTCTCCCCCAGGGATCCGCCGCATTTGGTAAAATAGGAACGGACGTTGGAGGCCGTGCGATTGCGGTTGTCGGTCAACGCCTCGACCACGACGGCAACGCCTGCCGGGCCGTAGCCTTCGTAGCGAATTTCCTCGTAGTTGTCGCCGTCACCGGACTGGGACTTGTTGATCGCGCGCTGGATGTTGTCCTTCGGCATGGACTGGGCCTTGGCGTTCTGGACGGCAAGGCGCAGGCGCGGGTTCGCATCCGGATCCGGATCGCCCATCTTCGCGGCGACGGTAATTTCCTTGGACAGTTTGGAAAACATCTTGGACCGGGCCGCGTCCTGACGGCCTTTGCGGTGCATGATGTTCTTGAATTTTGAATGGCCTGCCATGGCTCTTCTCGGTTCTTTGCGGATTGTGTCGATGAAAACTGCGCCGCTTATAGGCAAGTTGCTGCTGAAAATCCAGCGCGGAGAAATTCTCCGGCCGTCAGATCAAATCGGAGCGGACCAGAACTCCGGCAGCACCGGTTCCAGCCGCCCGCCGATCCGCACCGGCGCGATCCGCTCGGCCAGACCGGTCCGGTCATCCGTTTCGATCGCAACGCCGCAAACCGTTGCATCGCCCGACGCCGGCGTAAAACGGGAGCCCGGGATCTTGCGCTGAAAGCGGTTGACCGGCTCTTCCTTGTCCATGCCGAGTACACTGTCATACGCCCCGCACATGCCGGCGTCCGACATATAGGCGGTGCCGTTCTCAAGAATCTGATGATCCGCCGTCGGCACATGGGTATGGGTCCCCACAACCAGGCTGACACGCCCGTCGAGAAAATGCCCCATGGCCTGTTTTTCGCTGGTGGCTTCCGCATGCATGTCGACGATGATGGCATCGGCCACTTCACTGAGCGGACAATCGCCGACCACCTTGTCCATGACGGCAAAGGGATCGTCCATCGCATCCATGTAGATGCGTCCCATGACGTTGGCGACCAGCACCTGGGCACCATTGCGGGCGGTGTAAAGATGCGCACCTCGCCCGGGTGTTCCGGCGGGATAGTTCACCGGCCTCAACAGGCGGTCCTGGCGCTCGATATAGACGAGCGTGTCGCGCTGGTCCCAGACGTGATTACCGGTGGTCACCACGTCCGCGCCGGCATCCAGGACATCCTGAAGGATGGCCTCGGTAATGCCGAAACCTGACGCGGCATTTTCCCCATTTACGATAACGAAATCGAGCTGGTTGCTTTCCACCAGCTCCGGCAATTGCCTGATGACGGCGGCCCGGCCGGCCCGGCCGACAAGATCGCCCAGAAACAGAATACGCATCAAACCTCGCTGGTGCGGTGAACCTTGAAAACGCCCAATGATCGCAGCATTTGCCGGAGCGCATTCAAGCTTCGATACCACACTAGAAACATAAACTTGCCAGCCATCCTATTGAATCGAACGTTCGTTCACAGCACGCCGTGTGATGAAACGAACTTCAGATTCAATAGACTGACTGGCGCCCCTTCACAAGAATACCAAGCACCCGGATCCCACCGCATGGACGGTCAGCCGAACGGCCGATACCCTTCTTCAGTCAAGATTCCATTCAGGGGCTTGTCATGCGCCTCCGCGGGCACGCGGTCAACCTCTTGCAGAGCAAAGGCAACGCCGATGCACAAAAGCGACCCGGTCTTTTCAAGCATGGAAATGGTCGTATCGTAATAAGCCTTGCCGTAGCCGATCCGGTTGCCGTTTCCGTCGAAGCCGGCTAGCGGCATCAACAGGACGTCCGGACGCAACTCCTCGGCCGCCTCGGAGGGTTCCCGCGTGCCAAACCCGGCCGACACCAGTTCGGTCTCCCGGTCCAGGCGCCGGAAAACGAGATTCGGCCCGGTGATCACCGGAAGGCACAGTCCGTGCCCCTTCTGACGCAATTTGTCCATGAGGGGCCGCGGGTCGATTTCGTCCCGGATGGGCCAGAACCCGGCGACAATAGCCCCTTCGGGAAGAGGCAGGTCATCCGCATGATCAGCGATCCGCAAGCTCCGCTCAATGCGTTCGGTTGCGGGGATCGTCGAACGGCGGGCAAGGACTTCCTTGCGCAGCTGGTCTTTACGGGAAGCAAGTGGGAAAAGCGTGTTCATAGGCCCTCATCTGACATTATCCGGCCTCTCCCGCCTTTGGAAAGGCGGGATGTGCAGCCGTCCGACCGTTGGAATTGCGATCCCGGGAAACCTACAATGTAGGTGGGCGCCGTGTGCAACAGACCACGGTCCGAAGCAGGGACAGCTCCCGAGGGAATGCGTAAGGCCCCGGGGAAATTTTTCCTGACGTGTCGGGCAGCCGCAAGTACCGCATATAGACGCGCAGCCCGGCAATTACCAGAGCGGCATGAATTTCATTACAAACGAATTCTGGAGAACTTTTTAAAAAATGTGACGGAACGTCACCGCCGGTCTCAGGAGTTTTCAGAAGACTTGAGGCTCTTGGTCAAACCATCAGCAAGATTTTCGATACGCGCAGCGGCCATGTTGACGGCCCGGGAAAGCTCTTCCTCGTTCTGACTCATACTGTCGAGCGCGGTTACCTGCTGGCGCTTGGCGTCTTCAATTTCCTGCTCCAGCCTGGCGACCTTGCGTTCAAGCTCGGACAGCTGGTCGGTGGCCATGATCCCGGCCATGACGGTAAGGCGCTGGTCGCCGATTTCGCCGAAAGCGCCCCTCAGCTCGTGAATCCAGCCGTCGAAACGGCCGGCCAGCCCCTGCAGACGCTCTTCTTCGCCGTCATCGCAGGCCATGCGGAAGGACTTGCCGTTAATCGTAACCGTGATCTGCGCCATCTACCGCCTAACCTCCGTGCGCATCAAGAACGCTCCGGATCGTCTCCATTGCGGAGACAAGCCGACGGGATACATCCTTGTTGGCTTCTTCCAGGCGTGAGGCACGCGCTTCGCTCTCGTCAAGAGACGCTGCCAGCTGCGACCGGTCTTCGCCGAGCCTCTGCAGATCGTCCTGCAGGGCATTCAAAGACCTGTCTGCATCCATCCGCCGCTGAACAGCCGTTTCCAGCTGGCCGACGGCAGATTCCAGACGCTTTACCGCATCAGCGAGACTGGTCTTTTCCATGCAGTCGACATCCGCCATTAATAAAGTGGTCCCAAATGTTCTTTTGCGGCGGCCCGCCTAATCCTTCAAAACGCTCAGACCGGAGATTTGACGCTTCCGCCGCAGCATCACGTGCCCGAATAAAGGACAAATGGGGCAATATATGCACAACTGCGCTTCATAGCGAAAAAAGCAAATCCTTTTTTGGCTGCCGAGCTTAGGCGCCGTATCTTCTCTCAGTCAATGCTACCATTGGCAGAATCCTCAACTCTATAACTCTTGAACCGAAATTTTCTTCCCGGAAACCATGGCCGCAGCTTTATTGACTCGGTGCAGGTTCCTGATATTTGTCTGGCGCCTGATCGAAATTGACGACAGTTGAATTTTGAGCAACGTACCTCACACATGCCTTGCCGGGCGGTCTGCTCTGGTAATGGGTCTTCATAGCAAGTAACGGGAATACGATGACCGACCTTGAAAAACACCAGCGCATGGCAAATGCGATCCGCTTCCTTGCCATCGACGCCGTGGAAAAAGCAAAATCCGGTCACCCCGGACTGCCCATGGGCGCCGCGGACATTGCGACCGTTCTGTTTACGGAATTTCTGAAATTCGACCCGACCGCCCCCAACTGGACCGACCGCGACCGTTTCGTCCTGTCTGCCGGTCACGGCTCCATGCTGCTTTACAGCCTGCTGTACCTGCTCGGTTACGAAGATTTCACCCTCGACGAACTTAAGAACTTCCGTCAGCTCGGCTCCCGTACCGCCGGTCACCCGGAATACGGTCATGGCGCCGGCATCGAAACAACCACCGGCCCGCTTGGTCAGGGCCTTGGCAACGCGGTTGGCATGGCGATCGCCGAACGCCTGCAGGAAGTGCGTTTCGGCAAGGCCCTGGTCGATCACTACACCTATGTTCTGGCCGGTGACGGCTGCCTGATGGAAGGTATCAGCCAGGAAGCGCTGACCCTTGCCGGCCACCTGAAGCTGAACAAGCTGATCGTGATCTGGGACGACAACGGCATTTCCATCGACGGCAAGGTCGAACTCACCGACTCGACGGATCAGCAGGCCCGCTTTGCCGCATCCGGCTGGAACACGCTGAGCGTTGACGGCCATGACCCGGAAGCGATCGCCGCCTCGATCCGCCAGGCCCAGGCGAGCGACCGCCCGACCCTGATCGCCGCCAAGACCACCATCGGCTTCGGCGCGCCGACCAAGGCAGGCTCTCAGAAAGCACATGGCTCGCCACTCGGGGCCGAAGAAATCGCGGGCACCCGCGAAGCACTCAACTGGCCGCATGAAGCATTTGAAGTTCCAAGCGACGTTCTGGACGCCTGGCGCATCGCCGGTCTGCGCTCTGCCCACGCCCACAAGGACTGGCAGAAGCGTTTTGCCGAGGCCGATGCCGAGACGCGGGCCGAATTCGAACGCCGCAATCGCGGCGACCTGCCCGCCGGCTTCACCCAGGCGGTCATGGACTACAAGAAGAAGCTTGCCGAGGAACAGCCGACCATGGCGTCGCGCAAGGCGTCCGAAGCGGTTCTGGGCGTCATCAACGAAGTGGTGCCTGAAACCATCGGCGGCTCTGCCGACCTGACCGGTTCCAACAACACCAAGACGGCGCAGACGGCCGCCATCACGCCGGACGACTTCTCGGGCCGTTACATCCACTACGGCATCCGTGAACACGGCATGGCAGCGGCCATGAACGGCATGGCGCTTCATGGCGGCCTGATCCCCTATTCCGGCGGCTTCCTGATCTTCTCCGACTATTGCCGCCCGTCGATCCGTCTGGCAGCGCTGATGGGCCAGCGGGTCATTCACGTGATGACTCACGATTCCATCGGCCTTGGCGAAGACGGGCCGACACACCAGCCGGTTGAGCATTTCGCCGCCCTCAGGGCGATCCCGAACCTGACGTTCTTCCGCCCGGCTGACGTAACCGAGACACTGGAGTGCTGGCAGTTGGCCCTGGAAGACAGGACAGGCCCGTCGGTGCTCGCGCTTACCCGCCAGAACCTGCCGGCCCAGCGCAAGACCTTTGAAGAGAACAACCTCTGCGCCAGGGGCGCTTACGTCCTGATCGACAATGACGACGACAACGCGGTGACGATCTTCGCATCCGGCTCCGAAGTTGAGATCGCGGTCGAGGCCCACAAGGATCTGAGCGAAGCGGGCATTGCGGCCCGGGTGGTCTCCGTCCCGGCTTTCGAGCTGTTCGAGGCCCAGTCCGACGACTACAAGGCCGCCGTCATCGGCTCGGGAAATGTCAAAATTGCAGTCGAAGCCGGCATTCGCATGGGCTGGGACCGCTTCATCGGCACAGACGGCCTCTTTGTCGGCATGACCGGCTTTGGCGCAAGCGCTCCCTACAAGGAGCTCTACGAGCACTTCGGCATCACCAAGGATGCCGTTGTTGCCGCCGTGAAAGAAAAACTCGGCGCTTAATCGAAATCAATTCCCGGCACCAAGGCTTCCTCCTATGGTGCCGGGCCTTTCGAGTACAAGTGTGCTCATCAAGTGACCACCTGAAGTGGTTTTTAAATCGGTTTAGCTTCTTGCGAGGCATGCCGAAGATTGCGGGAGTGGAATATGGTAACCAAGGTAGCAATCAACGGTTTCGGCCGCATCGGCCGGAATGTTCTGCGCGGCATCGTCGAATCCGGCCGCACCGACATCGAGGTCGTGGCGATCAACGATCTCGGCCCGGTTGAAACCAACGCGCACCTGCTGCGCTATGACTCGGTTCACGGCAGGTTCCCGGCTGACGTCGCAGTGAACGGCGACACGATCTCCATCGATGGCGGCAAGCCGATCAAGGTCACCGCGATCCGTGACCCGAAGGACCTCCCCTGGGGCGAACTGGGCGTTGAAGTCGCCATGGAATGCACCGGGATCTTTACTGCCAAGGAAAAGGCGTCCGCACACCTGGAAGCCGGCGCCAAGCGCGTGCTGGTCTCCGCACCGGCCGCCGGTGCAGACAAGACCATCGTCTACGGCGTCAACCACGATGCCCTGACAGCCGATGACCTGGTCGTTTCCAACGCATCCTGCACCACCAACTGCCTGTCACCGGTCGCTTACGTGCTGAATGAAACCGTCGGCATCGAAAAAGGCTTCATGACCACGATCCACTCGTACACCGGTGACCAGCCGACGCTGGACACCATGCACAAGGATCTCTACCGGGCCCGTTCCGCGGCGACCTCGATGATCCCGACGAGCACCGGTGCGGCCAAGGCGGTCGGGCTCGTGCT
>JBNLAU010000010.1:0-6719 GCA_050302295.1 Roseibium sp. | reverse complement strand
TCGATCCGTGGCCACTGGCTGAAAAGCAGCGCGCCAAAGATCGTCGCATAAAGCAGCCTTGTGTAATCGAGCGAGGCGATTGCCGTCGCTTCACCCGCCCTGAAGGCGCGGATATTGGCCATCTGTGCTGCCCAGGAAATGATGCCGACCACGATCAGCAGGCCCCATTGTTCCACTGACGGTGCCTGCCATGTGACAATCGCGGGTATGATCATGATCAGCCCGACACCGAGAGCCTGATAAGTCAGGATGGTGATGGGCGGATCCGTGCGCGTCAGCATGCGCACGACGATCATCACCATGCCGGCGCAGGCCGCACCCACGATTGCGAGCAAGGCGTAGGGATCAATCAGGCCGTCGCCTTCAGGACGCAGCATCAAGAGGATCCCCAGAAAGCCGACAATCGTTGCGCCCCAGCGGTGTGCGCCAACGGTTTCACCAAGCAGCCAGATTGCGAAAATGGTGATGAAGAAAGTCTTGGAAAAGCTGATGGCTGTGGCATCCGCCAGGGGTAGCTGGATGACAGCAGTGAAGCCGCAAAGCATGGCTGTTGTGGCAAAGAGGATGCGCGTGACCTGCAGTCCGGGCCGTTTTGTTGCCAGGGAGCCTGGAAGCCCGCTCAGGATTTTCGGCGCGACGATCACCAGCATAACGGATTGGCGAACCACGAGGATCTGGAAGACGGCGAGATCCTGTCCGAGAAACTTGATCAAGGCCACCATGATTGAAAACAGAAATGCCGCGAGCAGGATCCACAGCGCTCCTATCGTATTTGCCGGAAGCTGGCCGGCCAGCTCCGCAATTCTGCCGCTGATGCCGGCCGTAGCGCCGGAAGCGGGGTCTGCTGCCGCCTTGAGGGGGGCTGGCTTTTTCGGAGGCACGTCCATGTTGGGTCCTGAACCAGACACGTCATCGGCGGAGCGCAAAAGACGCGGAGCAGGGAACTCTTCAGTGTCTGGCTGTTGGTTGCGGCTTCAGTCAACTTATACATAGCGGAACTCCGCTATGTATTGGCGGTTTTGTGATGGATGTGAAGGGCAGTTTGAAATCCGCGGTGGATGTTTCATAGTTGAGGCAATGGCACGCGATGAGAAGGAAGACGTGATGCGCAAGATCCAAACCCAGGGAATTCACCACGTCACACTGGTTGGTGCCGACAGGCAGACGTCCATCGACTTCTGGGAAGGGCTGCTCGGCATGCCCTTCGTGTTCGAACAGCCAAATCTGGATGATGCCAATCAGAGCCATCTCTATTTCGATCCGGGAGACGGGCGGTTGATCACGGTTTTTACCAATGAAGACCGCAAGCCCGACGCGGATCCGGCTCCGCAGACCATCGGTTGCGTGCATCATATGGCGCTTGATGTCTCCCAGGCGACGTTCCGTCAGGTGGCGGAGCGTCTGGACGCACGTGGCATTCCCCATAGCGGTCCCAAGGACCGTGGCTTTATGGATTCAATCTATTTTCGCGATCCGCTCGGCTTTTTGATCGAACTGGCCAGCTACCGCTTCGCACCGCCTGCGGGCGTTTCCATGGGCGAGGTGATGCTGGAGGCGCATAAATTGCGTGTCTCGCGCGGCGACTACAACATCCAGGAAGTGCATCTGGCGGATGCCATCGAAAACCTGACGCGCGAGACCCGGGGCAGCCTGTCGGAAGACCGGGAACCGAAGAACCCTTACCGGGCGTGATCTTTCGGCACGAGGCGAATTGCCTTCGGCATTGCGTTGCGCGTCTTCTCAGGCGTCGCCGATAAGCGTTACTTTCCAACACCATGCAAGCGGGCGTTCCTGCTCCGAGTGCTCGCTTCTGTTGCGCTCGGCAAAGGGGCGTGCAATGCTCTGGCTTGCAAGGAAAGTTCGTTGCGTCGGCAGGAAGGGTGCCAGGGCTTCGTTGAATGATAAAGACAAAAAAGGGACGTCCTGCGATCGCCGCGGACATGATCGGTTGGCGGGAGATTGTTAGTCTTCCGGAATTGGGCGTCTTTGATATGCGGGCCAAGATCGACACGGGGGCACGCACCTCAGCGCTTCATGCGGAAGATCAGGAGGTGTTTCAGCGGGACGGCAAAAGCTGGGTCCGTTTCTGCGTGCCGGCTTCCCGTCATCACAAGGATTTTCGGGTGGAAGTTCCTGTGCTGGATGAGCGCAACATCAAAAATACAAGCGGAATTCCGGAGCGGCGGCTGGTGATCAGAACCGTTCTGCATCTGGGCGTCCATCGCTGGCACGTGGACGTATCGCTGGCGGACCGCACGAACATGGGATTTGACATGATACTCGGGCGAACGGCCATCCGGCGTCACAACGTTCTGGTGAATCCGGGACAGTCATTTCTTGCAGGCAAACCGGCTCCCATCACCAGACACTAGCCCCGGGGCTCCAACAATGGATGCATCGGTTTGGATGGAGCCCTTCAGTTTAAAGCGTGAGCCAAAGGACAGTTTTCATGAAAATTGCAATGATGGCGCGGAACCCGGATCTCTATTCTCACCGTCGTTTGAAAGAAGCGGCCGAGGCGCGTGGTCATGAGCTTGAGATTATCAACACGCTGCGCTGCTACATGAACATTGCATCGCGGCGGCCCGAGATCTTTTACAACGGCGAAAAGCTGACCGGTTTCGATGCTGTCATTCCGAGGATCGGGGCCTCCGTCACCTTTTACGGCCTGGCGGTTCTGCGGCAGTTTGAAATGATGGGCGTTTTTCCCTTGAACGAGTCCGTTGCCATCGGCCGGTCGCGCGACAAACTGCGTTCCATGCAGCTTCTCGCCCGCGACGGTATCGGCCTGCCGGTGACCACCTTTGCCCACGACCCGAAGATGACGGAGCAAGTGCTGCAGACGGCGGGCGGGGCGCCCGTTGTGATCAAGCTTCTGGAGGGCACGCAGGGGATCGGGGTCGTTCTGGCGGATACGGAACGTTCCGCCAAATCGGTGATCGAAGCCTTCCGCGGCGCCAATGTGAACATCCTGGTGCAGGAGTTCATCAAGGAAGCCGGCGGCACGGATATCCGGGTTCTGGTTGTCGGCGGCAAGGTCGTCGGGGCCATGAAACGCACCGGTGCCGAAGGCGAGTTCCGGTCGAATCTTCACAGGGGCGGCAGTGCCGCCGCGGTGAAGATCACTCCGGAAGAAAGATCGACAGCCGTGCGTGCCGCCAAGACGATGGGCCTGAATGTCTGTGGTGTCGACATGCTGCGGTCAAATCACGGTGCAGTGGTGATGGAAGTGAATTCCTCTCCCGGCCTTGAGGGCCTGGAAAAGGCGACAGGTGCGGATGTGGCCGGAAAGATCATCGACTTTCTTACCAAACATGCCGTTGCCGGCAAAACCAAGACGAAGGGGCGCGGTTGACCACGACGTCTGAGCCTTTCCAGATCGGCAGTCACACGATTTCCCCGGGTACAAGGCGCACAATCGACCTCCCGGTCAGCGTCCTGTCCGATCACACGCCGGTCAACATGTCGGTTCATGTGCTGCATGGGCGCAAGCCCGGACCGGTGCTCTTTGTCAGCGCGGCCGTTCACGGGGACGAGGTGATCGGTGTTGAAATCGCCAGAAGGATCCTCAAAGCGCCCCAATTGGAGGCGCCCGAGCTTGAGAAGCTGAAGGGCACCTTGCTGGTCATTCCGATCGTCAACGCATTCGGCTTCCTCAGTCACTCCCGCTATCTGCCGGACCGGCGTGACCTCAACCGCTCATTCCCCGGCAGCCAGCGCGGTTCCCTCGCGGCGCGTCTGGCGAACCTCTTCATGAATGAGATCGTTGCGCGCGCGGACTACGGCATCGACCTGCATTCGGCGGCGATCCATCGGATCAACCTGCCGCAGATCAGGGTGTCGCCGTCGCGCCCTGACACGCTGGTGCTGGCGGGAGCCTTCGGCGCGCCGGTTGTTTTGACCTCCAAGATGCGCGAGGGCTCCATGCGCGCGGCGGCCCATGACAATGGGACCGATGTGCTTGTTTTCGAAGCAGGTGAGGGCCTGCGCTTTGACGAAATGGCCATCCGCTCCGGTGTTTCCGGTATCTTGCGGGTGATGCGGTCGCTGAAGATGGTCGGCGCCAAGGGCATAACACGGCCAAAGGCGCGCTCCATCCTGACGCAATCCAGCTATTGGGTCCGATCGCCGGCGGGCGGGCTGCTTCGGCTGTTCAAATATATCGGTGACGTTGTGGAACCGCAGATGCTGCTCGGGATCGTGTCGGACCCTTTCGGCGAGAATGAGCGTGAAGTCATTGCGGATTACGGCGGTCTGATCGTCGGCCGCACCAACCTGCCGGTGGTCAATGAGGGTGACGGCCTGTTTCATATTGCCGACGTCCACGAGAAATACGATCCCGAAACAACGCTGGACAGCCTCAACTCCCAGCTTGAAGCCGATCCGCTGTTCGATGAGGACGAGATAATTTAATCGCCATATCCATTCGGTTCTGGTGTTCCGCCGGACGAATGGAAACAAGGGTTTGACCGCGCCCACTGGCGTCTGCCACCATTGGGCACTAAGTTTCCGGCAAAACGCCTCCTCCGGCGTGCGGCTCGGTCTCGGGAAGGTCTTCCCAACAAAACAGGTCCAGAATTATGAACCAGATGGTCACTCCGAAATTCGGTGTCGGTGCCCCATTGCGCCGCAAGGAAGACGAGCCACTCCTCAGAGGAAAGGGCTCCTATACGGCGGATTACAAGCCGGAAGGATGTCTCCATGCGGTTGTCGTGCGCTCGACAATGGCACACGCCAAAATCAGCGTCGAGAACGCCGGCGACATTCGGGAAATCGACGGTGTGCATCTGGTTTTGACCGGTGCGGAACTTGCGGGCAAAACCATGCCGACCCTGGCACGGCCAAAGCAGATCGACGGCACGAGTTTCGAAGCTCCCCCTCAGCCGGTTCTGTGTGCTGATGAGGTTCGATATGTGGGCGATGCCATCGCCTTCATCGTGGCGGATGATGTCGATACGGCCAAAAACGCTGCTGAAATGCTGGAGGTCGACTACGACCCGCTGGATGCCGTGGTGGGAATTGAAAACGCGTTGGCACCTGGCGCGATTAAGGTCTGGCCGGAATACGGCACGAATGTCGCCTTCACTTACGGGCAGGGCGATCAGGCGAAAACCGAGGAAGCCTTTGCGCGGGCTGCCAGGACCGTTTCCATCGACGTGGTCAACAACCGGGTTGTTGCCAACTATATGGAGCTGCGCGGATGCGTGGCTGAGTTCGATGCGGCTGGCGGCCGGTTCAAGCTGACCCTTGGCACCCAGGGCGGGCATGATATGCGTGACGTGCTGTGCCGCATCCTGGACCTGGAAAAAGAACAGCTGCAGGTTATCACGCCGGATGTCGGCGGTGGCTTCGGCACCAAGATGTTTTGCTATCGGGAATACCCGCTTTCGATGATTGCGGCCCGTGAGCTCGGCCGCCCGGTGCGCTGGGCGGGCGAGCGGATGGAGCATTTCGTGACCGACGCCCACGGCCGGGACAATCTCACCCATGCCGAACTGGCGCTTGATGCGGATAACCGAATCCTCGGCTTCAAGGCGGATGTAAAGGCGGCTATGGGGGCCTATCTGCACCAGTTCGGTCCGTTCATTCCCTTCGTCGGCACAGGCATGTCCTCCGGCCTTTATGACATTCCGGCGGTGTTCGTGAAGGTGGAAGGGGTCTACATGAACACGGTTCCGACCGACGCCTTTCGCGGTGCCGGGCGGCCGGAAGCGGCCTATCTGATCGAACGGCTGATCGATAAGGCCGGAGAAGAAACCGGCCTCGGTCCGGTTGACATCCGCAAGCTCAATTTCATCGAGCCCGAGCAGATGCCGTATACCACCCAGACCGGGCGCATGTACGACACCGGCGAGTTTGCGGGTCATCTGGATAAAGCGCTGGAAGCGGCCGATTGGGCCGGTTTCAAGGCGCGGCAGGAAGAAAGCGCGGCCCTCGGCAAATACCGCGGTATCGGCATCTGTTCCTATGTCGAGGCCTGTGCCTTTGCCGGCAGCGAGGAAGCGACGCTGGAACTCAACGGCGAGGGCAGTCTCACGCTGCTCATCGGCACGCAGACCAACGGTCAGGGCCACGCCACCGCCTACAGCCAGGTGGTTGCCGAGCAGTTCGGTGTCACGATCGAAGACGTTGAAGTCATTCAGGGGGATACCGACCGGGTACGCAAGGGCGGCGGCACCGGCGGTTCGCGCTCCATTCCCATCGGCCTGCCATCGGTCCGCGGCGCCAGCATATCACTGGTCCGGAAGGTCAAGGAACTGGCCGCGGACAGGCTGGAGGCGGGTGTTGAGGACCTGGAACTGGAAAGCGGTGTCGTCCGCGTGGTCGGCACCGACCAGCAGGTGACGCTTGCGGAAATCGCGGCCGGGGCAGGCGAAGTCCTGTCGGCCCGGGATGAAGTCGAGCAAACGGAAAACACGTATCCCAACGGAACGCATATCTGTGAAGTGGAGATCGATCCGGATACGGGGGATGTGAGCGTTGAGAATTACGTCATCGTCGATGATTTCGGCGTCACCGTGAACCCGCTTCTCCTGGCCGGCCAGGTCCATGGCGGCGTGGCGACGGCCATCAGCCAGGCATTGTGTGAGCACACGGTGTACGACGAAGACGGTCAGCTTCTGACCGCATCGCTTCTCGACTACCGTCTGATCCGCGCGGAGGATCTTCCCGATATTCACTTCGAAACGCGAAATGTTCCGTCCACAACCAACGCCATG
>JBNLAU010000009.1:0-14701 GCA_050302295.1 Roseibium sp. | reverse complement strand
ACCTTGATCTTGAAGAAGATCTGGAACGGGTTCGCCCCGTCGATGATGGCCGCTTCAATGGTTTCCTCCGGAATGCCGCGCAGGGCTGCGGAGAGGATCACCATGGCAAAACCAGTCTGGATCCAGATCAGGACAACCATCAGAAAGAAGTTGTTCCAGAAAGACAGTGTCAGCCAGGTTTGCGGCTCTCCGTAGGGCAGGTCTACGACCCACACGCCAACCGCCGAATTCACCGACAGCCACATCAGCCACACGCCGACCACGGCAACAATCAGGCGCAGCGGCAACAACCATGGGGACCGGTCTCTGCCTTGCGCGACAATGTCCCGGACAAACAGCCAGGTGACATAGGCGACGATCGCGGCAAAGGCCAGATAGAGAAGCGTCGGCAGCACCTGGAGCATCAGCACCGACCCAATCCCGCCGTCGAACTGCAGCCAGACAGCGTTCAATACGCCGATCTGGTTCTGGTCTGCCGACCGCGTGTCATAGATCAGTTTGAAGATCACCGAGGCGCCCACAAAGGAGATTGCCATCGGCATGAAGATGAGGGACTTCGCCATGCTGCCCCATTTGATCCGGTCGGTCAGCTGCGCCACCAGCAGACCGAAAGCAGTGGAGGCCGCCGGTACGACAATCAGCCAGAGCATATTGTTGCGCACCGCTTCCCAGAACTTCGCCTCGTCCATCATCTGCCGGTAGTTATCAAGGCCGACGAAGGCCCCCCCCAGGCTCCGGTCGGTCAGCGACAGGCGCAGGGTCTCGAAAACCGGATAGGCAAGATAGAGCGTCAGGGCGAAGATCGCCGGGAACAGAAACAGCCACGGGCGCACCATATTTGCCCGATTGATGTTCTGTCCCGCATTCGGGCCACTGGCCGGAAAGATCACTTTGTCGAGGACAACGTTCGAAAAGAAGAAATACCCCAGGCAGGCACCAACACCAACAACAATGGTGACCAGACCCAATAATGCAGGGTTGTCCGTAAGCATGGCCGTTTCCTCCCATTTTGATCATGGAACCCACCGGTGATCCGGGAGCCCATTGTCTCGAGGAACTTTGATTTTCAGGACGTTTTTTTTAAAGACTGGACTGCAAACGCCCATCCATCAGAAAAACGGCCGACCTCCCGAAGGAGACCGGCCGCCTGGAGGATTACTTGAGGGCATCCCAGCTCTTCTGGATTTCCCCGGCCACAGCGGCAGCGTCCTTGCCGCCGGTGTAGTCGACCATGCCGGTCCAGAATGTACCTGCGCCGACTGCGCCCGGCATCAGATCGGAGCCGTCGAAGCGGAAAGTGCTGGCATTGACGAGGATTTCGCCCTGACCGCGCAGCGTGTCATCCTTGTAGGCTTCCGGATTGACACCTTTGTGCGGAGTGAGGAAGCCGGACTGGGCCATCATCACTTCATGAGCGATTGGCAACTCGAAGAACTTCATCAGCTCGCTGGTGGCGTCGGACGGATTGGTGATCGCCATCAGCGTACCACCGCCCAGCACCGGCTTGCCGAGGTCCTTGCTCGCATAGGCAGGGAAGTAGAAGAAGTCGACATCCGTGCCGAATTCAACATCGTCCGGGAAGAAGGCCGGCACGAAGGACGCCTGGCGGTGCAGATAGCACTGCGGCGGCGCGGAGAAGAGGCCTTTCGGGCTGTCGCGGAAGTCAGTTGAGGCAACCGCGTCGGCGCCGCCGGCCACTTTGGCATCGTCACGGGCAAACCAGCCGAACTCCTCGATGGCGGCGATCACACGCGGATCGTCGAACGGCATCTCGTTGGTCGTCCACTGGTCGTAGACTTCGGCAGGCTGCGTGCGCAGCATCAGGTCCTCGACCCAGTCGGTCGCCGGCCAGCCGGTGGCCGCCCCGGAACCCAGACCGATGCACCAGGGCGTTTCGCCGTCGGCAACGATCTGCTCGGTCAGCGCCTTGAGCTCTTCCATGGTCGACGGCACTTCGTAGCCGGCGTCCTCAAAGTTCTCCGGCACGTACCAGACCAAGCTTTTCACGTTGACATTATAGAAGAAGCCGAAGAGCTGACCGTTACCTTCGGCATCCTTGTAGGTGCCCAGGTTCACCCAGCTATCGCCGGCACCATAATTGTTGGCGACCCAGTCGCCCATGCCTTCCGGAAGCGGCGTGAGCAGGCCGCGGGACGCCATGTCGGAAGCAAGGCCCGGCTGCGGGAACACGGCAATGTTCGGAGCCGCGCCGGCTTCCGCGTCGATCACGATCTGCTGTTCGAAGGAATCGGAGCCGGTATAGATGACTTCAGCACCGGTGGCTTCGGAAAAATAAGCCAGCACACTGCGGAAGTAGCCATCTTCCGGCTGCAGCCAGGGACCTGCGATGGTTACGGTTTGGCCGCTCAGGTCAGGTGCGCTTTCTGCCCAGGCATTGTAGCTATCCCAGGTGAACGGACCTTCGCCCGGAGTGAACCTCAAATCGGCGGCGTAAGCAGCGCTCATACCGAGGCCAACACCCAGCGCCAAACCGGCGGCACAGGTCATCAAACGCAATTTCATGTCAATCCTCCCAGATTGCCCCTATCCCGGGGTCTCCCTTTAAAGTGGCATATCTCACCACCTGACAGCAATACCCATACGTCAACGGATGTCCGTAACCTCACCAGATCCAGACATCCAAACCGCTTTGGATTTCGCTTTCACCATGTCGTTACATGTCGGGCTTGTCAAGCATGCAACTCACGAATTAATGTTGTATTTCAAGAACAGCCTGTCGGGAGGAGCGCTTTCAAAGCGTTTTGGGCCATAATGCGCAAAGGCGTAAATCTTAAAGAACTGTCACTGCGGCTCAACCTGTCGCAGACCACCGTGAGCCGCGCCTTGAACGGCTATCCGGAGGTTAGCGCCGAGACGCGCAAACGCGTTGCCGAAATGGCGGAAGAACTCGGCTACGCGCCGAACAGCCAGGCAAGGCGCCTCGCGACGGGCCGCGCCATGGCCATCGGTCATGTCATACCCCGCTCTGATCACGAGATGATGAACCCGATCTTTCTCGAGTTCATCGCCGGTGCGGGGCAGACCTGCTCCAACCATGGGTACGACCTGATCCTGAGCGTGGTCGACGACGCCCAGGAAGAAGAAGCCTACCGGCAGATCGCTTCACGCAAAAAGGCAGATGGCGTAATCGTCAACGGGCCGGCCAATGAGGAACACCGGCACCGGCTCCTGGAGGAGCTTAAGCTGCCGTTCGTCGTTCATGGCCGCATTCCCGGCGCCGAGGATGTGACGTCCTGGATCGACATGAACAACCGCAGCGCCTTTGAGCGGGCAACCAACCTGCTGCTTGATCTCGGCCACACCCGGATCGCCCTGCTCAACGGCATGGAGCACATGGATTTCGCCCGCCGCCGCCGCCAGGGTTTCGAGGATGCCCTCGCCGCCCGCGGCATAGCGCCCGATCCGGCGCTCATGCGTAGCGCGGACATGACCGAACCCTATGGCTGTGATAACGCAATGGAAATGCTGAATGGCGACAATCCGCCGACGGCCTTTCTGGTTTCGTCCATGATCACAGCGATCGGCGTTGCCCGCGCCGTCGGCCAATGCGGATTGGTGACGGGCAAGGACGTCTCCATCATCACCCATGACGATGCGCTGTCCTTCCTGCCCAACAGCGGTGAAGTGCCGATTTTCACCTGCACCCGCTCCTCGGTGCGCTACGCCGGACAAAAGGCGGCGGAACTGCTGCTGGCCATGATCTCTAACCCGGAAAGCGGCCCTACCTCACTGCATCTGGATGCGGACCTGATCATCGGCCAGTCCACCGGACCGGCGCCTTCACGGACATAGCAGACCGTACGCGCAGGACGCTCTGCGTTCGGCGGGCCAGGCCAGGGAACGGGCTCATACAATTGTATGCTCAGGCGCCCGTCCGGCCGAGGAGGCAGGAAGTAGATTGCAGAGCCATACCGGCGCATGGCACCAGGGCTTCGTCGCGGCTTTTCACAGCCGGATCGGCGCCTGAAAATACGATTTTTTGGGTCCGTCACCTAGACCTGCATCAGACCGCAGTCTCGCAGCAGTTTCTTCATCGTCTTCATGCCGCCGAGGCGATGACTTCGGGCGATTTCAGACGCGGTTTGCGCATCCTGATTTCGGATGGCAGCCAGAAGATTTCTGTGATCCCCGACATTGGCAGCCGGCGCCCGGTTGAGCCGCAAAAGCACCGTATTGGCTCGGAAAACCTGATCGAGAAAGCCGTTTATTTCCGCCTCGAGACGGGCGTTTCCGGCCCCGCAGGAAACCAGACGGTGAAACCGGTCGTCGAGTTCAGCCCAGGTCTCGATGTTCCTGGCCGCCAATGCCTGATCCGCTTCGGTGCTGACTTCTTCGATCTGCCGAAGCAGCTCTGGCTCGACTCCGCTTTCGGCAGCCGCCTGCGCGGCGAGCGCCTCCAGCACCGCAAGAATTTTGAATATCTCGCAGATGTCCCGCCCGGTGACCGGCACAACCCGGGCTCCGCGCCGGGGAATGAGCTCAATAAGACCTTCCGCCTCCAAGCGGATCAGAGCTTCGCGAACGGGTGTCCGGCTCATTCCCAGCCGGCTGGCCATCTCAGGTTCCGGAGCCTGGTACCCGGCCGGAAGCATGCCGGTCAGAATATCCGCTTTCAGCCGCTCATAAGCGCTATCGACGCGTGTTGCTTTTATTCTTGATGGCATCGCGGGGAACACCTGAATTCCTGACTAATCTCACTCATACGCCGATTCGATCTGCGTGCAGCAAGCGCAAAAACACAACCTTTACGGGTATCGTTTTCTCAAAGACGCTGCGATACGGTTATTGGAAGTAAAACAATTCATCATTGATAATTTTATAGGTAAAGTTTTATCCAATTCTGGTCTCCCAGCATCGTTCAAGCAGGCGAAAAGACGAGCAAATTTCGGGCTGCGCTGGAGTTTTCACGAAATAGTGGCTTTTTTAAAACAACTGGAGATGTCCACAGGACAAATGCAGGACCTCACCATTAGGGTGTGGACTCATATGTCAGGCGCCTGCCCCTGGTACAAATCCGTCATATCGCTCGAAGACAGCACTGGAACACGGGCACCGCTCCCAAGAGTACAGACCCTCGTTTTCCGGTATTCAAGGAAAGTGCTGAAACAGGGCATCATCGTCACTCGATTCAACAGATCGGGCACACCCGGCGGCAAGCTTCCCCACCTTAAATACTCGCAACTGCGGGAATTCCAGGAAGCTTAAAAAATACCTCAGCAAACAGAAACGCAAAAAATATTTGAAAAACCTCATTCTAATAAATCTATATTGGGAATATACGTACAACTAGAAGAAATAATCTAAAAACAGGCAGAATTACTCTGCGTAATATCTGAAAGCAACTTTAACAGGCTCATGCTTCTACTTACTTTTGATTAACTATAAAAAATTATCTTGTCAGCAGAAAACAAATGCGGTGCTGCAATGACAATCTTCTTTGCCCCAGATCTGCTGCGCGGGGTTAGGTTCCATCTGACAAGCTTTCCGGCTGGCATGCTCCTGCTTTGCCTGTCCGTTGCCGGCACCCCGGTTGCAGCGCAATCGCTTGAAGAAGCCATGGCTTCGGCCTACGCCACCAACCCGGCTCTCAAGGCCGAGCGCTCCCGTTATCAGGCAACCAACCAGGGCATCTGGACCGCCAGGTCCGAGTTCCTGCCAACGGTAACCGGAACCTATTTCGGCCAACAGAATGCGTTCCGCAACGACCGGAGCGGCTCAAGCGACCGTTCCGCTTTTCACGATCTCAGTGTTTCCATGTCCCAGACCCTGTTTCAGGGGCTGGCCGGTGTGAACCGCCTCAATCAGGCCCACGAGGAAGCGGTCTCTGGCCGCAACCAGCTGATCAGTGCAGAACAGACCCTTCTGTTCAATACGGCAGATGCCTACCTTCGGGTGGTCCGCGACCGTACCATTCTGGCCCGTCTGAAGGACTATACGAATGTGGTTCAGCGCGAGGTCAGAGCTGCCCGCGCCCGCTTCAAGTCCGGCGACGCCACCCGGACGGATATTGAACAGACCCTCGCCCGGCTGGCCGAGGCCCAGGGCAACTCCGATCAGGCCGTCGGCGACCTGGAAGCCTCCGAGGCCCTTTACACACGTCTGACCGGAAAGAAACCGGGCAAACTTGGATGGCCCGGCATTCCAAAGGCCATTGAACCGGCTGGGCTCGACGAAGCTCTCACGATCGCCTTTCAGAACAATCCGTCCATCCGCGCGGCAACCGCGGATGCAAGAGCGGCGCGCTACGCAGCCCGTGCCGCGGTCGGCGACATGTTGCCCCGCGTGACGCTTGAAAGCGAATGGGAAAACAGTTTTCGAGGCAACCTTGGCAACCGGGATCAGGAGGATTTCCGGGTCGGGGTTCGCGTTACCGCGCCGTTCTTCACCGGCGGGCGCAATATTGCCTCGGTCAAGCGCGCCAAATACTCCGCCGCGCAGCAAAAATACCAGCTTGATGACACGCAGCAAATCATCCGGGAAAACGTCGTACGTGCGATAAAGCAGCGTGCCTCCTCACGCCTGCGTGCAAAGGCTACCAAGCGCGCCATCGACGCCAACCAGCGTGCGGTCAAGGGTCTGCAGGTTGAGTTCGACAGCGGCCAGCGCTCGCTCCTGGATGTGCTGAACGGCCAGCGGGAGTTGCTGCTGAGCAAAGTCAACTATGTCCGCGCCCGCTACGACGCCCGAATTGCGGATTTCTTCCTTCTGGCCAATATCGGCCGCCTGGCTCCGCAGCATTTCTCCATCATTGAAGAGCGTCCGGCGCCGGTTGCCCGCCTGATGCCGGAATTCAACACCTGGGACCTGCGGCTCGGCCCGACGGAAAACGATATCTTTCTGCCGGACGGCGCCGAAGTTGCTGCCACCGGGCAAATTCCCGTCGAGGCACAGCCGCTGCCGCCGGTCAAATAGGCTGACCGCCGCATATGGAGAAGGCAGGCCCCAGCCGGTCAACCTGGGGACACGACACTTTATGTGTCTGCCGTTTCCAGCAGCGACGAAAACACCAGATCGCTCAAGGCGGATGTGAGAGAAGACCGTGAATGCGCGAGCACCATCCTGCGCGTGGCACGCTTTTCCAGCGGCAGGACTTTCAATCGGGACGTCTGGTCGGAAAGCCCGGGCCAGTTTGGAACGATTGCCTGACCAGACCCGTTCGCCACCATCAGGGCAATGGTTTCCAATCCGTCGAGTTCGCAAAGGATATGACCTTCGCCGAAAAGCGCGCCGTAGGCCTCCCAGATGAGACGCCCTCCCCAAGCCTCCCGGTCGTATATGATCCACGGCAGCCCGTCTGCACCTGACGACGGCAGTTCGGCCGCTCTCGGCACAAGATGCACAGCCTCCTGTTCCGCAATAGGCCGGCAGTGCATGCTTTTGGGCAGAGGAAAGGGCGGCGCGACAATGAGCGCGGCATCCAAGGCGCCTGCATTGAGATCCTCATAAAGGCTCCGCGAGGTTCCCGGTCGGATGGTGAGCGTGGCCTCGGGCGCGCGGCTGCGGAACGCCTGAATGACCGCTGGCCCGTAATCTACAAGCGCGGTCGAAACCGCCCCGAGCCTATATGGCCCACGCAATCCGCCCGCATCCGCCCTCGCGCTCAACTGCCCGGCATCGCGAACCAGATTACGCGCCGAGGGCAGCAATTGCAGGCAGGCCCGGGTCGGCAGGGCCGCATGGGTGGACCGGTTGAGCAGCGTACAATCCAGTTCCGTTTCCAGAACGCGTATCCGCTGGCTGACGGCGGCCGCCGTCAATCCCTGGGTTCTGGCGGCTCCGGCGATGGAGCCGGTTTCAACCACCGCAATCAGGCTTTCCAAAAACCGCGTATCCAAAACTTTTTCCTATGATAGAAGACACAAAAACACAGTAATTGTTTTGACTAAAATCTGCTACCACGGGCCGGTTTTTAAAAGGAGAAGCACATGCAACCCTGTTTCCACCTGGCTTATCACGTCACCGATCTGGACGAGGCCCGCGCCTTTTACGGCGGTCTGCTCGGCTGCAAGGAAGGCCGCAGCACCGGGACATGGGTGGATTTCAACTTCTTCGGCCATCAGCTTTCCCTCCACCTCGGCAAACCTTTCCAGACAACAAACACCGGCAAGGTCGGGGACCATATGGTGCCGATGCCTCATCTCGGCGTCGTTCTGGACATGCCTGCCTGGAAGGCGCTTGCGGAAAAGCTGACAGCCGCTAACCTCGCCTTTGTCATTGCCCCGACCATCCGTTTCGAGGGCCAGCCCGGCGAGCAAAGCACGATGTTCTTCAAGGACCCTTCCGGAAATCCCATTGAGATCAAAGGCTTTGCCGATGAAGCAGGGGTCTTTGCCGTATGAAACCTGTTGTGCCTTTTGTCTCCGAAGCAAGCGAAGACGAGCGCAAGGCCTGGAGCGACGCCCTCCCCGCAGCGCTGAAGGACATTGCAGAAGTCAAATCCTTCGACAGTCTCTCCGACGAAGAACGCGCCGACGCTAGGGTCGCGATTGTCGCCAATCCGGATCCGGCGAAAGTGGCCGCCCTGCCCAATCTTGCCTGGGTTCAAAGCCTGTGGGCCGGCGTGGAACGCCTGACGGCGGACCTGCCGGTGGACGGACCGCTGATCGTCCGCCTGACCGACCCGCAATTGGCCGAGACCATGGCGGAAGCGGTTCTGGCCTGGACACTCTATCTCCACCGCGACATGCCTCGTTACATGGCGCAGCAACGGCAAAAGATCTGGCGCGAGCATGAATTGAAACTGCCGGAAGAGCGGACAATCGGCGTGCTCGGTCTTGGCAAGCTCGGCATTGCTTCGGCGCGGCGCCTGAAGGCCAATGGTTTCAAGGTTATCGGCTGGAGCCGCAGCGAAAAGACGCTGGACGGCATCGTTTGCCATCACGGCCAGGACGGACTGAAAACCGTGCTCGAACGATCGGACATCCTGGTCCTCCTGATGCCGCTCACAAGCGAGACCAGGGGCATGTTCGGCGAAAGGGAATTCAGCACCTGCAAATCCGGCGCCGCGCTCATCAACTTCGCCCGCGGCCCGATCGTGGTCACGCACGCCCTGCTCCAGGCCCTCGACAACGGCCGCTTGCGCCATGCGGTTCTGGACGTTTTTGACCAGGAACCCCTGCCGCAGGACAGCCCGCTCTGGACCCACGAAAAAGTGACGGTGCTACCGCATATCTCCGCGCCGACGCTCACCGCAACGGCTTCCAGGATCGTCGCGGAAAACATCAGCAGCTATCTGAAGGACGGCACCATTCCCGAAAGCGTCGACCGGACCCGGGGATACTGAGGCTCAAGCCCGGCGACGATTGCGTGTGGGTATCATCCCATGGCCCAGGGGCCGTGATAGCCGCCGCCGTCCTTGTCGGTGCGTTCAAAGCCGTGGGCGCCGAAGAAGTCGCGCTGGCCCTGCAGCATATTGGCCGTGGAGCGGCCGGTGCGCATGATGTCAAAGTACGAAAGCGCCGCCGAGAGAGCCGGCACCGGCAGACCATGCAGCGCCGCCTGGGCGACCACCTGGCGCAGGAAAGCTTCGGTTTCCTTGAGCTTTTCTGAGAAAAACGGCGCCAGCATCAGATTGCGTTCGGCGTTGTCGGCAAGCGCCTCGGACATGTCGTTGAGCATGGACGAGCGGATGATGCAGCCCGCGCGCCAGATCCGGGCGATCTGCGGCAGCGGCATTGCCCAGCCGTATTGTTTGGCAGCTTCCAGGATCAGGCCGAAGCCCTGCGCGTAGCAGATGATCTTGCCTGCAACGAGTGCCGCCTCCAGCGCATCAATGGTAACCGCTTCCGGGTCCATGCCGCTTGGGGCAGGGCCGAATTCCGCTTCGCCGGCTTTGCGTTCATCCAGCCGTGCGGACATGTTGCGCGTGGCGACAGCCGCCTCGATCGCGCTGGCGGGCGTTCCCAGCATCAAGGCTTCGATCGCCGTCCAGCGGCCGGTGCCCTTCTGCCCCGCCCGGTCCAGAATGATGTCCAGCATCGGCTTGCCGGTTTCCGGATCCGGCGCTTTGGCCACCTTGCCGGAGATCTCGATCAGATAGGACTGCAGGATGCCGCCGTTCCATTTCTCGAACACATCGCCGATTTCACCCGCCGTCATGCCGAAGCCGTCGCGCATGACGCCGTAGACTTCGGCGATCATCTGCATGTCGGCATATTCGATGCCATTGTGCACCGTCTTGACCAGATGCCCGGCCCCTGCCTCGCCGAGATAGGCAGCGCAGGGTTCATCCCCGTGTTTCGCCGAAATCGCTTCCAGGATATGACCGACCTGGTCCCAGGCATCTTTCGCGCCGCCGCCCATGATCGACGGGCCGAAGCGAGCCCCCTCTTCGCCGCCGGAAACGCCAATGCCCATGAAACGCGGGCCTTTTTCGGCTGACTCCACAGCGCGGCGGTTGGTGTCGTGATAATTGGCGTTGCCCGCATCGATGATCAGGTCCTGGCTGTCGAGCAGGGGACGCAGCGCTGCGATCTGCGCGTCCACGGCCTCACCGGCAGGCATCATGAGGATCACCGCGCGCGGCGGCTTGATTGACGCGACAAAGTCTTCAAGCGTTTTTGACGGCACCAGTTTGTCCGCAAGACCGCCGGCCTTCGCCACGAACTGATCCGTCTTTTCGCCCGTACGATTGTAGACAGCGATCTGAAAGCCATGTTCGGCAATGTTGAGCGCCAGATTGCCACCCATCGTGCCAAGGCCAATCAGGCCGATTTCCGCAACAGCGCCGGTTGAGCTCATGAACGATGCCTTTCTCAAATCGATTTATAAACTGGTTGGGCGGTGATAGCGGACCGCCGCGCTTCCGGCAATCCTTGCACGCTGGCGAACACAGTTTATGGAACACTCCTCACCGTGTTCCCCCTGCCCCGGGCAATGCTTAGGAAATTGGAGGCGATCTACCTGCCGCGCAGACGCGAGAGCAGATCGACTTCTTCTTCCAGCGCCCGGCCATAGGCCCTGGCCGCCGGGGCATTGGAATGCATCAGCGTCTCGTGCCGGAAAAGACAATAGGCGGCAAAACACCAGTGATAAGCACTGCGTTCCTCGTGGAACCGGCCGACCGTCTCCTGCACGGGATAGTGCTTCAGAAACGCCTCCTCCACATGGGCGACCAGCGGATGCAGGCCGTAAAGGGTCGCAAGTCCCGGTGAAACGAAGCAGACGATATCTTCAACCGGATCGCCCAGCCCCGCAAACTGCCAGTCGATCAGCCGCGCTCCGTCTCCCGTTGCCAAAATGGTGCCGAGGCAAAAGCTTCGATGGACCAAAGACCGTTCGGCCGGCCTCCCCGCCGCCGGTTTATCCTCCGGCCGCAGCCGTTTCAAATTGGCGGCCTTGCGGCTTTCCGGAATGGCGGCAAGCATGGCATCACCGCGCTGAAGCAGGTCCCCATATCCCGCGGGAACGGTCTGGTGACCCGGGATTGGCTCATCCAACGCGGCGAAACGACCGATCAGTTCGGCCACTTCGGCCACCTCGATCTCATTGTTTTCAGGTGCCGGATAGCCATAAACGAGCACCGGCGTGCCTGCCGGGCTCTCGGCGAAGACTTCCAGCTCCGGCGCCAACTGATGGCGAGCGAGCACAGCCAGGGCGTCCGCTTCCTGTCGGGGCAACGTCAGGTAAAGCGGATTGTTTTCCGCCTCGGGGAAGAACTCCTTGACGACGAAACTGCGTCCGGGAGTGTCAATCCGCCAGAAGCGGCAGGTATATGCGGTGGGCAAAGGCCGCAGGCGCGCCCGGTCCCAGTCGGCGCCCGGCAGCTGCTTTCTCAAGAAGGCAAGCAGAGCAGTGTCCGAAAGCTGCGCGTTCACTCCAGGCCCCGCCCTCTTTTTAAAAAATGTCCCCATCTCTGATCACCTCGCAAGGCGCATCCGTCAAGCCAAAGTTCCGATCAGCCGGCAGTGGTAGCCCTGTGTACCGAAAATGTCGGAGTTTGAGCACTCGCTGCCGTTCCCAGACCGCCTGAAAAAACATCGCCCTCAGCTACAGTCGTGTGAAGCGATGCAGTCGGTTGAGCGGGCTGCTGGAACAGAATGTCCCGCGCAGTCCTCTCTTCGAAAACAAACAATGGCGGCCTCCAATGATGAGTGAAATCGAAACCGCTCCCTTGGGCGAAAAAGTCTCCGCCGGACACGGCCGGCGGCGCAGAGGCGGTGGAGAAAGGGCTGGACGGGACCTGTTTCCGCAAAAGCCGTTCAAACAGCCCCGCCACATCTTCAAGCCGCTGGAAGCCGTTTCGGCGGACGAACTGGAAGCCATTCACGATGCTTCCATGCGTGTGCTGGAGGAAATCGGCATCGACTTCCTGCACGAGGAAGCCTTGGCGCTTTTGAAATCCGCAGGCGCCGACATCAAACCGGGAGAGAGCCGCGTACGCATGGACCGCGCCATGGTGGCCGGGCTCATCGACAAGGCACCGGAGCAATTCACGGTCCGCGCCAGAAACCGCGCGCACGACCTCCAGATCGGCGGCGATGCGATCGCCTTTTCCTGCGTGGCCAGCGCCCCCAATGCCGTGGACCGCGATGGCGGCCGCCGTCCGGGCAATCAGCAGGACTTTCGCAATTTCCTGAAGCTCGCGCAGTTCTTCAACATCATTCACTGCACCATGGGCTATCCGGTCGAGCCCGTGGACATTCATGCCTCGGTCCGGCATCTCGACTGCGTTGCCGACATGCTGCGCATGACCGACAAGGTCTATCATCTTTATTCTCTCGGCCGGGAACGCAATCTGGACGGCCTGGAGCTGACCCGCATCGGCTACGGCCTGACCCGGGAAGAGTTCGTCAAAACGCCGTGCACCACCAGTGTGATCAACACATCCTCGCCGCTGCGTCTGGATACACCGATGCTCACAGGGCTGATCGAGATGGCCAGGGCGGGGCAGGTCTCCATCGTGACACCGTTTACACTGGCAGGCGCCATGGCGCCGGTCACGATGGCCGGTGCTTTGACGCTGCAAAACGCCGAGGCGCTTGCCGGCATCGCCTTTGCCCAGCTTGTCCGCCCCGGCGCGCCGGTTGTCTATGGCGGCTTCACCTCCAACGTCGACATGAGATCGGGCGCCCCGGCTTTCGGCACGCCGGAATACATGAAAGCGGCGATTGTCGGCGGCCAGTTGGCGCGGCGCTATAACCTCCCCTACCGCACCTCCGGCGTATGCGCCGCCAACACGGTCGATTATCAGGCCGCGCTTGAAACCACGCTCTCCGAATGGGGCGCGATCAACGGCGGCGGCAACCTGATCAAACACGCCGCCGGCTGGCTGGAAGGCGGGCTCAGCGCCGGTTTCGAGAAGTTCATCACCGATATCGATCTTCTGCAGGAACTGGCCGAATACCTGACCCCGCTGGATGTCTCCGAGGAAGCGTTGGCGGTCGAGACGATCCGGGAGGTCGGCCCGGCAGGCCATTTCTTCGGCACCGAGCATACCCAGGCCCGTTACAGGGACGCATTCTATGCGCCGATCGTTTCCGACTGGCGCAACTACGAAACCTGGGCCGAGGCTGGCAGTCCGGTCGCCTATGACAAGGCGAGCATGCTCTACAAAAAAGCGCTGGAAGCCTATGAGGCCCCTCCTCTCGATCCGGCCATCGACGAGGAGATCACCGCCTTTGTCGAAAATCGCAAGGCTGAAGGCGGCGCCCCGACCGATTTCTAGCGTGGCCCCCATACCTGGCACCCAATTTTGAAGATCCTGCTGCCTTGAGAGCAGGGAATTCCGGAGCAGATTTCATGAAGACACATACGCAGGTTGTTGTCATTGGCGGCGGTGTCGTGGGCTGCAGCGTCCTTTATCACCTGACCAAGCTGGGCTGGACGGACGTCACTCTGGTGGAACGGGACGAACTGACATCCGGCTCGTCCTGGCATGCGGCGGGCGGATTTCACACATTGAACGGCGACCCCAATGTGGCGCAGCTTCAAAGCTACACCGTTGCTCTCTACAAGGAACTGGAGGAAATCTCCGGCCAGTCCTGTGGCCTGCATCTGACCGGCGGCGTGATGCTGGCCGACACGCCGGAGCGCATGGACTTCCTGCGTCTTGCCCAGGCCAAGGGCCGTTATCTCGGCATGGAGCTGGAACTGATTTCCGTCGCCGATGCCAAGAAGATGTTTCCGGTTCTCGATGAAAAATACTTCATCGGCGCGCTGTGGGACCCTATCGAAGGCCATCTGGACCCCTCCGGCACCACACATGCCTATGCCAAGGCCGCCCGCATCAACGGCGCGGCGGTCTACCGCCACACCAAGGTGGAAGAACTGGTGCAGACGCCTGACGGCACCTGGGACGTCATCACCACTAAAGGCACCATCCGCGCCGAGCATGTGGTCAATGCGGGAGGCCTGTGGGCGCGCGAATGCGGCCGCATGGTCGGGATCGAGCTGCCGGTGCTCGCCATGGAGCACATGTACCTGCTGACTGACGAAATGCCGGAGGTGGTGGCCTATAACGAAGCGACCGGCAAGGAACTGATCGGGGTCATGGATTTCGGCGGCGAGATCTACACCCGTCAGGAAGGCAAGGGCATGCTGCTCGGCACCTATGAGCAGAACTGCCGCCCCTGGAGCCCGCGGGAAACCCCTTGGGATTTCGGCCACGAACTGCTTGCACCGGACCTCGACAGGATCACGCCGGAGCTGGAAGTCGGCTTCGAACATTTTCCGGCCCTGC
>JBNLAU010000008.1:0-4835 GCA_050302295.1 Roseibium sp. | reverse complement strand
GAGTTGCACCATCTGCTGCACGGCGGAACTGATGACGACATCCGCGCCTTCCCTGCCCTCCCGGCAATCGGCGCGGGACAGGCGGTAAAGTTCGTTCGACCCCCACTGCTCATAGCGGATGTGAACGCCGGGCCGCGATTTCACGAAACTTTCCACGACCGGGCCGAAGACGGCTATGTCGGTTGTCGATCTTAGGACCAGTGTTTCAGTGGCGTTTTCAGAGCCGAAATCCTCGACCATCTCCTGTGCCGAGCCGGAACCGGCACCTAAAAGGACAAGCAGCCCTGCAAGGAGGGGGCGGAAGAAGGGGAAACCTGTCCTCATGAGACCTTCTCCGGCGCGGCGGCAAACACCAGCGCGGACCTGAAACGGCCCTCCGCCGTCTTTTCCAGGAGGAGTTCACCGCCAAAGGACATGGCAACAGAATGGGCGATCGCAAGACCGAGACCGGAGCCCGACTGGCGGGTGAGCGTGCCCTTGTTGAAGCGTGCGCCCAGCGTTGCCAGCACCTCGTCTCCCGGCCCGGAGCCCGCATCCTCCACCCAGATAGCGGCCCTGCCATGGAGGTTTGAAGCACCGATGCGTACGGGCGAACGGCCGTATTTGAGCGCGTTGTTCAAGAGGTTCTTCAGCGCTTCCTTCAGCGACGGTTGGTCGGCCATAACCTCGACAGGCGCTTCACCGACGGCGAGCACAACCTCGAAATCCGGGTTCAGCACCGCGTGGTCCCCCTCCTCGAAGACGTCGAGGGCAACGTCGCGCAAGTCGATCCGTTCCCGGCGGACACTGTCTCCCCGATGAATGACCAGTGCCTGGCTGAGCATCTGGTCCAGAAGGCGGCCAAGGCTGGCCGAGCGTGTCTGGATCCGTTCAACAATCTTCTGCCTGCGGTCCGGATTTGCTTCATCGGCAAAGAGATCCGCCTGTGCCCGCAAGGCGGCAACCGGTGTCCTGAGCTGATGGGCCGTATCGGAAATCAGATGACGCATGGAATTCATCTGCCGGTCGAGACGCGCCATGAAGCCGTTGAGCGCATTGATCATGACTTCGGTTTCCCGGGGAACGGCGGTATCCACGGGCGTCAGGTCGTGCGGATCGCGCGAAGACAATCCGCCGGCGATCTTCTCAAGCGGTCTCAGCACGGAGCGGACAACGACGACGGCAAGCAGAACCATGGCGAACCCGGAGGCGGCCAGCACATAGAGCGCCTTGCGCGTAATGTCATAGGCCATGGTGTCGCGGGCGCGCAGCGTCTGCCCGACGACAACCTTGATCGTGCCGTTCAGCGTGCGTTCGGCAAAGCGGCGGGAGACGACGGCAAAGCGGGCGTCTTCTCCGAAAAAAGTGCCGTCGAAGAAGCCGTCGCGGGTTTCCTTGCGGCCCATGGGCAATCCGATATCGTCATAGCCTGTGAGCGTTTCTCCGTCCGGGCCGATGATGCGATAGCCGATCCTGTCGTCCCTGGCGAAGGTCAGCAGTTCGAATGCGGAGACAGGCAGTTCGATGACGGGCCTGCCGTCCTGGATCGTGATGGCGGAAGCAATGTCGTTGGCGGCACCCAGCAAAAGCCGGTCATAGGCGGTGCGGGCCGCTTCCCGTCCATAGGCGAAGGCGGCGATGGACACGAAGACGCCGCCGATCATCAGCAGCAGTGCCACGCCGAGTGCGACACGGGCCGTGAGCGAGGTCGTTTCAAGTTTCCGGAACAGGTCAGGCATCGGTTTCCAGCTTGTAGCCAAGCCCTCTCTGGGTCTCGATCCTGACGGAGGACCCGGACAGTTTCTTGCGCAGACGGGCGACATAGAGTTCGAGCGCGTTCATACTGACGTCCGTGTCCTGAAAACTGAAGACGCCTTCATAGAGCCGTTCCTTGCTGACCGTCTTGCCGCGGTTGCGGATCAGAATTTCCAGGAGAGAAAACTCGCGCCTCGTGAGCGTGATCGGGCTGTCGCCCACGCGGACCACGCGGGCCGAAGCGTTGAAGGTCAGATTGCCGAAGTTAAGTTCCTCGGCCTTGTCGCCCTGTTCGCGCCGGTAAAGAGCCCGGATGCGGGCTTCCAGCTCGCGGTGATCGAACGGCTTGACGAGATAGTCGTCCGCTCCCCAGTTCAGGGACGACACGCGTTCGTCAACGGAAAATTCCGCCGTCAGCATCAGAACCGGCGTGCGATCGCCACCCGAACGCATTTCCCTCAGGAGTTCCGTTCCGAGCCCGTCCGGCAGGTTGATGTCGAGCACGATAACGTCATACTGCTGCACCTCGACGCAGGCACGCGCTTCATCCAGGTTCTTGGCCAGATCACAGGCGATGCCCGAACGGTCCAGCCGGATCATGATCGCCTCGGCCATGTCAAACGTGTCTTCTACGAGCAGCAAGCGCAAATGCAACGTCCTCCCGGTTCCAGTCTTGCCCCGCCTTTTTGCGACATGCAAGCCACCTGAACGAGCGTGACAGGTTGGTGACAGGAACAGGCGTTAATCTCACCCTACGTCCGTTGGGAGGGTCCGCTTTGAGCGGTTCAACGGATCTTAAGGGCGAAGACCAAAGCCTGATCATGTGGAGGAAACCAATCATGACATTCAAATCAACCCGTATATTCCTGGCCGCAGCCTTTCTCGGCGCGTCCGCATTCGGCGTATCGGCTGCCGACTTCAAACCGGAAAACCCGGAATGCATCGCACCGGCGAACCCGGGCGGTGGCTGGGATTTCACCTGCCGTCAGGTAGGCAAATCCCTTCAGGACCTGAAGCTCCTGGATAAAACCATGCAGGTGGTCAACCTGGCCGGCGGCGGCGGCGGCGTTGCCTTCGCTGAAGTCGTCAACAAGCGCGCTGACGACAACGACCTGATCGTGGCAGCCTCCTCGGCAACCGCGACCCGTCTGGCTCAGGGCGCCTATCCGGGCAACACCATGGATCAGGTCCGCTGGCTCGCCACCATCGGTGCCGACTACGGCGTCATCGCCGTGGCTGCGGACAGCCCGATCAACACGCTTCCCGAGTTGCTCGACCAGATCAAGGCCGATCCGGCCTCCATCTCCGTTGCCGGCGGTTCCGCTGTTGGCGGCTGGGATCACCTGAAAGTGCTGATCGCGGCAAACGCCTATGGCATCAACGATGTGCGTTCCGTCAAATACATCGCCTTTGACGGCGGCGGCGAAGCCGTCACCCAGCTTCTGGCCGGTTCGGTCCAGGCGTTCACCGGTGACATTTCCGAAGCCAAGGGTTTTGTCGACAGTGGCGACATCAAAGTGGTTGCCGTTCTTTCTCCGGAGCGTCTGCCGGGTGAATTCGCCGATTTCCCGACCGCCAAGGAACAGGGCGTTGACGCCATCGGTGCCAACTGGCGCGGCTTCTACGCACCGGGCAACATGTCCGACGACGCTTACAACGCCTGGGTTGGCAAGATCGCGGATCTTTACGCCAGCGAAGAGTGGAAAGGCGTGATGGCCGCCAACGGCCTGGCCCCGCTCGACCTGCAGGGCGAAGAGTTCGAAACCTTCGTAGCCAGCTCCGTCCAGCAGATCCAGGACATCTCGAAAGAGATCGGCATCATCAAGTAAAAATGCCGTTTACGGCATCTGGGGGCGCACTATAGTGTGTCCCCTGACTTGCTTCCTCAAGATCCAAAATTTCAGGCAGCCCCCAATCGGATAATGGCCGCTTGCAGCAGGAAGGTAATCATGAGCGACCGCGTTTTTGGGGTGGTCGGGCTACTCCTCGCACTCGGATATGCCTGGGCCGCTCTCACCATCGAAGAAAGTTTTCTATCCGACGCCGTCGGTCCGAAGGCCTTTCCCCTGATTATTGCAACCGTGCTCGGCCTGTCGTCACTGGTCATCATCGCAAAGCCCGACGAGGCGCCGGAATGGCCGTCTCTGATCCGCTTCATGGAAGTGGGTGCGGCGATCGTGGTGATGATGCTCTATGCGATCTTTCTGCCGGAGCTCGGCTTTCTCATCGCCACCGCGCTGGCTGCCACCTATCTCACCTGGCGCCTTGGCACCCGGCCGATTTCCTCGGTTGTCTCCGGCTGCGCAACGTCCGCCGGCATCTATGTGGTATTTCATCTCGTCCTTGGTCTGTCGCTGGCCAAAGGCCCCTTCGGTTTTTAACGGAGCGCCCCCATGGAAACTCTTTCCTCTCTGGCCGAAGGTTTTGCGATTGCCCTGACGTGGCAGAACCTGCTGCTGGCCCTGCTCGGCTGTTTTCTCGGCACCATGATGGGCGCCCTGCCCGGCCTCGGCCCCTCCAACGGTGTCGCCATCCTGATCCCGCTTGCCTTCACGCTCGGCCTCGGCGCGACCCCGTCCCTGATCCTTCTGACCTCGGTCTATTACGGCGCCATGTATGGCGGCCGCATATCGTCGATCCTGCTCAATATTCCAGGAGACGAACCGGCGATGATGACCTGTCTCGACGGCTACCCGATGGCCAAGGCCGGGCGCGCCGGCGAGGCGCTGGCCCTGTCCGTCATCGCCTCATTCGTCGGTGCGTTCCTGGCCACCTGGGGCCTGATCCTGCTGGCGCCACAGCTGGTCAAGATCGCGCTCCTGTTCGGCCCGGCCGAATATTTCGCCCTCTTCACACTCGCTTTCGCCACACTGGGCGGCGTCGCCTCGACCAACCAGGCCAAGACCGCGATTGCGGCCGCGCTCGGCATCGGCCTCGCCACCGTTGGCGTCGACACCCAGACCGGCGTGCCGCGCTTCACCTTCGGCGAGGTCCATCTTTACGACGGCATCGACTTCCTGGTCGCCATTGTCGGCCTGTTCGCCCTCTCCGAAGTGTTCCTGTTCCTGGAACACCGGCACGGCAACGCGGACGCCGCCGGC
>JBNLAU010000007.1:0-5055 GCA_050302295.1 Roseibium sp. | reverse complement strand
TCGCCCATCTGGCGATAAGCTTGTGCCGGGCGATGGGGATACCGGCACGCTACGCCAGCGGATATCTTGGCGATATCGGTGTCCCCGATGCGGGATTCGATGACTTTTGCGCCTGGTTCGAAGTGTATCTGGACGGCGATTGGCATACCTTTGACGCCCGCTACAACGTGCCGAGGGTTGGCCGCGTGCTCATGGTACGGGGATACGATGCGTCGGACGTTGCCATGATGACATCTTTCGGCGCTTACGAACTCTCCGGTTTCCGCGTCTGGAGTCTCGAACTGGCTGATACCGATGATGAAGCCTATCTGCTTCAAACCCTTGAAACCAGACCGCACCCTTTGCAGCGCGGACTGGGCGGGCAGCCTGATCTGGAGGCATGGCGAACCAGCGCATAAGGGCCGGAACTTTAATTGCCTCGCCAGCGACAAAAGGAAGACAATTTGCCGGTCTGCCTTTTTCTGAACACTGTTTGGATCTATCAGCCGAACTTCGATATTGCGTGATGAACTTTGTGACTGCGCGGCTTGCCGCGACCTGAACGATCTTCCTTATCAACGTCGACCTAACCGCCGTGCCGCGCTGATTGCATGGTACGTGCATATTCTCATGACCGATTGAAAGGAAATCGTTATGACCATCGGAACCGTAAAATTCTTCAACGCCACCAAAGGCTTTGGCTTCATTCAGCCGGAAGACGGCGCTGCCGACGTGTTCGTTCACATCTCTGCTGTTGAACGCGCTGGCATGCACTCTCTGGTCGAAGGCCAGAAGGTCAGCTTTGAAGTTGTCAAGGACAGCCGTTCCGGCAAGTCCGCTGCGGACAACCTTCAGGAAGCGTAAGTTTCTATCCCGGTCCCTGACCACGGATGTACTGGCAGGGACAGCAAGGATTAGACGAAAGGCCGGGAAAATTCCCGGCCTTTTGCTTTTTCAAATCAGGGCTGTGCGAACAACCTGCAACCGCCGGGCGTCGATGCCCGTTACCCCAGCAAGCGCACCACGTTCAGAGGCTCTGATCTGCCTTTGACTTTCTGAGGGCCGATCGGCAGCATTTCGATGCCGACGTTGAGGTTTTTGGAGATTTCTTCAGATACCAGGATGATAACCTCCGCATCCGGATCGATTTCCTTGCCAAGGCTTTCCAGCCGCGAGGCTGCGTTCACCGTGTCACCGATAACCGTGTAGTTGACCCGTTCCGGCGCGCCGATATCTCCGACAACCAGCGGCCCCATGTGCAGGCCGATGCGGATGCGCACGGGCGGTTCACCGCGTGACTTGCGTTGTACATTGTCCGCGCGGATGGCCGCGGCCATGGCGAGTGCGGCGCGGGCAGCCGGTTCCGCCGGGTTGTCCAGCCGTTCCGGAGCCCCCCAAAAGGCCATGACGCTGTCGCCGACATATTTGTCGATCGTTCCGCCTTCTCTGGTGATCTCCGCCCCGAGCAGGGAAAGGTGATGATTGACGAAAGCGGCGGTCTCGGTTGCCGACATGCCTTCCGACGCTGAGGTGAAACCGGCAATGTCCGTGAAGAGTACCGCAACCTCGCGTTCTTCCGGCGGTGCCTCCGCGCGGCCTTCGCGCAGAAGCTTTTGCACCAGGGTCCGTGGCACATAGCGATTGAATGCCGTCAAGCCGCCCACCATGGCGTTGAAACCGGTCGAGAGGTCGTCCAGCTCCCGGATAATACTGGTGGGGAGCGGTTCCACGGCATCGAGATTGAGGTTCGCAACCTGTTTGGCGGCGCTGGAAGCCCGGCGCATAGGCAAGGCGATCCGTTTCGCCAGAAGGACAGCCCCCAACAGGGACAGCAGCAGCAACGCGGCTCCGACAGCGCCAGCCGTTATCAGCTGGTCAAGGGGCTGGTCCAGAAAGGCCGCCGGAAAATGTACGCCTATGCGCGCCGGCAACCCGAGCAGGTTTTCGTTTTTCCTTTGAACAATGACGAAGCGTTTGACGCCGTCTTCATCGTAGCCGGCATGCAGGCCCAGATCCTGGGAGATGTCGAAGGATGCCTCGTCGAGTTCCTGCATGGTCTCGAAGTCTTTAAGGAAGGTATCCGGAACGTGCCCAATATGAAGCAGCGGGGTCTCCGCACTCAGTTCATCGAATTTCCTGTGCAGGTTCGGGTGGGCAATGACATGATGGGATCCTTCCTTCATCAGGAAAACAGTGATGTCATCGGTCGAGATATACTGGGTTATCTCCGAGACCCTTTCCAGGGACAAACCGATCAGGAGACTGCCGACATGGGTCTGCTCTTTGTAGAGGGGCTGCGCGTAGATGAAATAGGTGTGCTTCCGGTCGGGCATATAGAGCGCATCGCTCCAGAAGCCTTCCTTTTGTTCTGCCGCTTTTTCCGCAAGCGGCATCAGCACGGGCGTGTGGGCGGCAAGCCGGATCTTGCGGGCAAGCAATGTGCCGTCCGCTTTGCCGCGATCAACATTAACACCTGAACCCTTGTCGTCCACCAGAGCCATGAACGAGACCTGCTCCATAGGGGCGAGGGCGCCGTACAGATAGGCAATCAGGAGCTCCGGTTTGTCGAAGGGCAGCTCATTGCGCGCAGCGGAGATTTTCGTAAAGGCCGCCGTGGAGGTAACGGCGTTCAGCTGCTCAATGAAGGCGACCTCGGCAGATTCCATTCCGATATCGACAAGCTCTCCGCCGAGCTGGCGAACCACCTTGGAGGAGGTTGTTGCTTGAATGATCAGGATCGCCGCAGCGGTCACCAGCACGAAGGTTCCAATGACGGTTGCCAGTGTCGGGGTGATGAAGAGTTTGTTGCGCTGTGACACGTTTTGTCCCGAATGAGTTGCCGGTGCTGAAACAGGTTCCTTGAAAGGTATCAAGCCGGATGGCGGACGACTTTTTCAGATACCGGAGCGCGGTGCAATGCGACTGTAAGCATAAGGCCGAAAATTGCACCAGGCATGAAAAAACCCGCAGGGAGTGCCCGCGGGTCTTGATGTAAAACGTTTCGTTGATGAATGGCTTAGCCGGCTTTCGCGGGTTCCAGGTCATCGAACTTGTGGCCGTAATCGACGGCGATTTCGTAGTCCGGATCTTCCAGAACGGAGACCTCGACAAGATTGCCGGCCTTGGCGAGCAGCTTCTGGCAGTCCGGAGACAGATGGCGCAGATGCAGGCGTTTGCCGGCAGCCTCGTATTTGGACGCCAGCGCATCGATGGCTTCCAGGCCCGAATGGTCAACCACACGGCTGTCGATGAAGTCCACGACCACGTCATCCGGGTCGTTCTCCAGTTCGAACAGATCGGTAAAGCCGGTGGTGGAGCCAAAGAACAGCGGACCGGACAGACGGTAGACCTTCCAGCCTTCCTTGCTGGTGCCGATACGGGCATTGATGCGGCTGGCCGCGTTCCAGGCGTACGCGAGTGCGGAGATGATCACACCAACGACAACGGCAACCGCAAGGTCGGAGTAGACGGTGACGCAGGTCACCACCACCATCACCAGCGCGTCCGCAGGCGGGATCTTGTGTACGATCTTCAGGCTGGCCCAGGCAAATGTGCCAATCACGACCATGAACATGACACCGACCAGCGCGGCAACCGGGATCTGCTCGATCAGCGGTGAGGCGATCACGATGAAGGACAGAAGGAACAGGGCTGCGGCGATGCCGGCGATACGGGTGCGGGCGCCGGATTTCACGTTGATCATGGACTGGCCGATCATGGCGCAGCCGCCCATGCCGCCGAAGAAACCGGTGACAATATTCGCGGTGCCCTGGGCCACACATTCCTTGGAGGCGCCGCCCTTGGTGTTGGTGAGATCAGCCACCAGGTTCAGCGTCAGCAGGGATTCAATCAGGCCGATCGCCGCCAGGATGACGGCATAGGGCAAGATGATCCGCAGCGTCTCGAAGTTCAACGGCACCATCGGAATATGGAATTCCGGCAGACCGCCGGAAATCGAGGCGAGATCGCCAACTGAGCGGGTGTCCAGGTCAAGTCCGAGTACAAGGGCCGACACCACGAGGATACCAGCCAATGGTGCCGGAAAGGACTTGGTGAGCCTGGGCAGGAACCAGATCACGGCCATGGTCAGCGCGACCAGGCCCAGCATCAGGTACAATTGGGGGCCGGTCATCCAGGTCAGTCCGCCGGTGCCGTCCGGAACCTTGAACTGGCCGAGTTGAGCCAGGAAAATCACGATGGCGAGACCGTTCACAAAGCCGAGCATCACCGGATGCGGCACCATGCGGATGAACTTGCCCCATCTCAAAATGCCGATACCAATCTGGAAAATGCCCATCAGAACGACGGTAGCGAAAAGATATTCGACGCCGTGCTGGGCGACCAGAGACACCATAACCACAGCCAGCGCACCGGTGGCGCCGGAAATCATGCCGGGACGTCCGCCGATACATGCGGTGATCAAGCCGATAAAAAATGCGGCGTAAAGGCCCACCAGCGGATTGACGCCGGCGACGAATGCAAAGGCGACGGCTTCCGGCACGAGAGCAAGTGCGACGGTCAGGCCGGCCAACAGTTCCGTCTTGATACGCGAGGCATCCAGTTTGATCGATTTCACAGGCGCAAGGGCCTCGGCACGTGCGGTCAAGACATGCTCCATATTGTTGATGTTCGGTGGTGAAGGTCAGCGCGAGCTGTTTGAGACAAACTCATTGACCTAAATCAATTTGGGCTCTTTTAGTCGATTTTTTGCATTGCAGCAAGGCTTGGTGTGGGTAACTGCCATGCAAGGAAGGTCCTTCAAGGGCATCTTCCAGACAAAAATTGATCATCATTCGTTTGAATTGAGTGCGTGCACGCTCTTGTTTTAAAGTTTTGTAGTGTGCGATCATGGTTGTATTGTTGATTGGCAGAAATTCGTCGAGATTCAGTTGAAATCGGGAGAAATGTTCTGTTCAAAAAGGTCTTTCATTTCTTGTGTTCTGTCTGATTTCGGCTTTAACGTAAATTACGTTAGGGGATGCTGCCGTGCGTTTCTTCGCCAAAACATGGATGGTTCTCTGGTTTTTCGCATCTGCGGCAAGCGCGGGAGCGCAAGAAAAGCTGGTGTTTTCAACG
>JBNLAU010000006.1:0-5147 GCA_050302295.1 Roseibium sp. | reverse complement strand
ATGCCCAGGCGGATCTCCTGCGCGAGATGTACGAAGGGCTCGATATTGATCCAAACGGCCTTGCCTTCATCGAAGCGCATGGAACCGGCACGCGCGTGGGTGATCCCGCCGAAGCTGATGCGCTTGGCAAGGTAATAGGTCAAAAGCGTTCGAATGTTCTGCCGATTGGCTCGGTGAAAACCAATGTCGGCCACCTGGAACCCGTCTCCGGCCTGGTCGGCCTGCTGAAATCGGTGATGGCGCTTCGCGAAGACCTGTTGCCCAAATCGCTTCACTTCAACACGCCCAATCCGGATATCCCGTTTGAGGATCTGAACCTGATGGTCGCCGGCGAGGCGATCGCGCTGGACCGGACCGGCGAGCGCCGGCTGGCCGGGGTCAACTCCTTTGGCTTTGGCGGCACCAACGCACATGCCGTCATTGGCGATCCTGATCCGATTGTTGTCGAAAAGAACAATGGAGAGGCCGAGAGGCCGGCCACCGACGCGCCACTGATTCTGAGCGCCCGCTCCAAAGAAGCCCTCAAGGATCTGGCCGGCAGGTACCTGGACCGGCTGGACAGTGAAACGGACGAAACCGTCGGCGACCTGATCGCATCCAGCGCTCACGCTCGCGACCTGCTTTCGGAACGCGTTGTTGTGCTGGGCAAAACCAAGGACGAAAAAATCGCCGCGCTCAGGTCCTTTTCGGAAAGCGGCGACGAAGTTCCGGATCTTGTCGCCGGGAGTGTCATCAAGCCGGACGCCAAAGTCGGATTTGTGTTCTCTGGCAACGGCTCTCAATGGGCCGGCATGGGCCAGGAAGCCTATCAGGCAGACACGGCGTTCCGCGGTGCATTCGACAAGGTCGACAAGATTTTCATGGGCCTCAGCGGCTGGTCACTGGTGACCACGCTGTTTGCCGAAGATCTGGACGCGGATCTCGAACGCTCCGAGATCGCGCAACCACTATTGTTCGCGATTCAGGTGGCCATTGTTGAATCCCTGCGCCAAAGAGGCATTGTCGCGGCGGGAACCACCGGACACTCCGTGGGGGAAGTTGCCGCTGCCTGGTGCTCCGGGGCACTCGACCTTGAACAAGCCGTGCGGGTTATTCGGGCGCGCTCCAGTGAACAGGAGGTTGTCCGGGATCTTGGTTCCATGGGAGCATTGCTGCTTCCTGCCGAAAAAGCCGTTGAAGCCATCAAGGAAAGCGGACTGCCGCGTCTCGAGCTTGCAGCTGACAACAGCCCGAGAAGCGTCACTATTTCCGGTGATAGCGACAGCCTCGACGCATTTGCCAAATTCGCGCGCAAGAAAAAATGGGCAATGCGCCGCCTGAATCTGGCTTACCCGTTTCACAGCGCACTCGTTGACCCGATCGAAAAGCCGCTGCTCGCAGCTCTGGATGGATTGACACCGACAGAAGCTAAGCTTCCATTCTATTCAAGCGTTACGCCCGAGGAAACCGACGTCCGCGTTTCCGCCGAGTACTGGTGGAAAAACGTGCGTCAGCCGGTGCTATTCGCGGCGGCAATCGAGAATATGGCAGCTGACGATTTTGCCGTTCTGGTGGAAATCGGCCCCAAATCGGTTCTGGGCACTTATGTGAACGACGTCCTGCGTGCGAAGGGTAAGAAAGCCCAGTTCCTGGAAACACTCAAGGAACCTTCCAAGAAGGCAGAGACAGCCAGCGGCAATCCACTGGACCGGATTGCTGCGTCCATTCTTGCGCACGGAGGCACCACGGATCTTGAAAAATATGTCGGACCAAAGCCGAATCTCCTGAGTGCGCTTCCTTCCTACCCTTGGCAGAACTCTGACTACAGGCCGGAAAACAGCCCGGAGCGGGTGGACTTCATGTTCGGCCAGACCTGGCCGCTGCTCGGCTACCGGCTTCGCCAGGATACGGCAGAGTGGTTCAACCATATCGACAGCGGTTCCCTGCCCTTCCTGCTGGATCACAAGGTTGAGGACAGCGTCGTCTTCCCGGCAGCCGGCTATATCGAGATGAGCCTCCGGGCCGCCCTTCGTTGGACACGGGGCGACATGATCGAACTCAGAGACTTCGACATTCTGCGCCCGCTCGTAATCGAAGGAGACGAAATCTGGGAAACCCAGGTGAGGATCTCTCCGGACGATCATGTCATTGAAATTCTGTCGCGGCCGCGCCTGTCGGACAACGACTGGTCACTGAATGCACGCGGCACGTTTATTACGCCGTCGACCTCTTCACGTACGCCTTGGCTCAAGACCGGCGACGATGAAATTTCGAGCCTCAATCACGAAGAGCTCTACAAAATCACGGAAAGCTTCGGGCTCAATTATGGCCCTGTTTTCAGGCGAGCCGAAAAGGTCACCAAACATTCCGAAACAATGGCGACGGTGACATTGCTCGATCGGGATGAAAGTCTCGGCCAGTACTCCTTCGCACTTTGCCCGACGCTGGTTGATGCCGGTTTCCATGGTCTTTTTGCCTTGCTTGATAGCGTTGAAGACGTGCCACAGAATACGTCGTTCCTTCCCATTCGCTTGGGCACGCTGCGTCTTTTGGCTCCGGAAACTGCTCCGGCTGCGGTGCGCATTGAAGTCACAAAAGCCAGCCCGCGGTCAATTGAGGCGAATTTCGAATTTCTCGATGCCGATGGCCTGACGGTTGCCCGGTTGAACAAGGCCCGGTTCAAGGCGGTGACGCTTGGGCAGGATACGCGGCCGGACGATCTCGTCTACCGCCAAATTGCGACAGTGCTACCGGAACGGGATCGCGTTTCCCCGCTTCAAAGCCGTTTCAACGGGCTCGATGCCCTTGCCAAACAACTCGATCTGGCAGGCTCCGACGATCAGGAGCTTGATGATAGCCGCATCCTGATCGAAGCACTTGGCCGGACAATCGCGCACCAAACCCTTTTCGAAGCTTTCGGTGAGCGCTGCGTGCGAGTGCCGGATCTGGTCGAAGCCGGCGAACTGCATGAAACGGCAGCCCCTTTGGCTGCAAGCCTGTTGCTCTGGCTCAGTGAAAGCGGACTTTGCGAAGAATCCGATGACGGCTTCACTCTCCACGACCCGTCCGGGAATCCGTCCGCGGCTGACTTGTTGCAGGCCCTGACAGACGGTGGCGGCGAACATATCGCGGAGGCCGCCCTTCTGGCGCGCTTGTGGACCGGACTTTCGGACGTTCTGATGTCCGGCGTGGAAGAAACGGCCGGAAAGGTCTATGCCTCCAGCCTGTTCGATGCTTACCGGTCCTCCTCGCCCGCCAAACGCGCCTTGTCTTCCGCGCTCAGGAAAAGCGCGCAGCAGATCATCCGTGGCTGGTCCGAGGGCCAGGCATTGCGGATCCTTCTCGTTGGAGCAACCGGCGGCCTGGCAGCAAACCTCGATGCGGAACTCGATCCCGCGAACATGGCTCTTACGGTGACTGATGCAACCTCCGCCTCCGTCGGCCGGGGCGAGCGGCTTTGGCAAGGATCGTCGGCGACGGAATTCGTGGAACCGACTGAGTCTGCCTTCGAATTCGAACACTACTTCGACCTGGTTTTGTTCGACACCTCGCTCGCCGACATTGATGCGGACTCGCTGAAGCGATTCGCCCGATCGATGGTTCCTGGTGGCGTCGTTCTGGCTGCTGAGCCGCTTCCGCACCCGCTGACGGACCTGATCATGGGCGTGGGTGCAAACTGGTGGGATGAAACCGCAACTGCTGAATTCCCGGTCACGAAACAGCAGAGCAACTGGACGAAACATCTGGAAACTGCCGGTTTCCACGATGTGGCAAGCGTGCCGCTGAAAAGCACACTCGTCGAAGCGGATCTGATCGGCGCCCGGGCTTCCGAAACAGTGGCCGTGAAGCAGGAGCAGTCCGAAGAGGATGCTGCCGAAAGCAAGCCGGAGCAAAAAGCCTATCTTTTAATAACGGACGCGGACGGTTCGGCGCACCGCCTGGCGGAGGGACTCAAATCCTGCCTGGAGCGCAACGGCCACACGGCAACGCTGCTTGTTCCGGGCGAAGTAACGGAAGAACTGGGCGACGATATCTGGAGTGCATCGCTCGATGCCGACCAGTTGGCTGAAACGCCCGATGAAGCTTTGAGCAAACTGGTTGCTGATCACCAGGGCCGCATCGTTCATTTACTCGGGGCCTACGCAGATACGGTGGATGCGCTGGCTTGCGTTGACGCGCGTGCCTACAGTCTGATGGCCCTGCTGAAAGCCCTCGGCCCCAACAGCGGTGAGTTCACGCTGCTTGCACCGGCTGGCGCGCAGGATATTGCAGGCGGCGAGGCCGCGGCGCCCGAACAGGCCGGGATATGGGCCTTTGGCCGGGTTGTCATGAACGAATACCCGGATGCCAATCTGAAACTGATTGACGTATCACCTGATCTTGAGCCCGGCATTGCCGCGGCCCGTGTCGCCGATGAAATCCTGGTCGAAAACTGTGAACGGGAAATCGTGCTGAACAGCGAAACCCGATCCGGCATCCGCCTCATCAAGGGTGGCGTTCTGCCGGATGCGGCCTTGCCGGAAGGTGCATCGCCGGCGATGAAACTTGACATTCTGCGCCAGGGATCGCTCGATCAACTCAGCTGGCAGGCGGTTGAGCGAAAGTCGCTCGAAGGAAAGAATATCGAAATCGCCGTCGAGGCCAGCGGCCTCAATTTCCGGGATGTCATGTGGGCTCTTGGCCTGTTGCCGGAAGAAGCGCTGGAAGATGGTTTTGCCGGACCAACGCTTGGCATGGAGTGCTGCGGCCACGTCGTCGCCTGCGGGCCGGATGTGACCCGGTTCAAACCCGGCGATAAGGTCATCACATTCGCACCGGCCTGTTTCGCATCTCATGTGACCGTGGATGAGTCCGGCTGCGCACCGATGCCAAGCAAGGTGTCGGCGGAAGAAGCAGCGACCATTCCGGTGACCTTCCTGACGGCCTATTATGCGCTCGTCCATCTGGCAGCTCTTTCAAGTGGTGACACCGTGCTCATTCATGGCGGTGCCGGCGGGGTCGGACTTGCGGCTCTGCAGATAGCCAAGTGGCGCGGCGCGAAAATCATCGCGACCGCAGGATCTGAGGACAAGCGCAACACATTGCGATTGCTGGGTGCCGATGTGGTGCTCGATTCGCGCAGCCTCGCCTTTGTCGACGCGATTATGGAGGAGACAGGCGGCGAAGGT
>JBNLAU010000005.1:0-9275 GCA_050302295.1 Roseibium sp. | reverse complement strand
CCTACACCGATGGCTGGCTGCCGGCGAACGCTCAGCGCAACATGGAACAGATCCTGACGGCAACCGACAACAAGGTTGACGCCGTTGTGGCTTCCAACGACGGCACTGCAGGCGGTGTTGTTGCCGCTCTGACCGCTCAGGGCATGGATGGCATTCCGGTTTCCGGTCAGGACGGCGACCACGCTGCTCTGAACCGCGTTGCCAAAGGCACTCAGACCGTGTCCGTGTGGAAAGACGCCCGTGAGCTCGGCAAGGCTGCCGGTGAAATCGCGGTTGCTCTGGCAGAAGGCAACGACATGGGTGATGTCGACGGCGCTCAGACCTGGACATCTCCGTCCGGTACCGAGCTGACGGCCAAGTTCCTGGCTCCGCTGCCGGTCACCAAGGACAACCTGACCGCTGTCGTCGACGCTGGCTGGATCTCCAAGGACGATCTCTGCCAGGGTGTCGATAACGGCCCGGCTCCTTGTAACTAATAACAGTACGCTTAAAGCTCGGCCCCGGTTAAACTAACCGGGGCCTTCTTGCTGGGCACACTGCGAAACGCAGCCCCCGGGGCAGGCCTCCCGACGCGTAAGCGTAATGGTCTCCAAGCAGGAGTAACCTCTATGTCCGATACCGCTCTGTCTGGGCAGAAGAGCCCGACAGCACGAAATCTTATTGCCGCATTGCAGCTCGATACCCGGCTCTTGGGCATGATCGGAGCGTTCATCGTTCTGTGCCTGGTGTTCAACGTGTTCACCGACGGCCGGTTCCTGACACCGCGCAATATTTTCAACCTGACGATCCAGACTGTGTCCGTCGCCATCATGGCGACAGGAATGGTTTTCGTCATCGTTACCCGCCATATCGATCTGTCGGTCGGTTCCCTGCTGGCAACCGTCGCGGCTGTCATGGCGGTTGTCCAGACCGATGTCCTGCCGGACTATCTGGGTCTCGGCAACCCGGGCATCTGGATCATCGCCATCCTCATCGGCGTCGCCGTCGGTGTCGCCGTCGGGGCCTTCCAGGGCTGGATGATCGGCTATCTCGGCATTCCGGCGTTCATTGTTACGCTCGGCGGCCTTCTAGTCTGGCGCAACGTGGCCTGGTTCATCACTTCCGGCCAGACGATCGGCCCGCTCGACGAAACCTTCACCAAGATCGGCGGCATTGGCGGCACAATGGGAGAAACAGGGTCCTGGGTCTTCGGCATACTGGCCGTGGCCGCTGCCCTGTGGCTGCAGGTCGCTTCCCGCCGGCGCAAGTCGTCCCACGGCTTTCCGATCAAGCCGTTGTGGGCCGAAGTCACCATGGGTGTCCTCACCACAGGTGCGATCCTCAGTTTCGTCTGGGTTTTGAATTCTTACGAGATACCGAAAGCCCGCCTGCGGCGCATCTTCGAAGCCAGCGGTGAGACCCTTCCAGATGGTCTGAACATGGGCTACGGCATTCCCTATTCGGTGCTGCTTTTGATCGTTGTCGCGGTCATCATGACCGTGGTCGCCCGCCAGACTCGCCTCGGACGCTATATTTTCGCAACCGGCGGCAATCCGGACGCGGCCGAACTGTCCGGTATCAACACCCGCTTCCTGACCGTGAAAGTGTTCGCGATCATGGGCGGTCTGGCAGCGCTCGCCGGCGCGGTGGCCGCGGCTCGTCTCGGCTTTTCGACCAACGACATCGGTACGCTGGACGAACTGCGCGTCATTGCGGCGGCAGTGATCGGCGGCACGGCCCTTGCCGGCGGCGTGGGCACGATCTACGGCGCAATTCTCGGCGCCCTGATCATGCAGTCTCTGCAGTCAGGCATGGCCATGGTCGGCGTGGACGCCCCGCTCCAGAACATCGTTGTCGGCACCGTTCTGGTCGTCGCGGTTCTGGTTGACATCATCTACCGCAAGCGGACGGGAGACTAACCGATGGCAACTCCTCTCGTAGAAATGAAAGACATGTGCATCTCCTTTGGCGGGGTGCGTGCCGTGGATCACGTTTCCGTCGATCTTTATCCCGGCGAAGTGGTCGGCCTGCTCGGCCACAACGGGGCCGGCAAGTCTACCCTGATCAAGATCCTCTCCGGGGCCTATAAGGGCGACAGCGGCGAAATCCGCATCAACGGCGAGGAAGTGCACATCCACTCGCCGCGGGATGCACGCGCGCAAAATATCGAGACCATCTACCAGACGCTCGCTCTGGCGGACAATCTCGATGCCGCGTCCAACCTGTTCCTCGGCCGGGAACTGACCTCTCCACTGGGATTTGTCGATGACGACGCCATGGAAGCGGAAACCCGCAAGATCATGGGCCGGCTCAACCCGAACTTCAAAAAGTTCCACGCGCCGGTGAAAGCTCTTTCCGGCGGTCAGCGTCAGTCGGTTGCGATCGCCCGTGCGGTCTATTTCAACGCCAAGATCCTGATCATGGACGAGCCGACCGCGGCCCTCGGCGTTCACGAAACGCAAATGGTGGCGGAGCTGATTCAGGAATTGAAGAAGCAGGGCATCGGCATCTTCCTGATCAGCCATGACATTCATGACGTGTTCCAGCTGTGCGACCGGATTGCCGTGATGAAAAACGGCCAGCTGGTCGGCACTGCCAAAACCTCCGACGTCACCGATGACGACGTGCTGGGCATGATCATCCTCGGCAAGTGTCCGGACGGTGCGACCCCGGGACCGGGCGCCCTTGTCGACGACACCGTCGTCGGGTAAACCAAAAGAACCTGCGGGCTGAAAACCGCAGGTTCTTCCGTGTTTGCGCAAAGCGTGGCACCAATGCCCCGGTAGCGCGGCATCCCATGCCGAAACCTTCCAAAAGGAATCGGCATTCTTTTTGAAGCATTCTGAGGAACGCACCTCATGTATATCGGTCTCGATACCGGCACGAGTTCGGTCAAAGCCATTCTTCTTGGCGAGGACCAGTCGCTGATCGCTTCGGCCACTGCGGACCTGACTGTACAGCGGCCGCATCCGGGCTGGTCCGAGCAGGATCCGGACAGCTGGTGGACGGCCTGCGAAACGGTCCTGGATGCGCTGAAGACCAAGGCTCCGAAGGAGCTTTCCGCGGTCAAGGGCATCGGCCTTTCCGGCCACATGCATGGCGCGACGCTTTTGGACGATGCCGGAAAGCCGCTCCGGCCCTGCATATTGTGGAACGACGGCCGCTCCGGCAAACAATGCGCGGAGCTGCAGGCGGCAGAGCCGAAGTTCCTCTCTCTCGGCGGCAATCTTGTCATGCCCGGGTTCACGGCGCCCAAGCTGCAATGGGTGCGCGAGAACGAACCGGAAGTCTTCGCCAAAACCGCAATGGTTCTGCTGCCGAAGGATTATGTCCGCTTCAGGCTCACCGGCGACTACGTCGGCGACATGTCTGACAGCGCAGGCACGCTCTGGATGGATGTCGCCAAACGCGACTGGAGCGATGAGCTTTTGGCGGCAACGGGACTGACGCGCAAACACATGCCGCGCCTGGTGGAAGGGGCAGAGAGCTCCGGCACCCTGAAAGCCGAGCTCTGCGCCCGCTGGGGGTTCGAAACCGCGCCGGTCATTGCCGGTGGCGGCGGAGACAATGCGGCGTCCGCTTGTGGCGTCGGCGCCGTCGATCCGGGCTCGGCCTTCGTTTCGCTCGGCACCTCCGGTGTGCTTTTTGTCACCAACGACAGGTTTTCGCCGAACGTGGACGGCGCGGTCCATGCCTTCTGTCACGCCGTGCCGGATACCTGGCACCAGATGGGGGTGATCCTGTCGGCCACAGACAGCCTGAACTGGCTTTCAAGGACGTTGAAAAAGTCTCCCGGCGAGTTGACCGGGGCAATGGGGAGCGTTTCCGGACCGTCCCCGGTCTCCTTCCTGCCCTATCTCGGCGGTGAGCGCACGCCCCACAATGACGTTGAAATCCGCGCCGCCTTCACCGGCATCTCCCATGAGACCGATGATGCGGTTCTGACCCACGCCGTGCTGGACGGAGTAGCATTTGCCCTGAAGGACTGCCTGGAAGCCTTGAGCGTCGCGGGCACGAAAATCGACCGCCTCCTGGCGGTCGGCGGCGGCTCGCGGTCGCAAGTCTGGTTGGAAATCATCGCCAGCCTGCTGAACGTTCCGGTGGATCTGCCGGTCGATGGCGACTTCGGTGCTTCGCTCGGCGCGGCCCGACTCGGTCAGGCGGCGGCCCTCGGCACAGCGGACGGCATCTTTGCCAAGCCGGCCCTCAAGGCCAGCATCGATCCGGTACCGGCCCTCGCTGACAGTTATGCCGAGGCCTATGGCCGGTGGCGCAAAATCTATCCGGCACTGAAACAAGCTGGTTTTTAGGGACACGACCTCAAGGAGGAAATATCATGAGCACTGGGTTCTTCGGCGATCTTCAGCCAATTCAATATGCCGGGCCGGACAGCAAGGATCCGCTGACCTATCGCCACTACAACAAGGACGAAGTCGTCTTCGGCAAGCGCATGGAAGACCATCTGCGTTTTGCTGTCTGCTACTGGCATAACTTCTGCTGGCCGGGTTCCGACCCGTTCGGCGGCGAAACCTTCATGCGCACATGGATGGCCGCCGGCGGCGATCCGATGGAGCAGGCAAAACTGAAGGCCGACGTCGCCTTCGAAATGTTCCAGATCCTCGGCATGCCCTTCTTCACCTTCCATGACCGCGACATCGCGCCGGAAGGCAAGACGCTGGCTGAAAGTAATGCCAATGTGAACGCCATTGCCGACATTTTCGAAAAGAAGATGGCGGACACGGGCGTTGGCCTGCTGTGGGGCACCGCCAACATGTTTTCCAACCGCCGCTTCATGAGCGGTGCAGCCACCAACCCGGATCCCGACGTCTTCGCCTATGCCGCCGCCCAGGTGAAAAACGCCATGGACGTCACGCAGCGCCTGAATGGCGCCAACTACGTGCTCTGGGGCGGCCGCGAAGGCTATGAAACGCTGCTGAATACCAACATCAAGCAGGAGCTGGACCAGCTTGGCCGCTTCCTCAACATGGTAGTGGAATACAAGCACAAGATCGGCTTCAAGGGCACCATCCTGATCGAACCGAAGCCGCAGGAGCCATCCAAACACCAGTATGACTACGATGTCGGCACGGTCTACGGCTTCCTGAAGGCCTATGGTCTTGAGAACGAAGTCAAGATGAACATCGAGCAGGGTCATGCCATCCTGGCCGGACACTCGTTCGAGCACGAACTGCACATGGCCCGCTCCTTCGGCATTCTCGGCTCCGTCGACATGAACCGCAATGACTACCAGTGCGGCTGGGACACCGACCATTTCGGCATGAACGTGCCGGAGCTGGCGCTGGCCTATTACGAGATTCTGATGGATGGCGGCTTCACCACCGGCGGCACCAATTTCGATGCCAAGCTGCGCCGCCAGTCGCTGGACCCGGTCGACCTGATCCAGGCCCATGTCGGCTCCGCCGACGCCATTGCCCGGGGGCTCAAGGCCGCCGCTGCGATGATCGAGGACGGCCGTCTGAAGGGCTTTGTCGACGATCGTTATGCCGGCTGGCAGAAACCGGAAAACGCCGACATCCTCGACGGCGGTTCATCCCTGGAAGCCCTGGCCGACCGCGTTCATGGCGCCAACCTGGAACCGCAGCCGAAATCCGGCAAACAGGAATACCTGGAAAGCCTTGTGAACCTGTTCGCATGAGGTCGTCCGGTCTTCAGTGGTCAATCCGTTGAAGGCCGGACAATGCGATCTCTGAATTCCAGAATAACTGGTTTGTTCCTGGCACTTTGGCCGCGGAGATTTCCGCGGCCTCTTTTTTGGGCCGCCGGAATTACGTTATGAATCAGACGCGATCGAACAGGCGGGTTCCGTCCGGGTCGGCAAGATCATGCAGCCGGTTGGCGGCGTGGCGTGCAAAGCGGTGGGTGACCGATTTGCGGGTTGCGGCGGCGAGCTTGTGCTCCGGCGCATCGCGCAGGATCTCCGCGCCAAAGCCGTCGGAAACGATCAGACCGGCCTCTTCGGGAAAAATGTCCAGCGGCACGTCCGGGTGGGTGGCGAAAAAGAGCCGGTCGCAGTGAAGGCGATAATCGGGCCACTTGTTGTCGGCCCGGAAGTCGGCAATGGAGGATTTGACCTCGACAATCCAGAGCTCCTGTTTCGGGCCGAGCGCCAGCAGGTCCGCGCGGCGGGCCGAGGCAAGGGTGACTTCGGCAAGACAGGCAAAATCGAGCTGCCGCAGCAGCCGTGCTGCTCCGCGCCAGACTTTCAGCGCGGTTTCCGACTGGCGGCCGTCCTTCAGCGGGTCATCCAGCTGAAGTCGGCCGGGAGCTTGCCGAATATCGTTATTCATTCCAATTTTGTTCCATGTTTGTTCGAAATTTTCAAGTATGTGCGCTACCGGAGTTGACCTCCGGCCATATTTAATGCTGGTTGGTGCAAAGGCCGAGGAAGGTCAATCCGGGAGGGGCACTTGCGTTCGGGGTTCTTGAAAAGCGTTTTACTGCTGGCAGGTCTGATTGCGGCGTCTGGCGGACAGGCACTCGCCGGCAAGGGCGACCTGTTGTTTCAGGTGCCGAAGTCAGCTCCGCTTCTGCAGGGAAAAACGCTGGATTTGAGATTTGCGGATTTCGCGCAAGGAATCTGGGTCCGCGACCTTGAGACCTGCCCCGTGCAGCACATCGACCGGGGCGCACCGGGCTCGGCGATTGCGATTTACCGTGGCCTTCTGGAAACGCCCGGGCGAATCTGCCAGGTCTATGGCGCCGAAAAGAGCGGGCGCAAAACGCAGCGCGCGGCCATCCACTGCCTTTTGGATGATGGCGGGGAAGAGATTGAACTGGTCACCGTACAGCCGCGCGGCACGCAGGGGCTGATGGTTCAGCAGGGCGAAAAGCCAACGGTTCACTTCCGTTTCTGCCAGAAAATCACACCGATCCTGCAGGCGGCCGGCAGTCAGTAAGCCGGCCTCCGGAGCCTAGATCTCCGGACCCGACCAGACATTCGACTGCGCGGCTTTCTTGGGCGTATGCGATTCCGATATATGCGCGGTCAGCGGGTCCAGCGTGCACAGCGCCTCATACTGACTGAGGAAAACCTGCCCGGTCAGGTGTTTGAGGAAGTCGGTCTCCCTCAAACGGTCCATCACCGGTCCTTTCACCTCCGACAGGTGAAAGCTGACGCCGGAGTCCGACAGGCGGTGGTTGATCTCCTCCAGGCTCTCCAGTGCGCTTGCGTCGATTTCGTTCACCGCCGGGCACATCAGCACCACATGCTCAATGTCCGGCTTTTCCGCGACCAGGGCGTAGATCCTGTCTTCCAGGAAACGCGAATTGGCGAAAAACAGGCTTTCATCCACCCGCAGAGTGAGCACACGGTCACCGGTGGCCACTTTATGCCGGTCGATATTGCGGAAGTGTTCGGTCCCCGGAACAACGCCGACAATCGCCATATGCGGCCGGCTGGAGCGGAAGAGATAAAGCGCAATGGAAAGACCGACGCCGCTCACAACGCCCGGCTCGACACCGAAGAACAGGGTGATCAGGATCGTCGCGGCCATCGCCGCGAAATCGCTCTTGGAATAAACGAAGGTTCTCCTGATCGCGCCAAAGTCTACCAGGGACAGGACCGCGACGATGATCGTGGCGGCGAGCGTGGCCTGGGGCAGGTGCGTTAAGAGTGGGGTCAGGAACAGCGTGGCAAGCGCAATGCCGACAGCGGTAAAGGCGCCCGCCGCAGGCGTTGCCGCGCCGGCATCGAAATTGACCACGGAGCGCGCAAATCCGCCGGTGACCGGATAACCGCCGGATATGGCGGAGGCAATGTTTGAAGCGCCGAGACCGATCAGCTCCTGATCCGGCTCAATACGCTGGCGCTTTTTTGCCGCGAGTGTCTGGGCGACGGAGACCGATTCCACAAAGCCGATGACCGAGATCAGAAAGGCCGGACCGGCAAGGGTCAGCCAGAGTTCGCTGTCGAAGGTGGGCAATTGGGGAACCGGCAGTCCGGAGGGAATGTCGCCGACAATCCTGACGCCACGGCCGCCGAGCTGAAAGGCGGCCGACAGCACCGTGGTGACAGCGACGGCCGCGACCGGACCGGCCTTGGTCAGGACGTCGGCGAAGAAGGGCTTCAGTCCAAGCCCGAGCAACAGCTTTTTCAGGCCCTTGCGCACCCAGAAAAGAAAAACGGTTGCTGCGGCGCCGATGGCGAAGGTGATCCAGTTCACGTCACCAAGATGCCCGGCTATCGACCACAGGATCTCGTAAAGCGTGTGGCCATGGGCGGGCACGCCGAGAATATGCTTGAGCTGGCTTGAGGCGATCAGCAGGCCGGACGCTGTAATGAACCCGGAAATGACCGGGTGGCTGAGGAGATTGGCCAGGAACCCGAGCCGCAACAGGCCCATGGCCATCAACATGAGCCCGGACAGGAAGGCAAGAACGATGGCGGCGCCGAGATATTCCGGCGTACCCTGCTGCGCCAGCTCTCCGACGGCGGAGGCCGTCATCAGCGATACGACCGCCACGGGACCGACGGCCAGCGCCCGGCTGGTGCCGAATATCGCATAAGCGGCCAGCGGCAGGATGGAGGCGTAAAGCCCGACTTCCGGCGGCAGTCCGGCCAGCAGCGCATAGGCGAGCGATTGCGGGATCAGCATGATCGTCACGATCACAGCCGCAACCAGGTCGCTGGTGGCGGTCTCCTTGTTGTAGGCCTTCCCCCAATCGAGGATGGGCAAATAGCGCTGAAGCCCGTTCATGGTCTACCTTCGCTGTATTTTTCAGAAAAATCGAGCCGAAAACCCGGCTCGATACTGTGATTGACGGAGGCTGGTCCCCAGATGTTCTCAGGCCGCGGTGACCTTTTCCGGCTTAGCCATCCACTCCTTGCCGCGCAGCATGGCGCGCCAGTAGACAGGGGGCAGAATGCGCTCTTTCAGCAGCCAGGCCGTCCGTGTCGGCTTGGTTCCATCCACCAGCCAGCGTGGAAAGCTCGGCAACAGCGTACCGCCGTAGCCGAACTCGGCCAAAACGATCTTGCCGCGTTCGACCGTGAGCGGGCAGGAGCCGTAGCCGTCGTATTGTGCCGTGGCGCTGTGCCCCCGGATATCCGAAACGATATTCTCGGCGACCACCGGTGCCTGTTTGCGTGCGGCAGCGGCGGTCTTGGCGTTCGGGGCGTTCATCACGTCACCCAGCGACCAGATGTTGTCGAAGGTCGCGTGGCGCAGGGTTGACTGGTCGACATCGACCCAGCCGGCCGCGTCCGCCAGCGGAGACACGCGAATGAAATCTGGCGCGGTTTGGGGCGGCGTCACATGGATCATGTCGAACGATTT
>JBNLAU010000004.1:0-11663 GCA_050302295.1 Roseibium sp. | reverse complement strand
GGCGATTTCCGACCGCGTGCCGAGGGAGCCGACGCCGATATAGGCCCGGGACAACTCTTCGGAGACCACGCACATGGCTTCCTTGCCGAGACCCAGCCCTCCGTATTCCTCCGGAATGGTCAGGCCGAAAACACCCAGCTCTGACATCTGGTTGATGACGTCGAGCGGAATATAGTCGTTTTTCAGGTGCCACTCATGGGCGTTGGGGACGACGGTGCCTTCGGCAAAACGCCGCATTTCATTGCGGATCTGCTCCATGGTTTCGTCCAGGCCCGGGTCGCCGAAGGTCGAGTGGCCGGCCTGGTCGCGGATCAAGCGGGTGATTTCGCTCCGGATTTCGGGAGAATTGCCAGCCTCGATCAGCGCATCCATTTCGGCAGTGCGGAAACCCGCTGCCTCGGCGGACGAAATACCGAGGTCGGAAAGACGGACAATCTCGCCCTGGTTCATTGGAATGCCGCCGAAAATCTGCGCCAGATATTCGGCAAATCCCAGTTGGACGATCCTGTCCTCCAGCGCGCCGTAGCGGCCCTCGCCGGCGAGGCGCCGGGCATAGGCATCGAGCTGCCGCAGGGCCTCCACATAGGTTGCCAGCCAGGCAAGCCCATGAGTGGCCCGCTGTTCGGCTTCCATGCGGCGGGAGGAAATTCTGCCGTCCTCGGTGACCCGCACGCGGACACGCTGCGCTGCGAGATCAAGCAGGTTGTCGAGGGTTGCGACCGTGGCTTCCGTTTGCCGGCTGAGGCTCTCAGGCGAATCCGTCGCCGTCATGGCTGCAGGGGGCATAGGCGTTCTCCGTTTTCATTTGTTGCGCGGCGGCGCTTGTTGTTGAAGCTATGTTGCGTTGCACACACCGATTTGTCGAGCCGGAATTTGTTGTCCTTTTGGAGGGGGCAATTTCCGCCGCCCCCTACTTGACGTGCCGCTACGGGCAGGGCCACATCACAACCATGAATGTCCGTCAAACAATCCAGGTGATCTATGCCATCCTGAAAGACGCGATCGGTCATTTCACCAGGGATGACGGATTTGCCATGGCAAGCCACGTTGCCTTGTCGGGGCTGCTGGCGATCTTTCCCCTTCTGATCTTCATCGCATCGCTGGCGGCCTTTTTCGGGATGACAGGGGCGGCGGACACCGTGTCGAGCCTGTTGTTCGACGCCTGGCCGGAAAGCGTGGCCACACCGGTTGTGCGTGAAGTCCAGAATGTCCTGACCGTCCGGCGCGGCGATTTGCTGACATTCGGCGCGGTGGCCGCACTGTGGTTTTCCTCAAACGGTGTCGAGGCCTTGCGGACCGCGCTCAACCGGGCCTACCGGCAGAGTGAAAACCGGTCGATATTTCTGCTGCGCCTGCAGTCGATCGCTCTGGTGCTGCTCGGTGCCGGAATTCTGCTTGCCTATACGTTTCTGGTGGTTCTTGCGCCGCTCGCCCTTGAAACGCTGATGCTCTATGCGCCCAAGGTCGAGTCCTTCCTGCTGTCGATCAACCTTGCAAGGTTCACGCTCGCCGGCTCGCTTCTGATCATCGGCCTGTTTTTCACCCACTGGCTGCTGCCAGCCGGAAAACGGTCGTTCATGGATCTGTGGCCCGGTGTGCTGGCAACGCTTGTCATGTGGATTATCGCCGGCAGTGCCTTCGGGGCCTATCTTGCCAGCTTTGCCAATTATGTTTCGACCTATGGCGGTCTGGCCGGGATCATGACCGCGCTGATTTTTCTTTATATCTGCGCACTGGTGTTCATTCTGGGCGGCGAACTGAATGCCGCGATTTCCCGTCAGCGGCGGTATTGGCGCTGGAAGACGCAGCAGAAGAAGTTGATGGGCGAGGCCGAAACCTGATTCCCAGCGTCGTAGGCAGCGCGGCAGGCCGGCCGATGCGCGGGTGCCGGATAGCACCGCGTTAGCGCTGGACACCGCGAATGGTCAGGACGGCACCGATCACCAGCGCCATGCCTGCAATCTGGATGAGGGACAGGGTTTCCGCGAAGAGGAAGTAACTCTCCACCGCCGTCGCGACGGGTACGAGGTAGAACAGGCTGGCGACCTGAGAAACCGCGCCTTCGCGGATCAGGAGCATCAAGAGCAGGATCGCGCCGACGGAGAGAACCAGCACGAGCCAGGTTATGGCGAAGATGAGGTCTCCCGACCAGGTGATCTGCCAGCTTTCGAATAGGCTCAGCGGTGCCGTCACCAGGAGCGCCCCGGCATATTGCCAGAGCGTTGCAGTCAGCAGGCCCGTCTGCGGCACAAAGCGTTTCTGGTAAACGGTGCCGAGGCTGATGGCGGCAACGGCGATGAAAACCACGCCGATGGTCGTCGGTGTGATGCCCGACCCGCTGGCATCTAATTTGGGGCCGAGTACCAGGGCAAGGCCTGCGGCGCCAATCGCCATGCTGATCCAGTGTTTCCTGGACACGGTTTCGCCAAGCAGCGCCACGGCCACAAGCGCCGTCAGCACGGGCTGCAGTCCGACGATGATGGAGGACAATCCGGCTGGCATGCCCTGTTTGATCGCCCAGAAAACACCGCCGAGGTAAATCCCGTGCACGAGCATGCCGGTGACAATGCAGTGGCCGATCGAGGATGGTGATGCCGGCCAGGATTTCGACAGGAACAGCACCAGCAGCAAGAGCACCGGCAGCACCGCAACAAAGCGTACCGTCAGAAACACCATGGGGTCGATGTAAGGTGCGCCGAGCTTCGATCCGATGAAGCCGGTCGACCACAGCAGGACGAATATTGCCGGTGCGGTTCTGGCAAGAAGGTTCACGTAGGGCCTCAAATGAGAAATGGCGTTGCGATTCTGCGGAGGGTGGGCGGCGGGCAGGCGAGGTTTCGCATACGTTAACCGTATATTGCCATTTTTAGCGAACTCTACGGCACTAACGTAAGTATTAAGGGACATACGCCGGTGGCTATCGGATCTCAATCACCTTTTCAAATCTTGTCCAATTTGTCGGTCAAAGTCAGGATTCTGGCGCTGAGCCTGTTCACGATTGTCGGTCTTCTGGCAATCGGCGGCGTGTTTTTCTGGAGCCAGGGCGAATTGAACTCGGCTTTTGCGCGTATGGGCAGCAGCTCCATGCTGGCGGAACAGGTCGGCACTCTTTCGGAAGCGGCGGCCTCGTTGCGGTCGATAGAAGAGCAATATCTGAGCGCTCCGACCGCGGATCGGTACCAGGCCTTCGATGAAAAACTCGACCGGGCAACCGGGATTATGACTGAAGTCGCCTCCAACCCGGCGGCCGCCGCCTATTCGGCTCAAGTTGCAGACGTGAAGGACACGCTCGAAGGGGCCAAGGGGGCATTCGCAATGCTCGACGCGGCTCAGCAGAAGATCGGCTACGACACGACGCAAGGTTATCTGGCGGGCCTCGCCGAATATGCCGGTGCCGTCAAACACCGTCTTTCGGAAGAATTGAAATTCGGCGGCGGACCGGATTTCGAAAAGCTTGCGCGCACGATTCTTGCGGTGCAGCTCGCCGAAAAGGAATTCACCTTCAACGGCACGCCCGAGGCCGTCGAGGTCTTTGAAAACGAGTTCAAGGCGTTCGAAAAGCTCTTGAAGAAGGCCTATATCTCCGACGCGATCAAGGCGGAACTGACCGAAAACATGGTCAAGTACAAGGAGACCTTCGACGGGTACAAGGCCGCCAGGGATGAGCGGATTGAACATGTGGCGCTGCTTGAAAACCTGTTCGAACTCGTCCCGCCGCATATCGCCTCGCTCAACGAGGCGGCCAACTCCATCCGGCAGGAAGCCGCCGGCCAACTGGCGAGCGCGCGCTCGATCGCGGCCTACGCCATCGGCGGTGCGATCCTGGTGCTTCTGGTACTGCTGCCGGCCATTGCTCTCCTGATTGGCCAGTCCGTGTCGAAGCCGCTCGCCCGCCTGCAGACGGCGATGGAGGCGCTCGCCAGCGGCCAGACCGATCTCGACCTGCCCGAGGTTTCCGGCAAGACGGAGCTCGCCTCCATGAGCCGGACGGTTCAGGTTTTCCGCGACAATGCCGTCGAGCGGGCCGAGCTTGCCGCCGCACAGGATCACGAGAACCGTCAACGCGAAGAACGCGTCACCCGCCTTGATGCACTTATCGGCCGCTTCGAGGGAACGGTTTCCGAAGCGCTCGACAGCCTCGACAGGGCCAATGGGGAACTGCGCCAGACGTCCCAGTCGATGGAACAATCCGCCGACGACGTCGCCAACCAGTCCGACGAGGCCGCGGGAGCCGTACGCACCGCCGCGGAGAACGTCACCTCCGCGGCCCATTCGGCCGAAGAGCTGGCTGCCTCGATTGCCGAGATTGCCGGCCAGGCCAACAAGTCGACCGAAGTGGCGCAGCAGGCGGTGAAGAGCGCCTCCTCGACCGTTGACACCATGCAGGAACTCTCCAGCGCCGCCGAGCGCATCGGCGAGGTCATGGGGCTGATCCGTGACATTGCCAACCAGACCAACCTTCTGGCGCTGAACGCGACTATCGAGGCCGCCCGTGCGGGCGAGGCCGGAAAGGGCTTTGCGGTTGTCGCGGCAGAGGTCAAGCAGCTCGCCGACCAGACCTCGAAAGCAACCGAGGACATCGCTGTCCAGATCGAGGCCATCCAGGGCTCTTCCGGGCAGGCGGTTCAGGCCATCGAGGATGTCAACCGCATCATCTCCGACATGGAAGGCCTTGCCTCCGCCGTTGCCGCCGCCGTGCAGCAGCAGGATGAGGCGGTGCAGGCGATTTCCCACAACGTTTCCAGCGCCTCGGCCCGATCCGAGGAAGGTGTTACCCGCATGGAAGCGGTCGGTTCTGCGGCGGATCTTGCCCGCTCGAACGGTGCCGAAGTGGAGCAACTGGCCGAATCGCTCGGCCAGCAGGGCACACTTATCCGGCAGGAAGTGGCCGAATTCCTGAGCGGTGTACGCAGCGCCTGAGCGCGCGTAAACTCCTCAATCCATCTGAAAAACGCCGCGCCGGTCCCGACGCGGCGTTTCGCCATTCTGGCGGACGGCGAATGTTCGTGCTAGCCATGCTTTTCAACCACAGGCCGGAAAGGCCGTTCTTGAAGAAGGCGGAACGGAATGCAGGAAGAAATCGTCATCATCGGGGCCGGTCAGGCAGGTGCGCAGGTTGCCCAGTCGCTGCGGCAAGGCGGGTTTGAAGGCCCTTTGCGTTTGATTGGCGACGAACCTCATCCGCCCTATCAGCGTCCACCTCTGTCGAAAAAGTTTCTTGCCGGTGAAATCGGCGCGGAAGTCCTTTGGCTGCGTCCGCCGGCATTCTTCGCCACCAACAAAATCGACCATATTCCCAATACCAAGGTTGTTGCCATCGACCGGGCGGCCAAAAGGCTGAAGCTGGAAAACGGTGACACGCTGCCTTATGGCAAGCTGGTCCTGGCAACCGGCACCAATGCGCGTACGCTGAAACTGGACGGGGCCGATAAAGAGGGTGTGGTCACGCTCCGCTCGATCGGCGATGTGGACGCAATTCGGGAAAAGCTGAAAAACATCAAACGAATAGCCATTATCGGCGCCGGCTATATCGGCCTTGAAGTTGCTGCCGTTGCCAAATCCCTTGGCAAGGGCGTCACCGTTATCGAAGCGCAGGACCGTCCGATGAAGCGGGTCGTCAGCCAGGCGGTGTCCGATTATTTCACTTCCTTGCACCGCGAGCGGGGTATCGACCTGATGCTGAACACGGGCGTTCAGGCGATCGAGGGAGATAGCTCTGTTTCGGGAGTCCGGCTGAGTTCGGGTGACGTGGTTGAGGCGGAGCTTGTTCTGGTTGCTGTCGGGGCCGAGCCGAACGATCATCTGGCGGCTGAAGCCGGCCTGGAAGTGGACAACGGCATTCTGGTGGACGGCTGCGGCCAGACCAGCGATCCGGACATCTACGCGGTCGGAGACTGCACCCGCTTTTATTCCAATCGCTACCAGCGTTCCGTGCGCATGGAAAGCGTTCAAAACGCCATCGACCAGGCGAAAGCGGTCGCTCAGGCGTTGCTCGGACAGGATGTCGATTATGATCCGCTGCCCTGGTTCTGGTCCGATCAGTACGACATCAAACTGCAGATTGCAGGGCTCTCCGATGGCTATGACGATACCGTGCTGACAGGATCTCCGGACGAGAACAAATTCTATGTTGCATATCTGAAGTCCGGTCAGCTGATCGCCGTCGACAGCATCAACTCGCCGCGTTCACACATGATGGCACGTCGGGTGATCGGGGAAAGCTGGCGAGAAGGACTGCTGCCGGACGCCTGATCTTCAGGCGCCGGCATTTTGCAAAATAAGCCGGGTAACGTCTTTCGGGATTTCCAGATGCACCATGTGGCCGACGCGTTCAAAAATATGCGTCGCCACGATGCCCGGAAGCTTATGCGCCTGACGTGTCGGCAGGACACGGTCCTGTGTGCCCCAGAGCACCTTGATCGGCATTGGCAGTGCGGCCAGGTCGTCCCGAGGCAGGGTTCTTTGCACACTTCCATCGATGATTTCGTTGGCGACGGTTTCTAGCGTTGCAACGGCTCCGGGGCGCGAGCGGCTTTCCGCCGCTGTTTTGGCGAGAAATTTCGGCAGTTTGAACTCCCAGCCGAAGAATTGCTCAAGCAAGGTTTCCATTTCCGCGGCATCCTTGGCGGCGGCGTAGCGGCGCAAGAGCCGGTGATTGATTTCGGCGCCGAAGCCCCCGGGAGCCAGCAAAGTCAGGCTGGCGACAATTTCAGGCGATCTAAGGGCGATCAGAGCTGCGACGGCCCCGCCCATGGAGTGGCCGACCAGATGAACCCTGGCAAGATCCAGCGCCTTGAGCGATTGGGTCACCGCCTTGGCAGCCACACCTGCATTGCCGATCCTGGGCCAGTCCAGTGCCTCCCCGTGTCCCGGCAGATCGAATGCCAAGGACCGCTTTCTTGCGGCAAGTCCCGTCTGAATATTCAGCCAGGTTTGCCGGTCGCCGCCAAACCCGTGCAACAGAACGATGGGGGCGCCGGTATCGGGGACACTGGCTTCCTGTTCGCGATAGGGCAGGTGCAGCCGGGTGTCGGGGAGCAGATCGGTCATATTTTGTGTCTTCTTGCGTTGTCGGGAGCGGCCTGTTCAGCAGGATGCCGGGGAGCTGGATTTTCGGGTGGGGGCCAGGGGCCGTGTCCTAGTTCAAAACGAAAAGGGGTTGCGGAGTGGAAAAGCCGTCGAGCGCGAAGGTATCGACCAGTTGTGAGCGGGAGCCGGCATATCTGGCGATATCCTCGGTTATCAGGACATCGACGCCTGCGGATTTTGTCAGGTTCTCGATGCGTGCCGCCGCATGGACGGCCTGGCCGATGACCGAAAAGGTCAGCCTGTGCGGAACGCCGATGTTGCCGAACATGACGGAACCGACGGACAGGGCAATGCCCGACTTCATGGCACGCGGCCGGGATGCGCTGATATTGATGGCTTGCAATCTTGCTCGGGTTTCGTCCGCGGCGGCGATTGCCTGATTGACGCTGCGTTCAAGGCTCTCTTTTTCGATCGGGAAGACGCCCAGGACCGCATCGCCGATGAAGTCCAGTACCTCACCGCCGCTTTCCAGAACGGCGCCGGCGGTTGCCTCGAAATAGGTGTTGAGCCAGCCCAGATACTCATCGGGACCAAGGTCCTCGGCAATCGCCGTGGAATCGCGCATGTCACTGTAGTAGATGACCGCGTCAATCGTCTCGCCGTCGCCGTGGCGGATATGGCCGCTGAGAACCTTGGTGCCGGCAGTCTTGCCCAGGTAGGTCTCGGCAATCGTCCGGCTGATCTGCCCTTCCAGCGTCGCCCGGGCAGCAAGTGCGAGACGCTTTTGAATATACCGGATGGCAGTGAGCGCTTCGTCGGAAAAGCCCTCCTCTTCCCGCGTCGCCCAACTCACAACAATGCCGGTTCGGGTGAAGTCGTTCGGGATGGAGGGAACATCGAACTCCGTCGGAACGACGAGATAATCGGAGTAGCCGGCTTCAGACAGTTCGGTCAGGAGCGGAAATTCGAGAGGGGCGTTGGAATTGGCAAGCCGCCGGCGCAGCATCTGTTCGCCGCTGACCAGAACCGCGCGAACCGGGCTCTTGAGCCAGTCGTCGGTCTCTTCCGTCGAATGGGCGATCCGCTCGTGATGCAGCCCTGTGCCGTTTTCCCACAGGGCAGTTTCCGCCTCGACCAACGGATGCAGTGTCGACCAGGCGATCATCGCCCGGTCCACCGGTACGTTGCATCGGCGCAGTCTCTCGCACATTTCCGCGAACATGGATGCCATGTCCGGGGAGCCGAGCGCCTGGCCGATCAGCCAGTCCTCGATGCCGTCAATTTCCGCCATACTGATCATGGCGCAAAGGTAGTGGGCTTTGCTTCCGGTTTCCAGATGGTCCCGTACCGGCTGCGACTATTTTCCCGCCTGTTCAGCGACTTGGCCGGGCGGGACGATTAGCCAGTTGACCACGGCATCCGGCATTTTTCCGGCGGATTGATATTGGAAGGTCTCACGGCCATCGCGAACCGCGTCCGGGTAATACCTCAGGATTTCCTTGAGCGGCTTCTCCCGGTCGCCGCGCCAGACGATCATCAGGCCCTTGTCCTGGACATCCGCCATGTCGATCCAGGGGCTCAAGGTCAGATCGTGCAGATAGAACATGGACGGACGCCGCGGGGCGTAGAGGGTGACATTGGCCGCCGACCACATGTCGCCCGCCACATAGGCGAGTTCCGTTCCCATCCTGTCTTTCCAGATGGCGGCAAGCTCTTCAGCCACGGCCTTGCCTGGATAGTGCATGCGGGTCTGCTTGTCTTTCCAGAGCGGTTCCAGCACGGCCTGGCCGAACAGAATGGTCAGGAAGATAAGTTGGATGGCCGCCACGGCCGCGAATGCGCGTCCGGGAAAGGGCCAGGTTTCAGGCAAGGTGAGATAGCGCACGGCCAGAATGCCGGAGAGGACGAACATCGGTGTGCCCCACATGTGTTCGAACTCATTTCCCGTTATCGCCGACATCAGCAGGACGACCGCAATAGGCACGAATGCAAACCAGAGCAGGAAATGGTCGTTGGGCGGCAAAAGCACCTTCAGATGTTGCGCCCTTCCGCTCCTGAAGCCTTTAAGCCCCGACCAGCCAAGACCTGCGAGCGTGACCAGGAACAATCCGGCATGATTGCCGATCTGTGCTCCAAGGAAATTCAGCGGATTGAAAACGTGATCGAAGAGCGACGTTGCCGGTTTGCTGCGGCTGGCGGCGTATTGAAGCGTGAGGAAATCGGTGTTCAGCAGCCAGAGAACATGGGGGACGAGAAGCGCGCAGCAGACAAGCGTGCACAGCCAGGGTCCGGCTGTCAGCAGATTGCGGCGGGGGGCTGCAAATACGAGCGTGTAAAGGCCAATGGCGCCGACAAGCAGAAACACAAAATATTTCGAATAGAGGCCGAAAGCGGCAAGGGCTCCCAGAAGCACCCAATCCGTCCAACGGCCCTTGTCCAGTGCGCGGTGGAACAAAAGGATCATTCCGGCCCAGACCGGGATCTGCAGGATGTTCGGATTGAACTCCGGCATCGGCAGAGTGAAATAAAATGTCACGCTGGTCAGGACAACAGCCCAGAACGCCTGCCAATCCGAGAAGCCGAGGCGTTTGCCGATCTTCCAGATGAACAGGTAGCCGATTGCCGCGCTGGCCGCGCTCAGCCAATAGCCTCCGGTGTAGCCGCCGCTCAGGCGGTAAGTCGCCTCCAGAAGCCAGGCCTGCATGGGCGGGTGCTTGGTGTAACCCAGTTGAAGCTCTCTCCCCCAGGCGAAGCCCTCAACGACATCCAGCGGCGGTCCGGGAAAGAACAAGGCCGGTACGAGAGCGTAAAGCAGGCAGACCAGCCCACAATACAAGAGTGCTGCGCGGGATGCGGGCATATCGCGGAAAGGCATGTTTTGTTTCAGGTCTCGGCTGGCCGATGGGAAAAAGCCCAGAGGCGGGCTCCCAGGAAGGAAAGGGCGGGAACGATGGCAATCGAAAACATGAGCCCGATGAGATCCGGCCACGGGGTGAAGCCGAGCCAAAGGGCGAGAACCGTGGAATTGAGGGCGAACCCGGAAAGGGCAATCACCAGAAAGCGAAACATGCTTTTCAAGGCCGTGCCGTCGATGCGCAAATGGGCAAAGCTCCAGTAATAGTGGCCACTGAAAGAAACGCAGAACGCAACGAGGAAGCCGCAGATATTGGCGGGAAATGCCGGAAGCATACCTGTTTGCAGAAGCCCGCCGGCGACAGCGGCATGGGTCAGCGTTGCGAGCACGCCGACAATCGCGAATTTGCCGGCGGCGGTGGTTTCCGTCTTCAGTTTCTGCCGTTTCAACTCAGCTGTCATCGGCGGCCCTGTCTGTCCGGACACCGTCCTTCGGCGCGCTGCCTTCGATCACGTCCTGAAGAATGTAGACCGGACGCTGCTTCGCCTCGTTAAAGAGCCGGGCGATATATTCGCCAATCATGCCGATCGAAAGCAGCTGCACGCCCGAGAAGAACAAGAGCGCCACCATGAGCGAGGCATAGCCGGGGACATCAATGCCGGAAAAAAAGACACGCAATGTCAGATAAAGGGCGTAGGCGAAAGCCGCGAGCGAAATCAGCGCGCCGCCGTAAAACCATATCCTGAGCGGCAGCGTGGTGAAGCCGGTAAGCCCGTCGAGGGCGAAGTTCCAAAGCTTCCAGTAGTTGAATTTGCCCGAACCCGCCTTGCGTGGCGGGCGCTCGTAGGGAAGCGCCATCGCCGGAAACCCGACCCAGGCGAACAGGCCCTTCATGAACCGGTTGCGTTCCGGCAGGCGCAGGAGCGCGTCAATCACGGCGCGGTCGATCAGGCGATAGTCGCCGGCATTCGCAGGCATGTTGATATTGGCAATCCGGTTGAACAGCCGATAGAACATGCCGGCCGTAGAACGCTTCATGAGTGTGTCGGATGAGCGGTCGACACGGAGACCGTAGACGACGTCATACCCGGCCCGCCAGCCGTCAAGCATCTGCAGAATAAGCTCCGGCGGGTCCTGAAGATCCGCATCCATGATTATGGCAATGTCACCCCTGGCGGCTTCGAGACCGGCAGACAACGCGGCTTCCTTGCCAAAATTTCGTGAAAGCCCGAGCAAGCGTCCTGGCAGGCCGGCCTTCAGCTCACCGCCCAGCAAATCCGCCGTCCGGTCCCGGCTGCCGTCGTCGATGAAGACATATTCGTATTGCAGGCCAGTCCGCTCGAGCACGGGGCGCGTGGCTGCCAGAAAATGACCTATGACAGCTTCTTCGTTGAAGACCGGCACGATGACGCTCAGGAGAGGCGAGCAGGCGCGCGTCGTCTTTCGCTGGTTTACGTAGAACTCGGAAGAGGATGTTGGCTGCATGGACAGTCGGGTTCGTTGGATATTCGGCGCAAACTGCCGGAAATGATCCCAAAAGGCGAGGCAAGACTTTGCCAACCTCGCAAAACCGATGAATTTAGGGCTGCCTACACAAAAAAAACGGCGCCCTCTGAGGCGCCGGTTTCTGTTTTTGGGATTGATCGGTCCGAAGTTCAGACCAGCGCTCCATGGCAATGCTTGAACTTCTTGCCGGAGCCGCAGGGGCAGCTTTCGTTGCGGCCGACCTTGCCCCAGGTAGACGGATCCTCCGGGTTCCGCTCGTGAGTGCCGCCCGGTT
>JBNLAU010000003.1:0-3546 GCA_050302295.1 Roseibium sp. | reverse complement strand
TTCCAGGTAACGAGTTTGAGCCGGTCGGTCATGAGATCCTTGCCAGATATTTGAGGTCCGCAAAGAAATAAGGATTTGGGCAGCAAGTGCAAACGAATTCAGCCGCGAGAGCCTTCTCCACGATGTCCGCATTTGTTTCGTGGCCTGATGACCAATGTCATAGGACGAACTCGAGGCCTTTGTGAGCGGCTATTTGGGCGGAGGACCGGTATTCCTGCCCCGGATTGTCTTTGATCCGCCGCAATCACGCACTACTCGGAACGGCGGTTGAAAGTGGATACGTAATTTCGCGGAGAAAATGCGAATTTGTCTACACTCCGTTAGGAATTACCGCGCATTTTGGGCGGTTATGGAAAGCTTTTTTTAACCTTGCCGAGGGTGCCGTGCTGGAGCTTGTCAAATCCTTTTGCTCTGTCTTTGGATTTATTTTCCTAAGCTCCTGTGCAGCTTATGATTTTCCGGACCCGACTCCTGAGGATTTTGCCGTGCACGGCATCGATATCTCCCGCTGGCAGGGTGACGTCGACTGGCACGCGGTCAAACGGTCCGGCATTGCGTTTGCCTGGATCAAGGCAACGGAAGGTGGTGATCATGTGGATCCGCGCTTTCTCGACAACTGGATCGCAGCCCGGCAGGCCGGGATGCCGCGCGGAGCTTATCACTTTTATTATTTCTGCCGTCCGGTTGAGGAGCAGATCGAATGGGTGAAGGAAATCATACCCGTTGATCCGCAGGCCATACCTCTGGTCCTGGACATGGAATGGAACGCCCACTCCAAAACCTGCCAGAAGCGGCCGGGACGGGCGAAGATTCTCAGGGACATGAAGATCTTCCTGGACGAGATGGAGAAACACTACGGCAAGCGGCCGGTGATCTATTCGTCCGTCGACTTTCACCGCGACCGTCTGGTCGGCGCGCTGAAAGACGAGCAATTCTGGCTCCGCTCCGTCGCCAGCTATCCGGAAAACATCTATGACCAGCGGGACGACTGGGTGTTCTGGCAGTATACCGCCGAAGGCCGTGTGCCGGGGATCCGCGGTGAAGTCGACCGCAATGCGTTTTTCGGAACCAAGTCGCAGTTCCGGGACTGGCTGAGCGGCGAACTGCAGCGCTGACGCCCGTATGGGCTTTGCCGGACGGACCAGCCTGTCTGCCCGCCGCTACAGTTTCGCCACTTTGAAGGTGCAAGTCCTTTTGAGGTTCGGATCCATGAAATTGCACGTTCAGGCGCCCATTCGGCACTGAAGAGCAGGGAACTGCCTGGAAAGACGGCCCTTGTCCTTTCGACCTGAGTGTACAACTTATGGGTCTGTAATCCTGGGTGCCGTGGCAAACCTTTGGGAGCGAACGAGAATGACACTAAAGAGATTGCCGTTTGCGATCCTGGCCTTGTGCGCGATGGCACTGCCCGCGGCGGCGCAGTCCGGCGGACCGGCGATTGCCTATGCCACCGCAAACCTGAACATGCGCGCAGGGCCCGGCACCAACTATCCCGTCATCACGACGGTTCCGCAGGGCGGCGCGGTGACCGTTTTCGGCTGCACGGCCAATTTCAGCTGGTGCGACGCCGCCTTTGCCAATGCCAAGGGCTGGGTGTCCGGCAGATATCTGAATTATGGCGGCGGCGGCGCGCAATATGGCCAGCCGATCCCGAATGCGGGCGTCTATTTGGGTGTACCGCGCTACAACCGGAATTACCCGATCTATGGCCGGCCGCCTGTTGTGGTCCGACCGCCCTACCAGCGTTATCCGCGCCGATATTACTAAAACGGATTTTGTCCTGCCGGTTACTGAACGGGTGCAGGCGCGGCCATGACCAGCGACCAGAACACCTTGTGTTTGGCGTTGGCGGAGTAGGACGTCGCGATGCCGAGCCTCGTCGCGTCCTTGGTCAGGAGCACCTGGTTGTGATTTGGCGATTCCCGCCAGCCGGAAAAGGCTTCGGCGAAGGTTCGGTAACCTGCACTCACGTTTTCAGCGGCGGCTGTTTTCGGTTCGCCGATAGCGGACATGCGCGTGGCGAGCTGCAGATTGGGAGCAAGCGAGGCTTTCACTGAACCGGCTGCCGCCATGGCGTCGGCCTGGGTCTGGGCAATGCCGCTCAGCTTCGGATCCGGGGTGACAGGGGAGAGGCCGTTGTTAATCCGGTACTGGGAAATCATCTGCGCTGCCGTTGCCGGGTCGACCTGCCCGTCGGATTTGGCAAGGTCCTGATAAAAGGGCGGTGTGGTCATACGCTCACCCTGGCAGGCGGTGAGAGCAAGGGCCACAAGGCCGGCGGCGGACAGCCGCAAAAGGTTTTTGCCCGTCATATGATCAATCACGAATTGGTGCTCCGGTCGCTTGAAGGGAGATGATTCGATTCCCGGTCGGTAGGTGATGGATTGAAACCCGAGCAGAATTGCGGCGGAAGCGATTTTCGCTGTCCGGTCTGCCTGAATTTTAGGAACAAAAGGTAAAGCGGGCCGGGTGATGTCAGCTGCCGGCGTCGCTTCGCCTCGCGTTCATCGCGATCATGAGAAAAAGGGCCAGCCCGTCAAACGGGCTGGCCAGGCTGCAAGAGGCTCTGTTCAAGCCTTCCGGGGAGCTTTTGAAATCCGGTCAGCGCGCGCTGGCTTCCAACACGTCGTCAAAGGTTCTGAGACCTGTTGTCGGGGCACAGACCAGGACCGCCATGTTGCCGGGCGCATGCTGGTTCTTCCACATCTTGGTATGCGCCTTCGGGATCTGGCTCCAGGGGAAAACCTCGGACATATAAGGGTCGATGCGCCGCTCGATCATCAGCTTGTTGGCGGCGGATGCCTGTTTGAGGTGAGCAAAGTGCGAGCCCTGCAGGCGCTTCTGGTGCATCCACATGTAGCGGACGTCGAACGTGCAGTTGAAGCCCGAGGTTCCCGCGCAGATCACGACCATGCCGCCCTTCTTGCAGACGAAGGTCGAGACGGGGAAGGTTGCCTCGCCCGGATGTTCGAAGACGATGTCGACATTGTTGCCTTTGCCGGTAATGTCCCAGATCGCCTTGCCGAATTTGCGCACTTCCTTGAACCAGTCTGCATATTCGGGCGAATTCACCTTGGGCAACTGGCCCCAGCAATTGAAGTCCTTGCGGTTGAGGACGCCCTTGGCGCCCAGTTCCATGACGAACTGACGTTTGTCTTCATCGGAAATCACGCCTATGGCGTTGCCTCCGGCCGCGGTAATCAGCTGGATCGCGAAGGACCCGAGGCCGCCCGAGGCACCCCAGACCAGGACGTTCTGGCCGGGTTTGAGCTCATGCGGGTGATGGCCGAACAGCATGCGGTAGGCGGTCGCCAGCGTCAGCGTATAGCAGGCGCTCTCTTCCCAGGTCAGGTGCTTGGGCCGCGGCATCAACTGCTGGGCCTGGACCCGTGTGAACTGGCTGAACGATCCATCCGGCGTCTCGTATCCCCAAATGCGCTTGCTGGGGGAGAACATCGGGTCGCCGCCATTGCATTCCTCGTCGTCGCCATCGTCCTGATTGCAATGGATGACGACTTCATCGCCGACTTTCCAGCGTTTGACCTT
>JBNLAU010000002.1:0-4417 GCA_050302295.1 Roseibium sp. | reverse complement strand
TTGTCACCGCCATCGCAGCCAGCTGGATGCCGGAGACGGATGCCCCGGCGGCTGGCCTGTTCAGATCCATGGCAGGCTCTGACCGGCAGCCTTGGCCCTATCCTGTGGCGCTGGGCCTTGTTGCCGCCGCACATGTCATTCCGGCGGAGGCGGCACTCACCGCGTTCCTGCAGGCATTTGCCGCCAACATCATCTCGGCGGCCATCCGCGCGGTACCGCTCGGCCAGAGTGACGGCCAGAAGGTGCTGGCCCAACTGGAACCGGTCATTTACGAGGTGGCAAGCGAGGCAGGCACGGCGGACCTGGACGGCCTTGGCACCTCCAGTTTTCTCGCAGATATCGCCTCCATGGCCCATGAAACCCAATATTCGAGGTTGTTCCGTTCATGAGTTCCCCAAACGGTCCATTGCGCGTCGGCATCGGCGGCCCGGTCGGCGCCGGCAAAACCACCCTGACCGACCGGCTGTGCAAGGCCATGCGCGCGGACTATTCGCTCGCTGTCATCACCAACGACATCTACACCAGTGAAGACGCGGAGGCGCTGATGCGCTCTCAGGCGCTTTCCAGCGACCGGATCCGCGGCGTTGAAACCGGCGGCTGCCCCCACACCGCGATCCGCGAGGATGCCTCGATCAATCTGGCCGCCGTCCATGATCTGAGCCAGGCCATACCGGACCTTGACCTGATCCTGATCGAATCGGGCGGGGACAATCTGGCGGCGACCTTCTCCCCGGAACTGGCCGATCTCACCCTCTATGTCATCGATGTCGCGGCGGGCGAGGAAATCCCGCGCAAAGGCGGCCCGGGCATCACCCGCTCGGACCTCCTCATCATCAACAAGACCGATCTTGCCCCCCACGTCGGCGCGGATCTTTCCGTGATGGACAGGGATGCGAAAAGGATGCGCAAGGAGCGCCCCTTCGTCTTCGCCAACATGAAGGCGGGTGAAGGAATCGAAGACGTGGTGGAGTTCATCATCCAAAAAGGCGGACTCTGAATTCCGGGGCGGCTGACGTTGTCCTGTCCCGTCGGAGAGGGCACCCGCACACAGGACAAAGCGTGTTGGCGGGACGCATTCCCGAAAGCCGCACAACTGCAAACTGCCGCTTGATCTTTGCCGCAATTCCGACCACCCTCTACCGGAAAAAGCGCGGAGGGCAGTCCATGATGTTTGACGGGGTAAATCTGATCGCGGTTGTAGCCGCGGCAATCGCGTCATTCATATTTGGAGCAATCTGGTACAGCGCGCTCGGCAATCCCTGGATGAAAGCGGCGGGGGTGAGCAAAGAGGACACAAAGCCCGAACCGGTCCTGTTCGTGACCGCGTTTGTCTGCCAGCTGGTTTTGGCGTTTGTCTTCGCCGGAATCGTCTTTCACACAGGCGCAATCGGCATCCGCTCCGGCGTCATCTCCGCCCTTCTGGTCTGGATCGGCATCGTCATGACAACGCAGATCGTCAACCATCGGTTTCAGGGCAAACCCTGGAGCCTGACCCTGATCGACGGTGGCCACTGGCTCGGGGTGCTGCTATTGCAGGGCGTCCTGATCGGCTGGCTCGGTTGACATCGGTGGCAGGTTTCCGGATCGGCTGACGTCTGGACACAGGGGCGGAATGCCTTAAGAACTTGAATACATTAGACCAAGGACTCGGCACTAAAGGACTATTCCTTGGTTCTGGACGCTACAGGGGGCCATAAGCATAATGGCCGCCGGCAAATAGGTCAGAGGCCGGGGGTGAGGAAACCCGCCCAACGGGCCAATTGTTGTTTCTGGGAGGTTCTCATAATGTCTGATTCCGTTTTTCCCGTTCCCGCGGACGTTGCCGCTCGGGCGCATGTCGATGAAGCCAAATATACTGAAATGTATCAGCGCTCCGTGGATGACCCGGACGGGTTCTGGGGCGAACACGGCAAGCGGGTCGACTGGATAAAGCCCTACACCAAGGTCAAGAACACCTCTTACGACTACCACAACGTCTCGATCAAATGGTTCGAGGACGGTACGCTGAACGTCTCGGCCAACTGCGTCGACCGTCACCTGGAAAAGCGCGGCGACCAGCCTGCGATCATCTGGGAGGGCGATGACCCGAGCGAGCACAAGGTCATCACCTACAAGGAACTGCACAGCGAGGTGAACAAATTCGCCAACGTTCTGCACGGGCAGGGCGTCAAGAAGGGCGACCGCGTCACCATATACCTGCCGATGATCCCGGAAGCGGCCTATGCAATGCTGGCTTGCGCCCGCATCGGCGCCGTTCATTCCATCGTCTTCGGCGGCTTTTCTCCAGACAGCCTTGCCCAGCGCATCGAGGACTGCACGTCGGAATGTGTGATCACCGCCGACGAAGGCCTGCGCGGAGGCCGCAAGGTGCCGCTGAAAGCCAATGTTGACAAGGCCGCCGAAAAGGCGCCGGTCAAGAGCGTGATTGTCGTCAAACGCACCGGTGGCGACATTTCCATGCAGGCAGGCCGCGACGTCTGGTACCATGACGAGGCGGAACGGGTTTCCGACCATTGCGAACCGGCGGAAATGAGCGCGGAAGATCCGCTGTTCATCCTTTATACGTCCGGATCTACCGGCAAGCCGAAAGGCGTGATGCATACCACCGGCGGCTACCTCGTCTACGCCTCCATGACCCACGAATATGTCTTCGACTACCACGAGGGCGATGTTTACTGGTGCACAGCGGATGTGGGCTGGGTTACCGGCCACAGCTACATTGTCTACGGTCCGCTCGCCAACGGCGCGACAACGCTGATGTTCGAGGGCGTGCCGACCTATCCGGGACCTGGCCGTTTCTGGGAAGTCTGCGACAAGCACAACGTCAACATCTTCTACACCGCGCCGACCGCGATCCGCGCGCTGATGGGCGCAGGTGACGAACATGTCACCAAAACTTCCCGCAAGTCCCTTCGTCTGCTCGGCTCCGGGGGCGAGCCGATCAATCCGGAAGCCTGGACCTGGTATTACAACGTTGTCGGCGAGGGCCGCTGCCCGATTGTCGATACCTGGTGGCAGACTGAGACGGGCGGTATCCTGATCACGCCGCTGCCCGGCGCAACCGCGCTGAAACCCGGGTCGGCGACCCGTCCGTTCTTCGGCGTTCAGCCGGCCATCGTCGACGCGGATGGCAAATTCCTGGAAGGCGCGACGGAAGGCAACCTGGTCATCAAAGACAGCTGGCCCGGTCAGATGCGCACGGTCTACGGCGACCATGAGCGCTTCGTTCAGACCTATTTCGCCACCTACAAGGGCCTCTATTTCACCGGCGACGGCTGCCGCCGGGACGAGGACGGCTACTACTGGATCACCGGCCGCGTCGATGACGTCATCAACGTCTCCGGCCACCGCATGGGAACGGCGGAAGTCGAAAGCGCCCTGGTTGCCCACGCGAAGGTATCCGAAGCCGCGGTTGTCGGTTATCCGCACGACATCAAGGGGCAGGGGATCTATGCCTATGTCACCCTGATGGAAGGCGAAGAGCCGACCGAGGATTTGAAGAAGGAGCTGGTGAAACACGTGCGTTCCGAAATCGGCCCGATCGCATCGCCGGACCTGATCCAGTTCGCCCCGGGCCTGCCGAAAACCCGCTCCGGCAAGATCATGCGCCGCATTCTGCGCAAGATCGCCGAGGACAGTTTCGACAGTCTCGGCGACACCTCGACCCTGGCCGACCCGGCCGTTGTCGATGACCTGATCGACAACAGGCAAAACCGGGCCTGACCGGGCCGGTTCAGCTCGAGAACGAGAAGGCCCGCCGTCCGGCGGGCCTTTTTTTGTTGCGCTGCTTTGTAGAAATCCCACCTTCGGCACGGACAATGATGCCCGCCGAGCCGGCGCCCCGATTGGCCGTTTCCCGATCAGGATCACGTCCTATTTAGACAAATAGATGGATTGAATATTCTTGGCGATCTTGGCGAAAGCATTGACGAGTTCGGTATCATTTCCGGCTCGATAATAGCCGCCGCTACTTGCGCATTCCTTCATGACCCTTATCGGGTCAGGATCGTAGTCGCCGAAGAAAATCGAATAGATCTTGATACCCTCATTCTTCATCGCTTCACAGAGTTTCACAGCTCTCTGAGAGGATTCCCCGGCATAACCATAACTGCTGAATGGAAACCAATAATCGTTTGTACCGTTTTTGCAGGTCTCTGTGATAACACCGTATTCTTTTAGAGCCTTACAATCCCTTTTTGTCAGGCTGATCTTTTGATAGTATCGATTGAAGTCACCATCAGTCATGATAATCGCGTATTTCAGGACTTCGTCGTCTGTATAGGCCGCCGGCTCACTTTTTCCCGGCCAGAGATTGGCCCAGTTCGGTGACAGCGTATACCAGCCCCATGCAATGCCTGTTTGCCCGGCTGTGCCGCCGCTTGCCGACAGTTTGCTGATGGCGGTCTCAATCTTGGTC
>JBNLAU010000001.1:0-21883 GCA_050302295.1 Roseibium sp. | reverse complement strand
CCATGCGGGTGGGAGCGAAGGACAGCGAAGCCTATATGGCCGAGTGGCGCCGTGCCGACCCGGTTGACGTCTCAGACGATCTCGAAGCGGAAGCGGATACTGCCCTGAACGAACTGGTGACGGCTTATCCGAAAGAGCGACTGAAAACTTTATTGGCATGCGGAGGCAGCGAGAATGATTGAACAGCGCCTGTTGGCGAATGGGCGGCTCCCCGCCTCAACAGAAATGTCGCCGAAGCAAGTGGTCGAAAAGACCGAACTGCTGGCGAATATACCGGCAGGCACGCAAGTCTATGTCACCGATCTCGGAAACGCCTCTGAAGACACGATTGTCGAGGCCGCACGGACGCTGACGGACAAAAAGCTGATCGCCGTGCCGCATATGGCCGCCCGCCGCTATCCCTCCTATGAGGCCTTCGAGCGCCGGATCACCCGCCTGGTGCAGGAAGCCGGTGTGACCGAGGTTCTGACCATTGCCGGGGAAGCGGAAAAGGCCGGCCCCCTCACGTCATCAGTCGCTCTGCTGGAATCCGGCCTGTTCGACAAGCTGGGCATCCGGAAGATTGCCGTTGCAGGCCACCCGGAAGGTGCCCCGGACATCGCGCCGGATGTCATCCAGAAATTCCTCCAGCGTAAACATGAAATTGCTGCCGACAGCGATGCGGAATTCCGCCTTGTCACGCAGTTCGGTTTCGACCCGCACCGTGTCAGCAAGTGGCTGGACGAACTGCGTGAATGGGGCAATCAGTTCGAGGTTCATGTCGGTGTCGCCGGCCCGGCCAAGATGACCACGCTCCTGAAGTACGCCGCCTTTGCCGGTGTCGAAAACTCGCTGAACTTCCTGAAGAAACGCGGCGGCGCCGTGGTTTCCATGCTATCGGGTTATGATCCTGAAACCATGATGGACCCGCTGGAAAACCGCGTCATCAGCCAGCCGACCTGTCAGTTGTCGCAGATCCATGTCTATCCGTTCGGCGGCATCCAGAAGACCGCAGACTGGCTTCACGGCCGGGGAAGCTGGTCTTTTCAAACCCCATCGTCCACTTTGACTGCTAATGAGAGCGCTTAAATGACCCGCACAGTTGTCGCTTCCGCCACCAAGGAATCCGTTATCGGCTTCGACCAACCGTTCTGCGTCATCGGCGAACGGATCAACCCGACCGGCCGCAAGAAGCTGGCGGCCGAAATGATTGAAGGCAACTTCGAAACCGTGAAGGCCGATGCGATCGCGCAGGTTGCTGCCGGAGCCACCATGCTGGACGTCAATGCTGGCGTGACAGCGGTCAATCCGAATGAAACCGAGCCGCCGCTTCTGGTCAAAACAATCGAGATTGTTCAGAGCCTTACAGACGTTCCCTTGTCCATCGATTCATCGGTGACGGCCGCCATCGAGGCCGGCCTCCAGGTGGCCAAGGGCCGCCCGCTGGTGAACTCGGTCACGGGTGAAGAGGAAAAGCTCGAGGCAATCCTGCCGCTCATCAAGAAATATAATGTGCCGGTGGTGGCGATTTCCAACGATGAGACCGGAATTTCCGAAGATCCGGATGTCCGTTTTGCCGTTGCCAAGAAGATCGTCGAACACGCTGCCGATTATGGCATCCCTGCGCACGACATTGTCGTCGACCCGCTGGTTATGCCGATCGGTGCCATGGGCACGGCCGGTCAGCAGGTCTTCAGGCTTCTCCGCCGTCTGCGGGACGAGTTGAAGGTCAACACGACCTGTGGCCTTTCCAACATCTCCTTCGGCCTGCCACACCGCCACGGCATCAACGCCGGTTTCATTCCGATGGTGATCGGCGCCGGTATGACCTCGGCGATCATGAACCCCTGCCGTCCTCAGGAAATGGAAGCCGTACGGGCTGCCAACGTTCTGAATGGCACGGACCCGAATTGCCAGAAATGGATCATGACCTATCGTGATCACCAGCCGGCAGCGCCCGGTGCGACGGCCGCTCCGGCGGACGGCGCAGGTGGGGCCGGCGGCCGCCGCCGCGGCGGGCGGGCATCACGCCGGTCTGCCGTATAAGGCAAGACATGGCCCGGAATCGCGGTTTCCTTCCACCTGCGATCCGGCGCGTACCATTCCGCTCCCCTCCCCGTCCGCGGGGAGGGTTTTGCGCATTGAGCGCCTGATTTTTGGCACTATCTGAAAATGCAAAGGTCGGCATGGAACCCATGAGCGAAAGCACCAAACACGCAAAAGTCGTTTTTCAGCCGAGCGGTCGCAGGGGAACCTTCCCGGTAGGCACCCCGCTGCTCGACGCGGCGCGCTCACTCGGCGTTTATGTGGAATCCGTTTGCGGCGGACGCGGGATTTGCGGTCGCTGCCAGATTGCTGTTTCCGAAGGCCAGTTTGCCAAGGAAAACGTCTCAAGCTGCGCCGAAAACCTGCAAGACGCAACCGAGGCCGAAACCCGCTATGCGACGCTCCGCAATTTGCCGGCCGACCGCCGCCTCTCCTGCCAGGCCAAAATTCTGGGAGACCTGGTGGTCGACGTTCCGACCGATGCCCAGACCAACCGGCAGGTGGTGCGCAAGCGCGCGGAAGCCAGACAGATCGAGCCGGACAGCGCCGTCTCCCTGGTTACCGTCTCCATCGCTGAACCGGACATGGAAGTGCCGCGCGGCGACATGGACCGCCTGCGCGAAGCACTCATCGCGGAAACAGGCCTTGCCGATCTGACAGTCGATCCGATCCTGTTACCGCGTGTGCAGCCGTTGCTGCGTCAGGGCGACTGGACAGTCACGGCGGCAATCCATCAGGACCGCGGCACTCTGCCCACACTGGTTGCGTTATGGCCGGGCGAGAAGAAGGCTGTTTACGGCCTTGCCGTCGACATCGGCTCAACGACCATCGCAGCCCATCTGTGCAACCTGCAAAACGGCCGCACGGTCACATCCGCCGGTACGTCGAACCCTCAGATCCGGTTCGGCGAAGACCTGATGGCTCGGGTGTCCTATGTGCAGATGAACCCGTCTAAGCTGCCCGACCTCACCAAAGCAGTGCGCGATGCGATCAATGCGCTGGTCGGCAAACTCGTCGGCGAAGTCGGCGCCGAGCGCTCCGACGTTCTGGACGCCACTTTTGTCGGCAACCCTGTCATGCACCATCTGTTTCTCGGTATCGATCCGGTGGAACTGGGCGGCGCCCCGTTTGCGCTGGCGGCTTCTGACGCAATGGTGCTGAATGCCCGCGATCTCGAGCTGGAGCTCAACCCGGGCGCGCGCGTCTACATGCTGCCGTGCATTGCCGGACATGTCGGCGCGGATGCTGCTGCGGCCACACTCGCCGAAGCCCCCTATTCCCTCGACGAAATCACACTGCTGGTCGACGTGGGCACCAACGCGGAAATCGTGCTTGGCAACAAGGACCGGCTGCTGGCGGCGTCCTCTCCCACCGGGCCTGCCTTCGAGGGTGCGGAAATTTCCTCAGGCCAGCGTGCGGCGCCGGGTGCCATCGAACGGATCCGGATCGACAAGGACACCCTGGAACCCCGCTACAAGGTGATCGGCGTCGACGAATGGTCGGACGAAGAAGGCTTTAACGAAAAGGTCGATTCAGTTGGTGTCACCGGTATTTGCGGCTCGGGCATCATCGAAGCAGTGGCGGAAATGTATCTGGCCGGACTGATCACCGAGGACGGTGTGATTGACGGCTCACAGGCAGAGCGCACCTCCCGCATACAGTCAAAAGGCCGGACCTTTTCCTACTCCATTGCTGAAGACGGAGTGGAAATCTCGATCCTGCAGACCGATATCCGTGCCATTCAGCTCGCCAAGGGCGCGCTTTATGCAGGCGTGAAACTGCTACAGGACAAGCTCGGCACCTACAAGTTGGACCGCATCCGCCTTGCCGGTGCCTTCGGCAGCTATATCGACCCCAAATATGCGATGATCCTGGGCCTGATCCCGGATTGCCCGCTGGACGGCGTGGCAGGTGTCGGTAACGCAGCGGGAACGGGCGCGCGCATGGCGCTTCTGAACCGCGGCTACCGCCGGGACATCGAACAGACGGTGCGGGACATCGAGAAGATCGAGACCGCCCTGGAGCCCAAATTCCAGGAGCATTTCGTCAATGCCATGGCGCTGCCCAACAAGGTGGACCCTTTTCCGAATCTCCGGTCCGCAGTGGAATTGCCGGAGCGCAAGGAAATGCAGGCGGCAGACGGCAGCGGCGGCGAGCGCCGCAGACGCCGGCGCAGAGGCTGACAAAGCCTCAACGGATTTTCAACGCGTCAATTCGGTCGTGAGCCGCTTCGCCGGCTCACGCGGATCGGGCTACCGGTTCTCCGCTGCGTAGCCGTTGGCTGAGATCCTGACCGATGGCGATCCCGTTCTTGCCGAAAATCACGCTGAGGTGACTGCCGCGGACATCCACCCACTCCGCATTGTGCAGAAACGGTTCCCAGATCTCGCGTGGATCGCACAGATTGGGAGAACCGCCCTGGGCGCGGTAAAAGACAAGGCCGCCCTGGTAAGCCTGTGGCCGGTACAGCCCCCTCATCCTCAGTAATTGCTTCCCCGCCTTCTCATAATCGGGCGGATGCCCCTCGGCCCATTCCGGTGCCAGCTTTGGATAAATCTGCGATGTGGGCGGACAGAATCTGAACAGGACAGGCTTCAGCCGGTGCAGAAGGCTTTTGCGCGGCGCGGGCTGCGCGGGCGGTTCCGCAGCGCCCACCTCAACGCTCGGGTTCCGTAAACCAGCCAAAAGCCGCCGTACGCGGCGCCAGAACCGCCTGCACACAACTTTGAGCCAGACACGGAATGGCCAGGTATGTTCGCTCTGGGGCGTGTCGATCAAACCAAGAAACCGCACTTTCCGGCCCACTGCCGGCAACTTCCTGGCAAGTTCCAGAGCAAAGACGCCGCCGAAGGAATACCCCAGAAGGCTCACGAAAGCCGGGACGCTGTGCTGAGCCAATTCGGCAACACAGGCGTTTACCTCGTCGGCAACCGTAGCCGGATCTGAGTGTGGCCTTTCAAAGCGGGAAAGGCACATGCCATAGACAACTCCGTTGTGGTCCAGCCCTTCCAGAACGCTCTTGATTTCAAGAAAGCAACTCACACCACCGGCAAATACGATCAGCGGCCGGCTCTCGTCTCCCTCGCGAAGCAAAAGAAGCTTCGGCACATCCATGTAGCTGCGGTCTTCAATCGCCCGGGCAAGAGCGTCTGTTGTCTTCCACATGTAGAAGCTGTTTACGTCCAGCTCGACGCCGGTTTTCTCATAAACGTTCTGAATAAAGGTCAGCAGCTTGTTGATGTTGAATTCGTCGCGCAGTTCCTCCCGGCCCGTCACGTCCCGCCGGAGAACCTTTGAGGCCTCGTTCAACAAACATGTCTTGATGTTCAGAGAAATTTCCTCACCTGAAACACTAGCTGCTGACACTGCTCAACCAATCCAAATGACCAAATACTCAATCACATTCAGAAATTTCAGTTAATAAATCTACTGCCAAGCAGCTTGGATGGTAAACACCCACAAATTTCCGGCCAGATTCCGGCATTGCTCCTCTACGTTCCTTTGCACCATTCTTGGAAACTGCCTTTAAGGCACACCTGACATTACTTTGCGTCCGGTAGGCACCATACATCACGATTGCAAAACCTGGAGGCTCGAAAGAAAGCCAATTCGAGCCGAATGTGAGGGGCACATATTTCGCGCGTCCATTAAGGGTCCCAGAAATACTGGTCGCGCAACTGCTGCCAGATCTTTTCACCTACGAGGCAGTCGTAGGGCTTTTCAAAACTGATCTGCGCCTTGAAGACCTGCGGAGGTCTTTCCGGCATACTCCCGCCGATCTCCAGGATCAGTTTGCGCCGCACTGCGCCCGGAAACTGTTCCCAGTCATTGACGGGGATCATGAAACTGGCCGGTCCGCCAATGACACAGCGGCGATAGTATTCATCGAGATCTGCAATGTTGAACTGAAATCCGGCACCGCCCCGGGTCATCAGAGGCAGCCCGTTGATGACCAGACCGCTTTCGACCGCCGCATCGCGCGCGAAGGTGACGGGGCTCCCCTGATTGTTGGGACCATCTCCCGAGATATCAATCACCCGGCGTCCCGCCTCATAGGGGGCAACCTCCAACAGGACGGAGGCGTGGCGGATTGCTCCGGAAATGGACGTACGGCGCTGGCCGTAAGTGCGGTCGGCCAGAACTTTTTCGGCAAAGCCAATTGCATCCGCCTCGCTTTCAATGACTGCCCAGCCGACAATCTCCCGGGCATAGCCCTCATTCGCCCATTCAAACATCATCAGCGCTATGCGCCCATGAGCGCCCATTTTGATGGCGCGCACAACTTCAGGGCTGGAAATCGCAGCAGCATAGCCCCGGCGCTGGATATTCAGTTCTTCAGGTGACATGGAACGGGAGACATCAACCGCAAGAACAAGCGCAACATCAACCTGCTCCTCTCCCCGGGAAGGGGAAAGGGCCGCGAAGAAACAAAGTAGTGCGCCGGCCAAACGCCGGTAACGGGCGAGCCTCCACATGGCAAAAGGATAGCCGATTGGGGCGGAACCGCCAGCGAGTTGACGCAGCGTCCGGATAAATGATCCGTGATCGGGCAAGAGACGGATCGGTCAATTGCGAAGCTTGGGGGTGTTTCCGTTGAGGATTTCAAGGATCTTCCGGCACCACAGCCCTATCGCCAACACAATCCGTTCAGATATAACAACCGCAAGACCCATTGATCAGAGAGTGCACGATGTCCGAAACCGCCGCCAACGACGATGCGAAGAAACCGATGCTCGGCACGCTTCTTCACGAAGGTGTCTACCGGATCGTGATGCAGCGGCCGGAGAAAATGAACGCGCTCTCGCGCGAGATGATGACGGCGCTTTCCGAGGAACTTGCCAAGGCGGAGAAGGACCCGGAGGTGCGGGTCATTCTATTGGGCGCAGAAGGCAAAGTGTTTTGCGCCGGTCACGATCTGAAGGAACTGACCGCGGCCCGGGCGGAAAGCGATGGCGGCAAGGCGACCTATGAGCGGATCATGCGCCAATGCTCCGACTTGATGCAGCAGATCGTGCGTCTGCCCAAGCCCGTTATTGCCGTGGTCACTGGTGTGGCCACCGCCGCCGGCTGCCAGCTGGTGGCGTCCTGCGACCTTGCCATCGCAACGGACACCGCAACTTTTTGCACCCCGGGCGTCAATATCGGCCTGTTCTGCTCCACGCCCATGGTGGCATTGTCACGCAATGTGGCGCCGAAACAGGCAATGGAAATGCTGCTGACAGGCGAAAGCATAGATGCTTCCACCGCCAAGGACTTCGGCCTGATCAACCGCATTGTGCCGCGCGACTATCTGGATCAGGTCGTGCAGAAATATGCCGAAGTGATTGCCTCCAAATCCTCCAAGACGCTGAAGATTGGCAAGGAAGCATTCTACCGCCAGCTCGAAATGCCGCTGTCCGAGGCCTATGACTTCGCCGCGCAGACCATGGTGGACAATATGATGGCCCGGGACGCGGAAGAAGGCATCTCCGCCTTTCTGCAGAAGCGCAAACCGGAATGGACCGACAGTTGAGCCGGGCCGGTCATGCAGGACATTCTAGCGCTCCACAACAGCGACGCCGTCCTTGATCCGATCACTGGGATAGAGCACGACCTGCTGGCCTTCTGACAATCCATCGGCGATTTCCACCTCAAGACTGTTCTGGGCCCCGATCTCGACCGGCTGCAGCTTCGCCCGCCCCTCCACGACCTTGTAAACGGCCCATCCGTCCTCATGGCGGAACAAGGTGCCGCGGGGCAGCTTGAGAACGTCCTCTTCAAACAGGATCACTTGCACGTCGACCCGGTAACCGTGGCTTAGACGGCGCCATTTTTCCCGTGGCTCGTCCAGGTCGAGGATCACGTTAACCCGTTGTTCCTCGATCCCCAGTGCCGAGACCTTGGTTTCGCCGAACGGCTCGATGCGCCGCACCTTTGCCTTAAGGTCCGGTCCGCCCCAGCCGGTGATGATCGCCTTTTGACCGTCACTGATCCGCACGGCATCTTCCGAAAGCAGATCGACGACGAGCTCCAGATTGGCGGGGTCGCCGATCTCCATCAGCGGCGCGTCGGCGGAGACGACGCCGGCACTTCTGCGGACCACTTTCAGAACTCGCCCGCTAACCGGCGCTGTTATGTCGATGCATTCGCAGTTTTCCGTTCGATTTTTCAGCTCCTGGCGCGTCATCAACCGGGACCGGGCCTGCTTCAACCGGAATTCACTGACGTTGAGAGACGCCTTGGCCGAGGCCAGCTTGGCCTCGGCAACACGGTGGGTGCGTTCCGCGTCGTCCAGCGTCCGCTGGGAAATCGTCCCTGAACTGACCAGGCGCCTGGCGCGGTCGCGCTCGCTCACGGCAAACGACAGATCGGCCCTCGCACGCTCCAGCTCCGAGGCGGCAAGTGCGCGCGCCGCCTCTGCGGCCTCCACGGCCGCATGCTGTTCGGCTTCGGTGCGCACGTCGAGAAATTCAGGCGGTGCCGGTTCGATCGAGGCCAGTTCGGTCTTGCCCGCTTCGACAGGATCGCCGGCATCGGCTTCGATACGATGCAGGTAACCTCTGACCGGCGCATAGAGCGTATAGATATCGTGGACGCGGGTTTCGCCTTCCTCGTCGATCGTTTCACGGAGAAGTCCGGTTTCGGCCACGGCAAGATCGACCGGGACGGACTGCGGCCGGAACGCATAGCCAATCCCGGCTGCCAGCAGTACGGCAAACAGGCCCCAAATCGCCAGACGGCGCGTCGCGACACTCACTTTGATCTACTCCCTCGTCTTGAGGACCGCGATCAGGTCCAGATGGTCAAGCCGCCTGCGCACGAAGGCGGCGCAGGCAAGCGTCGTCAAAAGCGCAATCAGCATGGCCTTGCCGTAGGTCGTGTCATGGATGACCATTGGCACCCTATAAAGCTCGGTCTCGAATGCGCTGACCATATACCAGGACAGTCCGAAACCGATGATGACGCCAAGCGGAACGGCGAACCAGGTCAGCAGCCCGATTTCGCCGAGGAGAATGTAGGAGATCTCCCAGCGGCTGAAACCGAGCACGCGAAGGGTCGCGAGTACGCGGGCCTGCTCCGACAGCGCTATGCGGATCGAGTTATAGGTCACCCCCACGGCCAGCGTCATGGCAAAGACAACGAAGAAGCCGATAAAAATGAAAATCGTCTCGCCCATGGTTTCATAAAAGGTGTCGATGGAGGCCTGACGGAACAAAATGGCAGAAATGCCGGGAATTTCCTTCAGCCTTCTCAACAATTCAGACCGCTGCGCCGGATCGACCGCCAGATGAAGCCCATTGACCGAGCGGCTTGTTTTCATCAGCCGGTTGAGCGCTTCGATATCCATATAGGCCGGTTTGCCGATATAGGTTTCGAATATGCGCGCTACGGGTAGGCTGACCTGCGGCCGACGCGCCTCCAGCACTTCCACGAACACGTCTTCGCCGGCTTTCACGTCCAGCAATTCCGCCAGTTTGCCGGACAGGACAAGGCCGCCCGCCTTTATCTCGATGTGCTCTTGCCCGACATCGTAGACCGGGCTCAAGGTGGCACCTTTCGGCACACCGATGATGGCCTGGCGCTCGCTCAGCGGACCGTTGCCGAGCCGTGCCGCGACCTGGCGGTAGGGCTCGGCCGACAGCACGCCGGGAAGGTGTTTGAAGTCCTGGATGATGTCATATGGCTGCAGGTCGTTGAAGGCCACGGTGGCGTCCTGGTGCTGCGCCTTCACGAAGGTGATTTCCGCCAGCGCATCGATGGCGTCGGCCCATTGCAGGGCCATGATCAGGACCGCGATCGACATGGCGAGGCCGGTGCTGGCAAGAAACGCGCGCAACGGCCAGCGAAAGACGCGTCGCAGGATCATCCGCGTTGGCTCGTCCAGCATGCGCGCGATTGACGTGCCCGACGCCCAGGTGCGGCGGTAGGTAGGGGGCGCGGGTGGCTGCATCGCCTCGGCGGGCGGCAGCCGCGTTGCCCGGCGCACCGCCGCGAGGCTGCCGGCAAGGGCTGCCGCAAGACTGATGCCGCCGGCAATCACGAAAGCGTTTGGACCCGGCTGATAGTAGAGAAACGGAAACCTGTAGAAATTGGCATAGATTTCGGTGTTCCAGTGTCCAAGCCACGCGCCGGTGAACGAACCGACCAGAACACCGATCACCCCGATAAAGAGCACCATCTTGGCATAGTGCCAGCCGATCTCCAGGTTGCCGTAGCCAAAGGCTTTCAGAAGGCCTATCTCCCGGCGTTCGGTCTCGATGAGACGCGTCATCACCATGTTCGTCAGGAACGCGGCCACGGCCAGGAAGATCGACGGCAACAGCTGCGACATGTTCTTCAATTGCCCGATTTCGCTTTCCAGAAACCAGTTCGAAATCTGGTCCGCGCGCGCATAGGCACCTGTCCCTCCATAAGGCGAAAGCAGATCGTCCAGCCGCTCGATGACTTCCTTCTCGTCCGTATCCGGAACCAGGCTGAGGGAAACGTTGTTGAAGGACCCTTCAAGATCGAACGCGGCGGCCAATGCATCGCGGCCCATCCACAATATGCCGAAGCGTTTGTCGTCGGGCATGAGGCCGCCGGGCGCGATCGCATAGACAAATTCGGGGCTGAGCGCCGTGCCGACCACCTGAAGGGTCCGCTTGCGCCCCCTCAGAACCGCATCGAAACTGTCGCCAGGCTCCAGCCCGTGGGCCTCGGCGAAGGGTTCATTCACGACAACCTCGTCCGGCCGGCCAGGTTCGACCAAACGGCCTGAACGGATCACAAGATTGTTCAAGAGCTGCGGACCGAATTCAGGAAGCGAATTCAACTGACCGATAACCGGTTCTTCAAATCCCGCGACATCGAGGACGGCACCTTCGACGATCCGCGTCTCGACCAGGGAAACGCCGGGTATCGCCGCAATCTCTCGGCGGAGGTATTCCGGTGCCCGTTTTGCCGTCGCGAACACATCGGCAAAGCGGGCGCGTTCGTAATAGGCGACGGTCGTTTCCTCCAGCGCCTCGATCGTCGTCAGCGACATGATCAGCACGGCCGCCCCGGACGCGATGACAAGCGCGACGGCCACAACTTGTGCCTTGAGCCGCCAGAGCTCGCGAAAGAGTTTGCGGTCGAGACTGGACACCGTCTCTACCATTCGAGTTCCCCGGCCGCGCTTCGGGTTTCGTTGACCTTCGTTTCGACGATCCTGCCGTCAGCGAATTTGAGCACACGGTTGGCGACATCGGCAATCACGGCGTTATGGGTAATCAGGGCGGTCGTCGTGCCCATCTCGCGATTGACCCGCAACAGCGCCTCGAGCACCAGGATACCGGTTTTGCTGTCAAGAGCGCCCGTCGGCTCGTCGCAAAGTAGAATCTCCGGCCGTTTGGCGATCGCCCGTGCGATTGCCACCCGCTGCTGCTCGCCGCCCGAAAGCTGGGCCGGAAAGTGATCGAGACGCGCACTCAAGCCGACCAGGTCGAGGGCCTCCTCCGGCCGCATGGGGTCGCTGGCGATTTCGGTCACGAGGGCGACGTTCTCCCGCGCCGTCAGGCTTGGAATGAGATTGTAAAACTGGAAGACAAAGCCCACATGCCTGCGGCGGTACTGGTTGAGCGTGCGTTCACTGCCGTCCGTCAGCGCGCCGCCCTGGAAGAACACCTCCCCCGCTGTCGGATTGTCCAGTCCGCCCAGAATATTGAGCAAGGTCGACTTGCCGCTGCCGGACGGTCCGAGCAGCACGACAAGCTCGCCTTCGAATAAGTCCACATCGACACCGCGAAGCGCGTGCACCTCGATCGCGCCCATGTGGTAAATCTTGGTCAGTCCTTGGCCTTTGAGAGCAATTGGCGGCATTTAGACTTCTTTTCGGGCTCGCAAACCGGGGCAGAGCATTTCCCCGCCGGTGACACGGTCATGACCTTACGCTATGGCTGGAGAATGAAAAATGCGGGTTATTCCGGACGTTCCCTCTCGGCCAAGCTCGGTCTCAAACCGGGCATGACCTGCTGGCGCGATCGTATGCCGGCAGAGATCGCCGACCTTCTGAACGATCAGGAACCGGGCCAGGTCGTTCTCGCGGACGCCGATCCCGGGCTGATGTGTGCACATGTATTCGTCACCGAACGGGAAGAGCTTGAAACCCTGCTCGCCCGCCTGCGTCACCTGCTGGCGCCGGACGGAATGATCTGGGTGTCCTGGCCGAAAAAGGCGAGCAAGGTACCGACAACGGTCACGGAAGATGTCGTACGAGAGATATGCCTGCCGATGGGGCTGGTTGACGTGAAAGTCTGCGCCGTCAATGAGGTCTGGTCGGGCCTCAAACTGGTCATCCGCAAGGAGCTTCGCAAGGATCAGGCGCGTAAGCTGGCCACGGAGAAATAGAGCGCGCACTTAACAAAGCAGCAGGGAAATATTGCTGGAAGGGATAGCGGGAACGGCGTGCGGCATCGGCGATGTGCTGTCATGTCCGGAGACCGATCGAGCGTTTCATCGATCTGCTTCAGAACCTTTTCAAAACGCTTCCTGATTGCCGTGATCCCTGCCCTTCCAATGCCTGACCAATCCAGTTTATCCTCCCCTTCCCTGTTCCGCCTGACTGGCCGGGCGCCTTTTCCGGGTTTGATAGAAATGTGACCTTCCGCTAAGCGAGAAGCCCTTGCAGCGGCAGCCGGTTTCGCATTGGATGGAGCACGACCCAGAGGACTTCCCGAACATGAAGCACGACACATATTCCGACGCCTATATCAAGGGCATCCTCGACGAGGTCAAAACGGTTGCGATGATCGGCGCGAGCGCGAACAACGTTCGTCCATCGTTCTTTGCCCTCAAATACCTCTTGTCCAAGGGATACGAGGTCTGGCCAGTCAATCCGGGCCATGCCGGCAAAGCGATCCTCGAGCAACCCGTTTATGCGTCGCTGGACGATCTGCCGGCCGCACCGGACATGATCGACATATTTCGCAACTCCGAGGCGGCGGCCCAAGTCGTCGATCAGGTGCTTGCCGGCGGTCAATTGCCGAAAGTCATCTGGATGCAGCTCAGTGTTTGCCATGAAGAAGCCGCAAAACGGGCTGAAGATGCTGGCATAAAGGTGGTAATGAACCGCTGTCCGAAGATCGAGTATGGCAGGCTATCCGGGGAAATCGGCTGGGCGGGTGTCAATTCCAAAACACTTTCGTCCAAGCGTCCGTCCCTCAAATCCGGCTTCCAGCATCGCGGGCTTTCGGGAACAAAAAGCGGATAAAAGCCACCAGCTTCGTACAATGCTTCGTTGAAAACCTGTTTGCCGGGTTTTCTTTAACCGGGTGTCTGCCCGGAGGCGTATTTCGAAGAGGGTGACACGATGCAGGACCCGACCCTGTTTACCTCGTTTGAATGGGTTTTGATGGCCATGGCCGGCCTGATTTCGCTGCTTCTGTATGCAATTTTTCGCCGGGCCGAACCCGGTTCTCCCTATGCCGGCCGGGATGAAAGCTGGTCAAGGAACAAATCCCGAAGCCGGACGGCTCCAGAAGGAGACGCCGGGCAAAACCGCCTGGAGGTTTAGATGTCCTTTTATTCGGACTCTCCTTCAGGATCGGGTTTTCTTTTGACCACCTCGACGGAAAAGCCTTACGATCACGCTACGTAAGGCAGAAACCTTCAAGGAGCCCGCTATGTTTTCGGCGGTAGGTGACTCTGGTTTACTGGGTTGGGGCCTCCCCCTCCTGGCTGCTGCGCTGCTGTTTGGTGTTTATTTTCTGGCTTATACCAACCGGCATTGATCATGACCCATCTGATGGACCATGACGATTGAAGGTTGCTGTAAGGCGACGTTTTAAAGGCCCGAATGTCTGAATTTCAGGCTGCGGACGATTTTTGGAAAATCCTTCTTTGACCTCTCTATCACCTTCGGTCAAACTGGCCGAAATTCCAAAAGAGAGGTCCATTTATGAGCGAAAATATTCCTGGTTTTTCAACGCTAGCCATTCACGCCGGTGCGGCACCAGATCCTTCAACAGGTGCCAGAGCGACACCGATTTACCAGACAACATCATTTGTTTTTGACGACGTCGACCACGCAGCCTCCCTGTTCGGCCTGCAGGCATTCGGCAACATCTATACCCGCATCACCAACCCGACCACCGCAGTTCTGGAAGAGCGAGTCGCCGCTCTTGAAGGTGGTACGGCTGCGCTGGCAACGGCTTCCGGCCATTCGGCGCAGCTGCTGTGTTTCCATACGCTGATGCAGCCCGGCGACAATATCGTTGCGGCCAACAAGCTTTACGGCGGCTCGATCAACCAGCTCAATCATTCCTTCAAGAGTTTCGGCTGGGGTGTCAAATGGGCCGATCCGGCCGACATCAGCTCGTTTGAAGCTGCCATCGACGACAAAACCCGCGCCATTTTCATTGAAAGCCTTGCCAATCCCGGCGGCATTGTTGTCGATATCGAAGCGATCTCGGCCGTTGCCAAAGCCAAAGGCATCCCGCTGATCGTCGACAACACAATGGCCACCCCCTATCTCTGCCGCCCGATCGAACATGGTGCCGATGTCGTTGTGCATTCGCTGACCAAATTCATGGGCGGTCACGGCAATTCCATGGGCGGCATCATTGTTGACGGCGGCAGCTTCGACTGGTCCGCCAGCGGAAACTATCCGCTCCTGTCTCAGCCCCGCCCGGAATATCAAGGCGTCGTTCTGCACGAAACCTTCGGCAATTTCGCCTTTGCCATTGCCTGCCGCGTTCTCGGCCTGCGCGACCTTGGCCCGGCGATTTCGCCGTTCAATGCCTTCATGATCCTGACCGGCATCGAAACGCTCCCCCTGCGCATGCAGCGTCATTCGGACAATGCCAAGAAGGTTGCCCTGCATCTGTCCGGACATGACAAGGTGAAATGGGTGTCCTATGCCGCCCTGCCTGAAGACCCGCACCACGCCCTGCAGCAGAAATACATGCCCAAAGGGGCGGGAGCCGTGTTCACCTTCGGTGTGGAAGGCGGCTATGACGCGGGTGTGAACCTTGTGTCCAAGGTGGAGCTGTTCTCCCATCTGGCCAATATCGGCGACACCAGAAGCCTCATCATTCACCCGGCCTCCACCACGCACCGCCAGCTCTCCGACGAGCAGAAGGTTGCCGCGGGCGCCGGACCCGATGTGGTACGTGTCTCTGTGGGTCTGGAGGAAGTCGACGACATTATCGCCGATCTGGACCAGGCACTTTCGGCGTAAAGTCCAGCCTGACAAATCGCGATCAAAGCGCTCCAAGCCCGCCCTCCGGCGGGCTTTTTTTTATCAGGAGCGCAGTCTATTTGCGGATCGGGAACGGCCCTTTGACCACGGCGTAATGATCCACCACGGCCGCAAGCACGACCACAGCAAAGGCCTGATGAACAAGGGCAATGGGCAGCGGCACCTGCCAGATCAACGTCAAGATGCCGAAAACCGCCTGCAGCAGAATAAGGCCGCCGACATGAGCACCCGCGCGGCGCAATTCGCTGCGCCCGCTGATGCGCAGGGAACTGACCGCAAGCACAAGGCCGACCACGATCAGGACATAAGCCGTGAAACGGTGCTGGAACTGAACGGTCATGACGTTTTCAAAGACATTGAGCCAGACCGGCTCCATCGCAAGCAAGCCCTTCGGAACCAACTGACCATCCATCAGCGGCCAGGTGTTGAAGGTCAATCCGGCGTTGAGACCGGCGACAAGTCCGCCAAGAACAATCTGAACGAAAACAAGAAACAAGGTCAGTTTACTCAACCCGGACAAGAGCCCGCTCTCGGTGTCGTCCGGCTCGGAAAGCGGCGCCAGCCGGCGAGCGGTCCAGAAGAGATAGGCGAAGATCAATAGCGCGAGCGTCAAATGGGTCGCGAGCCGGTACTGGCTGACATCCACCCTGTCGACAAGACCGGAGGCCACCATCCACCAGCCGACAAAGCCTTGCAATCCGCCAAGCCCCAGGCCTATCAGCAACCTGGGTTTCAGCCAGGGCTCGATCCGGCCGGCACCCCAGAAAGCCACCATGGGCACGAAGAACGCGACGCCGATGAAACGGCCAAGCAGCCGGTGCGCCCATTCCCACCAGAAGATGAACTTGAACTCTTCCAGGCTCATGCCCTTGTTGATGAGTTTATATTCCGGGATCTGACGGTATTTCTCGAGTTCTTGCTCCCACTCTGCCTCGCTGAGGGGCGGAATGACGCCGTGAATGGGTTTCCATTCAGTGATCGAGAGGCCGGATTCGGTCAAACGGGTGGCGCCGCCGACGACAACCATGGCAAGGATCAGCGCGCAGACGAAATAGAGCCACCAGCGGATCATGGTCCGGCTTTGTCTGATCCTGTGGAGTTTGGCCGGCAGCATCTGCTCGGAGCCTTCTGTTGTGCTGTCAGCAATGGCGTTCATGAACCGATCCCGGTATTGTCCGATGTGGAATTGACCTACGGCCTGCGGAGATATAGGTGCAGAACCCGGACGGCAAGCGGTCTGACACGCTTTGCGGCAATCGGTCCCTTAATTCCGCGTTTCGAACAACAAAGTCAACGGACACGCCCCGGCAATGGTTCCTTCATTTCGCAAATTCATCGGCATGGTGCTGCTGGTGATATTCGTCGTGGTCTATGCCCTCATCGCGATGGTGATCGGCGACATGACCCTGCAGCAATCCTCGACGCTGGTACGCATGATCTACTTCGCCATCGCCGGGCTGATCTGGGTCATTCCGGCGGGCGCGATCATCTGGTGGATGGAAAAAGGCGGGAAAAGCCGGACTTGACGCCGAAACCCGCCGCCGCCCAGCGGGCAGCACGGTAGAGCGCGAAAGGCGCGCCGGTTAGATATTCGTCAACGACCGCGGGCTCCTGGAAGCGGCCATTCAACGACACCCGCGGCAACATCATCGGATCGCGTGCATTGGCCGATTGCAGCACGCCGGGAAGCGTCGTGACCGAGGAGGCAAAACCGATCTCCCGGACAATATCGGCATCGCGCAGACTGACCGCATGCGACTTTCCATAGGGATAGGCAAAGTGCTTCGGCCGCCGGCCGGTCTCCTCTTCGAGCCGCTCCAGCCCCTTCAGAACATCCGCCCGCGCCGCGGACGCTTCCAGGCGCGCCATGGCGAAGTGATCGTGCGTGTGCGCCCCGATACTGACCAGAGGATCTGACGACAGTTCCCGGATCTCGTCCCAGGTCATGACCAGTTCGTCAGCCAATGCTGTAAGATCCACGCCATATTTTTCAGCCAGGGCGCGGACGATCTTGCGCTGGTCGAGTTCACCGATTTCCAGCGTCAGATAATCGACGATCTTTTCAAAACAGGCATTTTTTTCCGCAATGCTGCGGCAGGGGATTCCGTTCGCCTCCCCATTCGGGGTGAACACCACCTCGTCGTGCGCGGCCATGATCCGCTCGAGCGCGATCCACCAGAGTTCACTGCTCCGATCGACCAGTCCGCTGGTAACAAACACCGTGAAAGGCGCCTGCATTTCCTTCAGGACCGGATAGGCATTTGTCAGGTTGTCCTTGTAACCATCATCAAAGGTCAGGACGGCGTAACGATGATTGCCGTATCCGGATTTGAGAAGATCAACCGCCTCATCCAGCGCGATGATTTCGTAGCCGTTGGCCCGAATTCGGTCGATGGCAAGGCGCAGAAACTCCGGCGTGATTTCCAGGTGGCGGTTGGGCTGAAACGCATCCGAACGGGCCGGCCTGACATGGTGCATCATGAATATGGCGCCGCACCCTTGCGTGAACGGCGCAAGAGCACGTCCAAGACCGGTGCCCTTCAGAACACGGAATGCGCGTGAAACTGCTTTTTGCCCCAATTTCATTCGGTCGTAGTGCCCACTCAAGGAGAAGGTGCCAGTAAGGCACGGTTTCTTTAATAAATATTGCTAAATCTATCGAGACTTGTTCCGTTCTTCCAGGACCTTGCGTGATCTTGCCCCTAATGAATGTTCAAATGGTTTATCCGATCACCACCAACCGTTTCAGGGCGTCTTCAAAGAAGATGAAGGACTGGTCATGAGCGGCCACACTCCCACTCTTCAACTCAGTATTTTTAAAAGCCTTAGCGAAGCGTGTACCGACTGGCAACAACTAAAAGGTGTACGCTGTTGCACTCCTTATCAGTCTCCGGAATGGCTGTCGGCCTGGCATGAAACGATTGGAAACGCGCAAGGCATCGAGCCGGCCATCGCCGTTGGCAGAATAAACGAAAAGCCGGTCATCATCCTGCCGCTCGGCGTTAAACGCACAGCCGGGGTAAAGACAGTGTCCTTTCTCGGCCATCAGAACGGCAACCAGAATACCGGCTGTTGGGACGCTGACTTTTACAAGGCAGTCACACCGGCGCAAATCCAGGTCTTTCTGGACGGCATATGCCGAGACACCGGCGCCGACGTTCTGGCGCTGCAAAACGTTCCCGAGTTCTGGCAGGACCGAAAGCACCCGCTGATCCTCGACACGGCCACACCAAGCCCCAGTCCGATTTTCACCCGGGCCATGACACAGGATTTCGACACGCTGTTCAAGGACACGCACAGCAAGTCATCCCGCAAGAATCTCCTGCGCAAACAAAAGCATCTTGAGGCTGCGGGCGGCTATCAGGTGGTGAAAGCGGCAACACGGGAGGATGTGGAGCGCGCCTTCAAGGCCTTTCTCGGCCAACGCGCCAAGCGGGCCGCAGCCGCCGGTATTCCGAATGTCTTTTCCAAACTGAAGGCCCAGGACTTCCTTGCCCGACTGTTGGGCTTAAAGACGCCAGTCAGCCGCTCAACCAAAAAGACAATGGATATCTGGTTTCTCGAAACCGGCGGGGAAATCCGCGCGACCTATCTTTGCGTCGAACAGGCCGGCACGATTTACGCCTACAGCAACAGCGTCGCCCATGACGAGACACTGCCCAACAGCCCCGGTCTGGTACTGATAAAGGAGATTATCGAGCAGGCCTGCGCGTCCCCGGACCTGCAAACCCTTGATCTTGGTCTTGGGGAAGAACGCTACAAAACCGCCTGGGCAGAGCCCGAACCGCTGAAAGACAGCCTGAAAGCGGTCACCTGGAAGGGTGTCTTGAAGGAACGGCAGGATCTCCTCATCACCCGAACGAAGACGACGATCCGCAATTCCGACCTTCTATGGCCCATGGTCCGCCAGTTGCGGAAATGGAAGGCCGGGCTTGGCAACGATAGCAAGAAATAGCCTTTCACCGACCAGCTCCACTCCGGCCGCTATCTATGGAACGCCACCCTTTCGTGTCATCGGAATCACACCACTGATATCCTGTCTGTATGCCAGCTTGAACCGCCCCGAGAGACAGGAGAGCGTGGGAATACGTGTCAGGCAGCGTGACCATCGTCGTTGCGGCGCGGACCCGGGCCCATTCCACCGGCGATCACCACTTCCACCTTGGCGCCCGTGTTGTGGGCCAGCAGATTGGCGGCGCTCTGCAGCTCATGCCCGTGATCGGGCGCGCTAGCGGCGATCAGTACCCGGTCGGCAAAGCTGAGCATACGGGCGCTGGCGAGCGAACCGTCGATAGCCCCAAGGTCGACAACGATGGTGTCATAGGTCGATTTGATCGCTTCGAGAGCCAGCTTGAAGCGCTCGGAATTGACCATGTCATCCGTGATCGCGGCGCGTCCCGCCTCGATGATGTGGGCTTTCGAGGCCGCATCTCGATAGACCACTTTGGCAAAGGGCGCACTTCCGGCAACGATGTCGGAAAATCCTTCTGCCGCCTTATTGTTCGCCTGTTCCGGGAAGACCTCCACGATGAGAGAGGAATTGCCCGATTTGGCGGCTTTGCGCACCAGATCGAACGCCAGTTCGTGAGACAAGCCCTCGTCATCGACGCTCAGAACAACAATCCGGCCCTCGGGTTCAACTTCCTCCGCGTACGTCGGTGAGCTGTCTACGGCTTCCGGCGAACGGCCGAGCCGGGCTGCGGAATTCGCCTCGCCAGGCTGCTCCAATTCAGCTTCCGACGTCCGGTCAAGAGCCGCATCGCGAACCGGGTATCGCTCTTCCTCCACATGCGGGGCATGCAGATGCCCGACCCAGTCGGGTGCAACGTCTTGATCATAACGGGCACGCTTCGCGCGGCGGCGGTTTCGCTTGCGATCGGGTTCTTCGTCGATGAAGCGCTCCGGCTCATCCATGTGTTCCGGCTCTTCTTCCGGCATCATCTCGTCAGGTGTCTGGCTGCCCCGGAAATCAGAATCCATCTGGTAATTGGCAACGGTCTGGCTGTAGCCGCGCTGCCATCCAAAATCGTCGCCCTCCTCTGGACCGGCAGACATAACGCGGCCCGGCTCGCCGGAGGCAGCGGCGGTGCGTCCATTTCCCGTGGCCGCCTGAGCTCCTGCAAATGCCGGCTCGACCTGGTTCATTCTGTAGAGCGCGTCACCCCTCAGAAACTCGCGCATCAGCACGAAGGCACAGCCTAGAATGAAAGTCACAAGGGCCGCGATGATTGTGCTGGCGATAATTTTGGGCGAATCCGGCTCAACCGGCACTGCGGCCTGGGAAATGATGCGGGCATCGGCGGGAAGAACCTGTGCCCGCAGCCGGGAGTCCGCTTCCTGGTAGCTTAAGAGAAGCTGGTCCAGCTGCATGGCCTTGGCATTGGCTTCCCGCTCCAATTCGGTGAGGCGCGCCTGATCCGCATTGGATTTGGCGGCGGCGGTCTTCAACTCGTCCAGCCGCGCTTCCAGCGCCTTGGCCTGCTGGTCGGCGACCTTGGCGTCGTTTTCCAGCCCCTGAAGGACCCTGCGGGCTTCAGCCCTGATCTGGCGGTCATAATCGCCCAGCTGCGATTGCAGTGCCTTCAGCTGCGGATGGTTCGGCAAAAGCGTGATCGAGAGCTCGGCGATACTCGACTGAATTACCACCTGCCGCTCGCGCAGACGCTGAATCAGCGGAGAGTTGAGAACATCGCTGGCCGATTCCAGCGAACCGCCTGAATTCAGGAGCTCGCGGATCAGGTCGGCTTTGGCCTGCGATTCCGCTTTGGTTGCCTGAGCCGAGGAATAGTCGCTGCTGGTTTCTGCAAGCTGCTGCTGGTTGAGCGGAATGTTGTCGGCTCCGATCAGAAGGTCGGCGCGGGCCCGGAAATCCGCGACCGCCTGCCGTGCGGCCTGCACTTCCTTGCGCAACTCGACAATCTGCGGCTCAAGGGCGGCGGAGGCTCTTTCTGTCGTCAGCCGCTTGGCGCTGGACTGCAGCGACAGATATTCATCGACGATGGCGTTGGCCACTTTTGCCGCGAGCACCGGATTTTCCGCCGTGTAGTCGATTGCGATCACGCGCGAGCCTTCCAGGCGGTAGATCTCCAGGTTCTTATAGTAGTGCTTGAGGACCCGTTCTTCCTCGCTGTTGCCGGCAGTCGAGCCGCCCAGCCCGATCATCGCCAGGAGATCCTTGACGGGATTGCCGCTGCCCTTGGCCTTGAATTCGGGAATGGCCGCAAGGTCGAGCTTGCTGGCAACCCGCCGCGCAAGATCAGCGGACATCAACAGCTGCGCCTGACTGGCAACCCCTTCGCTGTCGAGAAGCGCCCTCTCCTCTTCCACGCCGCGGGAACCACCGGGAAACTTGCTCTCCGTGCTTTCGATGATGATCCGGGCTTCGCCCTTGTATTTTGGCGCCACGAACTGCAGCCCCACAAAGACGGCGACGGCAACAAACAGGGTGAGAGGCAGAAGCCAGCTCATGGAACGCCTGATGGCCCGCAGAAGACCACCCAGGTCCAGCGCCATATCGTCGTCGGAATGTGTCTGCCGCTCAGCATTCATTGTTTGAAACTCCAAAGTTCCGGCAAACTATGTCGAATTAGGGTAAGCGATCAGTTAAGCTGCCTGCAAACTCGTAAAGCCGCCTGTTAATTAATGCATGCGCAAAATCTC